>NZ_FMCH01000492.1 GCF_900091855.1 Streptomyces sp. DvalAA-14
GACGGGAGGACCGCATGGTGAGACCCCGGATCGGCATCAAGGACGTGGCACGGGAGGCGGGTGTCTCGGTCGGTACCGTCTCCAACGTCATCAACCAGCCGGAGATCGTCTCCGAAGCGATGAGGGCCCGGGTGCAGTCGGCGATCTCCCGGCTCGGCTACGTCAGGAGCGAGCACGCCCGGCACCTGCGGGCCGGCGCCAGCCGCCTGGTCGCGCTGCTCGTCCTGGACATGGGCAACCCGTTCTTCGCCGCTGTGGCCGGCGGGGCGGAACGGGCCGCGCGGCAGGCCGGCCTGGGGGTGATGGTGGGCAACAGCGCGGAGAGCCGGTCGCAGGAGTCCGAGTACCTGTCGCTGTTCGCCACCCAGCGGGTGCGCGGCGTCCTGGTCACCCCAGCCGATCCGACCGGGCGCAGTCTCGACGTGCTCCGCGGGCAGTCGATCCCGTTCGTGCTCGTCGACCGGGTGTCGGCCGACGACGCGGCCTGCTCGGTCTCGGTGGACTCCGTGGTGGGCGGACGCCTGGCCGTGCGGCACCTGATCGCGGCCGGGCACCGGTCCATCGTCTACGTGGGCGGCCCGCCCGACTGGCCCCAGGTCAGGGACCGGCGGGCCGGCGCGCTGGCCGCGCTGGACGAGGCGGGCGTGCCGCGCTCCGCGCTCACCGTGATCACCGCCGAGCGGCTCGACGTCTCGGCCGGGCGGGACGCCGGGGCCCGCCTGCTCGGCCTGGTGCCCCGGCCCAGCGCGGTCTTCTGCGCCAACGACCTGCTCGCGCTGGGTGTGCTCCAGGCGCTCTTCTCCGCCCGGCTGCGGGTTCCCGAGGACCTGGCGATCGTCGGCTACGACGACATCGAGTTCGCCGCGGCGGCCGCCGTACCGCTGACGTCGGTACGCCAGCCGGCCGCGGCGATGGGCCGGCTGGCCGCGGAGATGCTGCTGGAGGAGACCTCGGACGAGCCCGGCCGCCACGAGCACCGCCAGGTGGTGCTCCAGCCCGAACTGGTGGTGCGCGGCTCCAGCCTGCGGGCCCGTTGATCCCGCCGAGCGCCAAGTAACGATTCAAAATGGGAAGTTGGCGCCGCAGGGAAGGATCACCCGCCGACTCGTCACTCTGGACGTCCTGGGAGGGCGCTTGTAGTCTCTCCTCGCCACCTGCTGTTGAATCGTTATAAATCTGCACCAGTCGGGAGCCGCACATGCCCAACGTCCCCAGCGGAGAAGAGCCCCGCACCCCCGGCGCGCAACGGCGCACCGTCTTGAAGGCCGGCCTGGGCGGGGCCGCGGTCGCCGCCACCGGCCTCACCCTCGGCGCCGCCGGTCCGGCCGCCGCGGATGCCGCCCACCACCCGGCCCCGCCGCCGCACGCGCCGAAGAACTGGCAGTCCTACCTCGCGGGGCCCGTCCACGCCGCACCGTGCGCCCCACCGCCGTGCGG
>NZ_FMCH01000491.1 GCF_900091855.1 Streptomyces sp. DvalAA-14
TCGGCGAGTACGTTGTGGAGATCCTGATTGTCATCATTGATGAGCTCCGAGATCTCGCAGCGCCAGGCAACCCCGGCCACCTTGCATACCGGCAGTTCATCGTGGAGAACCCGCTCTTCTTCGCACGCACCCAGCGCCGGGTCATGAGCTACTGGAGCTGCTACTACCGGTCGGCCTGGGCGAGCTTCCGTGACTACCCGGGCTGCACTCTTCTCGATCTCCTGCGGTCCGCTGCCTCCGACAGAGCAGGCCGTCCCTGGCCCAATCTCGCTCCAGCGGTCGGCACCCGGGTCGACGGCTATCGCTGAGGCTCAGCCGGGCAAGCTCGCCCAGCCGATCAAGCTGCGCAGGCGATCGGCCGCCCACCCATCGGAGGCCCTTCTCGCTGCGGACTCGGGTGCGCTCCTTGCGCTGGGCGGCCAGCACGTCGGAGTGGCGGGCTTGGCGTTGCGCCAGCGAAGGTAGGCGCGCAGGGCCCGACTCTGGGTCCGTAACACCTCCGCCCGAGCCCCCGGACCGCCTGAAATCTCTTGCCACACCTGTCAGGCCGACTTCACCATGGTCGGATGTTCGAACTCGTCCTCAGCAAGGGGCTGCTCCTCCCGCTCGGAGCAGGTCTTCTGACCGTCGGTATGTCCGAACGGGAGGCGCAAGACATGGTGGCGACTCTGGCCGACGTACGGGAGGGCTGGCAGTGCGGAGCGGGC
Source organism: Streptomyces sp. DvalAA-14 (assembly GCF_900091855.1). GTDB lineage: Bacteria > Actinomycetota > Actinomycetes > Streptomycetales > Streptomycetaceae > Actinacidiphila. The sequence continues at coordinate 708 of NZ_FMCH01000491.1, forward strand.
TGGTCCTTCGTCGCGAGGTACGAAGGGCTAGGGTTGACGATCTCCGGCGACGTCTCGGACCGGTGGGGAGTCCTGCCAGACATGCCCGGCCTCAGAGGCGTCGCTGTCGCGCGCCATACTACGGCGCCGACCGGTCCATCCGCTGTCCCGGTCGTCCTCGACGACGTCGACCTTTTCGGCTATCCCGAAGCCGAGATCCTCAGCTTCTTCGGCACGAAGCCGTATCCAGGACTCTGGCTACGACCTGCCGACCCTGGCGGCAACTACCTCCGGGAAATCTGGTTCACCCCAGGTGCGACCTCACAGCCACAACCTCATTAACGGCCCCAGCCGCTTGTCAGAGCCACCCGAAGTCCGAGGGGTCGGCGAGGGCAACGACAGACGGGGAAGGGTTGCAGTTCGGGTTGCGTTCACCCTCGTTCGGCGACGTCCGCCAACCACCAGGGGTGGCACGTAGGCGCAGTTCAGGACGTTGGCGAACCCTCCTGAACCCCCGGACGAACAGTTGGAAAGCGTGTTGGGGGCAACCCCTCACGAGTTCGAATCTCGTATCCTCCGCACCCGCCCACCAGGGCGGAGGGCCCCGACCGCGCAGCGGTCGGGGCCCTCATCGTTGCGCGGTTGCAGTTTCGGTTGCGCTTGGTGCCGAAAAGGCAGCCCTGGCCTGGACGTTCACCGCCCTGGGGTCGTGGTGACTCGCGCGGATGCATCACACCCCACCCTGCGTAGTTACGGAAGTACGCAAGCGCTACATTGCGCGTCAAACAGACCGTCGTGGCTCGTCGCACCAGCGGCATCCCCCGGCGAGCCCGGTGGAGCTTCGTTCGGGCTCAGATGTCCGGGAGCTCTGCTGAGAAGAGCACCGGGTTTCTGGACTCGGCCCAGGAAACTCGAGGCGGCGAGCGCAGCGGCGGAGCCCCGCAACAGGACAGGATCAAGCGCTCCATGATTACCGGGAGCAACCGTGATCAGTACCGATTTCACGGTGCGACTGACTCGTCGACAGCGGGCGGGTCGGTGACGTTCTGGCTGCCGGGTATCCACGAGCCGGAATCCGCGGCCCTCGGCGGAGCCCTTGCGATGGACATCGCTACGACCTGTTCCACGAGGACGGCCGGCACCAGCTCACGTACCTGCCCGCCCCCGGGCACGTGGTCGCAGGGAGACGGCCGTCCTGCTGCAGCATCGTCCGTGTCTCCGGCACCTCACAAGGCCTGTAGCACCGTTCATGCTGGCGGCACCGGGACTCAGGCTGGAGACGGGTCAGGGCAGATCCGGATCCGTGGTGATCCAGATGAGGTCGCAGATACGTATCTGCCGTTCGCCGGGATAGACGCTGTAGCTGAAGAAGACGCCTTCCCAGGGCACGGCCACGCTGTACCAGATGACATCGTCGATTTCCATCGGCAGTCCCGGCGGCGCCTTGCCCGACTTGACGGAATCGCCCACTTCGAGAGCCAGCGCGCGGAAGAAGAGGACCATCTGGTCGTGGAGTTCCGTGAATCCCGACGTTCCCATGGCATGCAGGACTTCGGCCGCTCTGAGTTCGGCGACGGCCTGCCAGCCGCGTGACACCGGCCTCACCGGTGACCGCCTACGAACAGATCCGGCAGGCGTACCAGGTCACGGCCAGCGACCGTCCTGGTCAGACGGCGTTCACGGCCGGGCACCGCATCGAACATCGCCTCCATCCACCACACGTTCATCACGTCGTCGAGTTCCGGCCCCAGCGGCGCCTGCCAAAGCGCCGCGTGGAACGCCTGTCGCTTCTCCTCACCGAGCGCAGCGCTGATCGCTTCGATCGTGCGGGGTAAGGGCTGGGTCCTCCTGCCATCCCCGGAAGGGGCGGGGGGTGTCATCACATGCGTCTCCATGGTGCGGATGCCGATGTCACGGCTCATCGTTTCCGACTTCACGCTAGCCATTCGTACGGCGGAGCGGAGTGTTATCACTTTTCCGATACGGGAACAGACATCGGCAGCGCCCTCGCCCGGACACGGCCGTGGAGAAGGCAGAGGCACCCCTATGCACTGCTGCTGTCGGTCCTGGAGCAGGGGTTCGGTTCCTGCTCTTGTCGCGGCATGTCGGGACCGGACCGTGGGCGCCACGGTCATTGCAGTGGCAGAGGGCCTGGAAGCCGGAGGGCTACGTGACACCGTGCCAGGTCGGCAGGAAGAGGGCCTCGTCCGCATCCCACACAGGCCCCGGCGGCCGTGCGGCGCCTGGGCTGCAGACCCATTTAGCCGGCAACGACGTGTGGTCCTCTGGTCTCAGTCTTGGTCTCATTCAGCCGCGTCCGGGACCGTCCGTCAATCGCCGGGAGAGCCGTTCCGTCGCAGGTCACAATGTCTATACCTCCTCATGTACAGCCTCGTGACCCGTTGGAAAGCGTGTTGGGGGCAACCCCTCACGAGTTCGAATCTCGTATCCTCCGCACCCCGCCCGCCAGGGCAGACGAGGGTCCGGACCGATTCATTGGTCCGGACCCTCTGCGCTTTCGGTGGCGGTACCCGCCGAGACCGTGCAGGCCCGATTCACCCGCCGCTGGGGCCGGTGGAGCAGGTGGACGCCGACAGCATCCGCCTGCTGTACTCGACCGACTCACTGGAGTGGCCAGCGATGATGTTCGGGGCCCCTCCGGCCGACTTCTGCGTGGTGCGGCCCTAAGATTTCTGAACCACTTGGAGTCCTGCGCCGCCCTGTCCAGCCCGATGGCGGCGGCGACACTGGCAGGGAGAGCTTCCACGGGTGAGCCGATCGCGGGGCTCACCCAGGAGACAGTCGTGCGGCATTGAAAGTCCCGGTGGGTGGCCCCGGCAGCCGTCGCCGGGGCCACCCACCGGGTGGTCAGATCAGCTCGCGGGCCCGGCGCTCCCAGTCCGCGATCCGGGTCACCACGCCGGTGACTTGTTTGACCGCAGCAGAGATGTCCCGCCCAGGTGCCCGCAGTTCCCGGCTCATCTTCACCAGCCACCGCATGCCGACCTCGACCTCGCCGAGCACGCCGACCATCTCCTGCGTGGACTCCGCAGTGCTGACCATCTGCTCCAGGAAGCCGGCCGGCGAACCGGCGCGCTGCTCGGGCGGCATCACCGCGATGACGTCGAACGCCGTCTGGACCGCCGCGTCCATCTCCACCATCTGCCCGGCGAAACGGGTGCACGCCTCCCGCAGACCGGAGGCTGGCTCGGCCATCGTCTTCCCCAGCTCACTCATCGCCGGCAGCCACGCGCTCATCGGCGTCCCGGGCTGGGAGGCCCGTTCCATCACGGGAGCGATCTGCACGGCGACTTCGCCGATCACCGTCATGTACCCGGCGATCGCCTCCGTGGTCTCGCTCATCGCCTCCATCTGCTCCTCCACCCGGGCGAACCGGTCGAACAGCCCGGGGGCCTCCGGGTCGTCCGGCTCCGCCTCGACCGCAGCCGGCGGCGGCGCTGCTGGCAGTCCGAACAGGATCCGGGCCGGGGTCAGCGGCTCGAACCCGTTATGCAGGGCACCCTCCAGCGCGGTCTCGAGGTCCCGCCGCGCCCTGACCAGCCCGCTCCGGCTGCGCTTGAACATGATCGTCCGGATCTGCGAGAGGTCGAACGGCAACTGCCCGTGCTCGCCGATGTGGATGATGGGCTTGCCGGTCAGATGCCGGATCCCGAGCTCGTAAGTGACATTGGCATTTCCCCCGGTGAGGTCGGCGATCACGATGTCGTCCTGCAGCAAGTGGCGGCAGATCTGCTCGGTGATCTCGCCCGAATCGGCGATCCCGTCCGCCCGGACCGGGACGATGCCGTGTTTGGCGCAGGCGGGCAGGATCACCTTCTCGTAGATCTCCAGGTTCTCCTCGAACGCCAGCAGCTCCGCGCTCCTGTCCGGGGCGTGCTCATTGCCGATGGGCGCGATGACGAAGCAGGTCGTCATCGGCGCCTCCTCGGGCTCCGTATCGGCGACGGCCACGATGGTCATGCGTAGTCCTCCGTCTCGAACTCGATTGCACGATTGCGCTGTTCCGCGAAGTCGGCGCCGGCTCGTAGGTCAGCCGCGTAGACGGGGCGCTCCTCGATCCCGAGCGCCCGAAGCAGGTCAGTGGTGGGGATCCGGTACTGCCACCCGAGGCGCAGGACGGGGCAGGGGAAATCCCCCTGATGGATGAGCTTGTAGGCGGTGGCGGAGCACAGCCCGAGCGCGCGGGCGGCGGTGCGCAGGTCGACGGCCAGGGGCAGGTCGAACGCCTCGCCGAACGAGAGCCAGGTGCCGGGGCGAGGGGTCATCGCCGCCCTCCGACCGGACGCAGCGACAGGGTGCCGATCCTGCTGCCCTCACTGGGGCGCCGCGCCCGGTGCACGATCTCTCCGAGGCCCAAGTGGCCTGCCAGCTCGCCCAGACGAAAGCTCTCCAGCCGCCCCGGTGTGACGCTGAACCGCACCGTCGCCGACAAGCCGTCAGGCCGGGCAGGCGGCGATACGCGTAGCTCCCAGCCATCCTGCCAGTCGCTGACGGGCGACTCCGCGGGTGCCTCCACGGCGAGGTGGACGGCGGCCAGCGCCGCGATATCCGCCACCGGTCGCTCCCGGACGCGAGCCTTGGCGAACGTCCAGACCTGGTTGGCGGCGGGGCACAGCAGTGCGTGACCGGAGTCCTGGGCCTGCGGGGTGACGTCCGCGAGTGCTGCCAACAGGGCGAGCAGCGTTTCGGATTCGAGCTCCCGCCGGTCGATAGCCCACCGGATCGCGATCCGGTAGAGGGTCCGCCGCATCGCGGGCAGGGCCAGCCAGAGCACCAGCAGCCGGTCAGGTCCGGCCGCGGCCGTGTCACGCTGCGCCGCGCCGACGGCCTCGCGCCAGATCTCCTCACGGAGCCGCGGGTCCGCCGACCTGAGGTAAAGCGCCCGCCGGGCCGCCACGGCGGTGAGCCAGGCCGGGCCGTTGGCAGTGGTAACTGGGAAGGGCAGGTCGGCGGGCACGAACCGGTGCTCCAGCACGTCGAACACCCGGTTGTAGGGGATCAGTCCCATGGTGAACCTCCCGAGTCGTCGGTGTCGTCACGCAGGTCGTCCACGATGAGCGAGCAGGCCCGAATGATCCGGTGCAACTCCTCGCGCAGCGTCTCGTAGGGGACCGGAGAGAAGCCGGCCATGGACCGCCGCGCGCTGGCGGCGGAGTGGTGCTCGCAGGCGGCGGCGTAGTAGTGCACGTCGCCGGTCCGGCCCTGGACGGAGAGGCCCCGGGTGCCCTGCTGACGGTTGCTGCCCCCCGCGTTCCAGCAGCAGGCGCAGCCCCCTGCGGGCGGGTGGTCGCTCATCGGCCTTCCGAGCCGGGCGCTGCGCCGTGGACGACGGACCCGTGGATCACACCCTGGACGGCGGTGCCGTGGACGCCGTACTGCACAAAAGTCGGCTGCTCCCGCTCCGTCGCCGGCGCCGTGGGCCGCGGCCCGTCCCCCGGCGCACTCGGCCAGGGCCCCCGTACGCCCTGCGGATCCACACCGGGCAACCGGACCCAGCCGTACCCGGCGAACTCTTTCTGCCTTACGTGGATACGCCGGTATTGCTCCGGGTCGAGTCCGTGCACGCGTGAGCGCACCACGTCCTGGTAGAGGTGGTCGGAGACCACCACGGCCAGGCTCGCCGACTCGGCAGCCGCCAGAGCCTGCTTCACCTCGGGTGCGTTCAAGTAGCGGGCGACCGCGATCGGGGCGGGGCCGGAGAAGCCCAGGGCGGCCGTGGCGGCCACGCCGGCGTCAATGGCCAGCCGAAGGCGCATCCGTCCGGCGGGCCGGCGGGTGGCGTTGTAGCCGCCGAGCTCGGCCGCCAGGTGCGTGACGTACTCGCCCAGCACTAGTTGCTCGGGAGTGCCGGGCGGGAGAACCGCGAACTCCAGGTCGCCCTGCGGCTGGGTGGACCACTGGCCGTGGTCCAGCCCACTGCGAACGGCTGCCGCCCGCAGCACCCGTTCGAGTCGGGCTTGTGCGGCCTGCTGGTCCGGGGTGTCGAAGCGGCTGTACTGCTCGATGTCCGCCGCCAGGCAGAGGTGGCGGGTGTTGTCCGGCCGGGGCTGGCCCCAGGGACTGACGGTCGAGTGCGATGTCATGTGAACCATCACCTACTCAGTCAAGGTTTCGACAGTTGGCTGCGCTGGACGCCAACTGTGCCGCCCGTGCGGTCAAGCCTCAGAGCAGGCCGTAAAAATGCGGATTCCTCGGTCTGTTCAGCGGCCGATCGTCGACGGGTGTCCGATCGCCCGGAGGTAGTCCAGCCTCATCACCTCCATCCGGCGGGTGCCGGTTGTGACGATCCCTTCGTCACGGAACGCCGCCAGCGCCTTCTGCACCGTCTCCGACTTCGCGCCGATGAGCTCAGCCAGTTCGGTGTGCGTGAGGTTGACGTCGATAAGGGTGTACGAGCGGACGGGATGGCCGTACTTTTCGATGGGTCGACCATGGTTCTCGGCCAGTTCGGCGAGCATCCGGGCCAGCCGCACTCGAACCGGAAACTCACCGAAAGCGATGCGCCAGGAAATTGCGGTGCGCAGGCGGCGGTGGCTGAGCCGCACGATCTGAATGGCGGCCTCGCGGTGCTTGTCGAGGAAGCTCCGCATCGCTCGGCCTTGGACGACATGTGCGTCGATGTCGTCGCAGGCGGTCACCGTGGCCGACCTGGGCACGCCGTCGATCACGGCCATCTCCCCGACCACGTCTCCGCCTACCCGTATCGCGATCAGGGCGTCATGCCCGTTGCCACGCCTGCCAGTAACCTTCACGCAGCCGGTCTTCAGAAGCACCAGGTAATCGCCCGACGCACCCTCCACCAGGATCTTCTCCCCGGGCGGATATTTCTGCGGAGAACCGATACTCAGCAGTTCCTCCCGCACTGGCCCCGACAGGCTGCCGAGGAAGCGTGCTGGGCGCCGCTCGCCGATGTCATCTGTGCCGCGCCGTGCTGTCCCCTGAGTCGCGCGCTCCATGTCCCACCTCGTAGTCGAACCCGAGTACCTTCCCGGCCAGGGAATTAGCCGCGGATTCGAGTAGAAAGGGCGTGCGAGAAGCATTCGGCGGTGTGTATAAGCGCGGGGAGCGCGTCGGCGCAGGTGGCACGCCCGAGCCGCCGCCCGCCGTCGGCGCGGCGCATGGCCCGTGATCTTCACCCGCTGCTCGGCAGATCAGCCCCTACGAGTTCGATCCGTCCAGGGCATCACCGACGCCAACTTCGACTCTGCCACCGACTGGCAGGACGCGTAGCCGCGTTCCCTACCGTTGAACAGAACTCATGGCACCGCAGGTCAGACATGACGTGGGCAGCGCCGGGCCAGTTGCAGTTCCAATTGCATTCACCTGCGTTCAGCGGGGTTCGAAGTCCACGCTCCGGACCACTACGCCGCAGGTCAGAACACTGATGAACGCGCCCGGCCGCATGGGCGAACAGTTGGAAAGCGTGTTGGGGCAACCCCTCACGAGTTCGAATCTCGTATCCTCCGCACCCCGCCTGACCAGGCGAAACGAGGTGCCGAACCGCCCCTGCGCTTCGGCACCTCGTTGTGTTTTGGGTTGCAGTTTGGGTTGCGTTTATATCGCAATAATTAGGACATTTGAAACCGCTTTCGGCGTCCAGTCTCGCCAGCACACAGGCTGTGGCCGCAGGTTGGACCTTTCATCCAGTCGCGCAGCCAGCAGAGGATCCCGAAGGCGGCTGCGGTGCTGCTCAGCGGCTCGGATGAGATTCTTGGCGTGGCGCGAGCGGAGCAACTCGGCGCAGGGAGTACGAGTGGAGGTCGCAGCGGCGGGCGAGATCCGCCGCAGTGCCAGGGGTCGCTTCCAGGAAGTCGCGGACCAGAGTGTCGGCCTCTGGGAGCACCGTCCGATCGGGCCGCGGGGCGTACCGGTCATAGAACGCCGCGACGAACCAC
>NZ_FMCH01000567.1 GCF_900091855.1 Streptomyces sp. DvalAA-14
TTCATGGTCTGGGTGGAGCCGGCCTGGACGGCGACGGTGACGGGGGTGCCGCCCTGGACCTGGACGTCGACCTTGGTGTTGCCCTGCACCGAGACGGTGCCGCTGACGTCCCAGCCGGACGGCCAGGCCGGGGCGACGCGCAGGGTGCCGTCGTAGTCCTGCACGAGTGCCTCGTCCAGGGCGGTGGCCACACCGGAGGCCTGCTCGATGTAGGACTCGGTGCCGACCGTGCTGCCCAGGTCGGCCAGGCCGTCGATGTAGACCTGGTGGCCCTCGGTGATCGACACCAGGCGGGCCGCGACCTCACTGGACAGCCCGAGGCGGGCGGCGTCGATGGCGTCCATGCTCCAGTCGTTGCCGCCGGTCACCGCCCGGTGGTTGTAGCTGCGCACCGCGAGATCGTGCAGCGGGCCCGCGTCGTCGGTGACCAGGTTCCACGGCCAGACCGGTTCCAGGTCGATGTTCTCGCTGTTGCGGATCTGCGCGGTGGGCTGGTAGGAGTACGCGATGATGTCGTTGCCCGAGGAGTCCGCCGAGGCCGGCAGCACCTGGGTGCGGCCGTAGTCGGTCCGCGCCCAGTCCGGGATCTGCGGGATCGCGGTGGTCAGCTGGCCGATCAGCGCGCTGTCACCGGTGTTGAGCAGCTGCGCGGCCTTGATGACCACCGGGAAGAGCGCGGAGTCCGCCGTGAGGTCGGTGGTGGGGTCCTGCACCGCCCACTGGGTCTCGTGGGCGTTGGCGACCGCGTGCAGCTTCCCGTCGGAGCCGACCTTCTGGTAGGCCAGCAGGAACGTCGCGGAGTCCTTCATCAGCGGGTAGTACGTGCGCAGGAAGTTCAGGTCGCCGGTGTCCTGGTACTGCTCCCAGACATACAGGCTGATCTCCGGGCCGGAACTGATGTCCAGCGCGTTCCAGTTGGGGCTGCCCGGCTCGCTGCAGGCCGCGTTGGCGCCCGCCCCCGGGTCGCCGCCGTTGCCGTTGAAGCGCATCACCTCCGGCACGCACGCCCCCGGCAGCCCGCCCATCTGCTGCTTCGTCCACGCCTCGATCGCCGGCAGGTTGTTCTCGTAGAGGTTGAAGATCGGCGTGTTCAGCGCGAAGTTGCCGCTGCTCATGTTGGCCGAGATCTGCGTGCGCAGATTCCACAGCCATGTCGCCGACGGGGTCCACGCCTGGTGGTCCTGCCCGAAGTTGAACATGTCCGCCACACCGGCCTGGCTGCCCGGGACCGTGCCGCGCATCGAGGCGGCCTCCATGAACAGGTACAGCGTGCGCAGGCTCTCCATGTACTGCGCGGTGCCGTCGGCGGAGGTGGCCTCCAGCACGCCGCTGTTCGCCCAGTAGTTCGCCCACCACGACTGCTGCGAGGACAGCAGCGAGGACTCCGCGGCGGTGGCGTCCGAGCCCAGCAGGCTGCTCGCGGTGCTCGCCGCGTTGCCGCCCGTCCACGACGGGGCGCCCACCACCACCCGGAACGAGCCGTCGGCGTTCGGCGTGAACGTCGTCTTGACCTGGGTGGAGCTGACCACCGAGCTGGTGACGCTGCGGCCGCCGGCGGTGATCGCGGCCAGCGACCCGAAGGTCCGCCCCGAATGGCCGGCCTCGGAGTTGTCCACCCAGGTCTCGGCCAGCGTGCCGGTGGCGCCCGAGACCGCGGCCTGCGGGCTGCGGCCCGACCACAACCCCACCGTCGCGCTCTGCTGGCTGCCCGGGTCGGCGCCGGTGACATCGACCACCAGCTCGTCCTTGGTCGCCGACACCCACGCCTTGAGCGTCATACCGCCGCCGGACTCGTTCAGCACACCGGTGTAGACATCCAGCGAGCCCTTGAAGTCACTCGCGCCGGTCAGCGCGGACAGACCCGGAATGTTCACCTGGCCCGGCGACAGCCGGCCCGGCAGCGTATCGGCCCGGTTCAGCTGGGCGGTGAACCCGCCCGCGGCCCAGGCCGCCACCCCCAGCGAACCATTGCCCAGCGGCAGCGACTGCGCGGCAGCCGTATTCGGCCTGCCCAGCACGATGTCCGAACGCCGGACCACATTCGGGGTGTCGACATGGAAACCCCCGCTCTGCCACGCGGTCGTCGCGGTTGCCGCCGCGGCCGGCTGGGACACAGCAGGAACAAGGAAGCCAGCCGCCAGAAGCACAGCAACTGCTCCAGCGGATGATCGGATCATTC
>NZ_FMCH01000490.1 GCF_900091855.1 Streptomyces sp. DvalAA-14
GCGGACGAGGACAGGGGTGCGGGCACGCCGGGGCCCGCGGTGGTCGGCCAGGCGCCGGGGCGGGGGGCGGCCGTGATGCGGCGCCGCGGGGTGCTCGGGTGCGGCGGAGTGGTCCGGTGTGGCGGTGGGCGGGGTGGTGGTCGGGGTCGGTGAGGGCGACGCTTCCGAGGAAATGGGGGAGGCCGGGGCTGAAGGGTTCGGCGCGGAGGAATGCGCACCGCCGCCCTGGGGCACCGGCCAGGCCCCCGGGCGAGCAGCGGCCGGGGCTTCGCCGACCGGCGGGGCGGCAGGGGGAGCCGGCGGTTGAAGGGGATTGTGCGGTGCCGGGGCCGGAGCCTGGACAGGAGCTGGGGCCGGGGCCTGGCCCGCGGCCGATGAGTGGCCTTCCACCCGGCCGGTATCCGGAGCCGTACGGCCCAGCGCCGCCCGTGCGGCTGCGGCCCCACCCGGTCCGGCGGGAATCCCGCCCATGTCCGCGCCGGCATGCGGCGGCGCGGTGAGCCCGATCGCGCCCGAGGCGATCCCACGCTCCAGCCGCTCCAGCCGTGCCTGCGTCGACCGCTCGTCGTCGTAGGCCGCCGGCAACAGCACGCGCGCACAGATCAGTTCCAGCTGGAGTCGTGGCGAGGTGGCGCCGCGCATCTCCGTCAAGCCGGTGTTGACCAGGTCGGCGGCCCGGCTCAGCTCCGCGGCCCCGAAGACCGAGGCCTGGACCGCCATCCGTTCCACCACTTCGCGCGGGGCATCGATGAGCCCCTTCTCCACGGCGTCGGGGACAGCCGCGATGATCACCAGATCCCGTAGCCGTTCCAGCAGGTCGGCGACGAACCGGCGCGGGTCGTGCCCGCCCTCGATCACCCGGTCCACCATTTCGAAGACCGCCGCCCCGTCGCCGGCCGCGAACCCGTCCACCACATCGTCCAGCAGTGCCGCGTCCGTATAACCGAGCAGCGCGGTGGCCATCGCGTACGTCACACCGTCGGCGCCCGCACCGGCCAGCAGCTGGTCCATGACGGACATGGAGTCCCGCACCGAACCGGCGCCGGCCCGCACCACCAGCGGATACACCCCGTCCTCGACCCGGATCGCCTCGCGCTCGCACACCGCCATGAGGTGATCACGGAGCGTACCGGGCGGGACCAGCCGGAAGGGATAGTGGTGGGTACGCGACCGGATGGTGCCGATGACCTTCTCGGGCTCGGTGGTGGCGAAGATGAACTTCAGGTGCTCGGGCGGCTCCTCGACCACCTTCAGCAGGGCGTTGAACCCCGCCGAGGTGACCATGTGCGCCTCGTCGATGATGTAGATCTTGTACCGGCTGCCGGCCGGTCCGAAGAACGCCTTCTCCCGCAGGTCACGGGCGTCGTCCACACCGCCGTGGGAGGCCGCGTCGATCTCGATCACATCGATCGAACCCGGGCCGTTCCTGGCCAGGTCCCGGCACGACTGGCACTCGCCGCACGGCGTCGGCGTCGGCCCCTGCTCGCAGTTCAGGCAGCGCGCCAGAATCCGCGCGCTCGTCGTCTTCCCGCACCCGCGCGGCCCGCTGAACAGGTACGCGTGATTGACCCGGTTGTTCCGCAGCGCCTGCTGCAGCGGGTCCGTGACGTGCTCCTGCCCGATGACCTCGGCGAAGGTCTCGGGACGATAGCGGCGATACAGAGCGAGGGACACGCCTACGACCATATCCGGGCCCACTGACATCCGACCCCGCGTCCGCCTCCCCCACCGCCCCCGGGGCCGCTCCCCCGCAGCCGCACCGCCGAAGCCTTCCTCCGCCCGCCCGGCCCTCCACCACCCTGGGTCGGGAGCGGCACGCACCTTCCCCCGAGCACGCAAAGACCCCTCACGCACCCGCCAGAGCCCACCTACCCTTGCTGCCTTCCGGCCCTGGGGGAGTTCAGCGAGATAGCGCCACGTGAGGGGCTGACGCCAACCCTACCCGATCCGATCACCCCGGATCGAGTTCGCACCCACCCCCTCCCGTCTTGTACTCTCTCCCACGGAGGATTCGCCTAGTGGCCTAGGGCGCACGCTTGGAAAGCGTGTTGGGGGCAACCCCTCACGAGTTCGAATCTCGTATCCTCCGCACCCGCCCACCAGGGCAGACGAAGCCCCCGACCGCAGCGCGGTTGGGGGCTTCGTTGTCCCATGGTCTCAGTTTTGGTCTCAATTCGAGCCTTGGGCCGCGCAGAACCCGCTCGGCACCACCCCGCGGTCGACGGAGCAGCGGGCAGGCCCAGGGCTGTCATTGGAATCTCCATCGCCCAGAGCAGCCCCATGCCTGCGTTGGCGGCAAGAGCGCGAAAGGCCGCAACGCTGTGGGCAAGGAGTTCGCGCACGTACAGGTGGCCCGCTCGCTCGAGCATGCCCCACGAGTCGAACTCAAGCGCCGGGAGCACCGCCGTTTGGGCACAGGGAGCTGACCAGCTCGCGCCTCAGCCCACCGCCTGCGGCGCCGCCGTCAGGCTGGCCTGCCCCACAGAGTGCACTGACGGGACTGCCATCTCCAGCTTCGGATCGCCGGGAAACGCAGGCGCCACGGCAAGTCCGGACGACTGGCGTGCCCCGCAGCCGCCTGCATGGAGTGCTGTTGGAGGCAGGCGCAACAAAAGCGTGCCGTGGCTGTTGATGTGTCGCGTCATACTGGCGCATCAGGCCGTCAGGCCGCCTGCTGAACGGCCAGGGCAACGTCGCCCAGGGAAGGAGCGCCCATGCTGGTGCTGTCCCTAGCCCTGCCAGTTGCGGGCACGAGGCCATCACCCGATTGGTGGCCACGCTGAAAGAGTTCGCCGACTCCGATCCCGACCGCGCCAAAGCAGCGCGTGTTCTCGAGACCCTGCCGCCGGATGCCCGGCTGCTCTCCGCGCTGCGCAGCGAGGCCCCCATGCGGCGGATCCCGGCCTGGCTGGCTGAGGCCGGCCACCGGACTCACGAGACTCTCGCCGCCGACCCTGTCGACTTCATCGACCCGGAGGTGGCCCACGCCCACCACACTCTGGTCGAAGCCCTCGATGAGCTGGGGGAACGCTTCGGTGACACTTTTCCGCCGTTGAGCGGGGACGACATCTCCTACACCGAGGTGCCACCGGAGTGGAGACGCAAGGATTCCGACCGGTACTACGAAACCCTGCGAAACCTGTCCACAGCACGGCAGGGTGTCCTGAACGCATACAAGGAGCTGATCAACGCCATGAACACAAGGGGCCACCTGCCCACCCCGTCGTCACCCGACGACCAGCCTTCCGGGCAGCACGTCCGCATCACCTCCGGGGACAACTCCCCGGTCACCGTCAACGCGTCCAGCGCACACGCGTCCGGCAGCTCAACGAGCACCGCGAACACGCACCAGCCCCCGCCTTTATCGCCGGCGCCATCTCCGAGCCCGCCCACGCCCTGGTACCGGAGCGCCACGTGGTGGACCGCCCTGGGTGCGATCGCCGCAGTCGCGGCAGCGGTCGCCGGCTTCCTGGCCCTGAAGTGAGCTGATCAGATGCGACGATCCCACCCCCTCGAGCGGCTGGAGCGCGACGTCCTGGACGACTCCGTGCCGCTCGCCTCGGTGCTGCGCCAGGTTCTCGTGATCGGCGGTCACGCTTCCTCGCAGCCCCTGCGCACATGGGCACTGCAGGAACTGCACGGCTACACCAACGCAGAGGTCGAGTTGCCCGACTACCGCAAGGGTTACGCGCCGATGCGTGCGGACGCCAGATCGGTTGCCTGGCAGATCAAGGGCGAGACGATCACCAAGTATGAACTCCCCGAGTTCGCGCGCGAGTACTACTCGGAGGAGGTGCCCATCCCATTCGGCGTAGGCAAGATCGAGGCCATGATCGCCCGCACGGCGCCGGATGAGCCGCTTCGGCTGAGCCCGCCCGGGGCGGCCGAGCTGGCGAGGTTCATGACCTACGACCGGCGGGACCGCAGGATCGTGATTGAGGCCGTGTACTGGGCAGTTGACGTCTCGGTTCTCCAAGATGTCCTTGATCAGGTCCGCACACGCCTGACGCAGTTCGTGGCCGAGCTCCGCGACGTGATGCCGGCGGGAGAGAGCGACCCCACGCCCGAACAGGTGCACAGAGCCGTCCAGAGCATCCACATCACAGCCGGCGACAACTCCCCCGTGAATCTCACGGCACCAATGGCCTACGCCGACGGCGACTCTTCTGCTACGGCCTCGGCAGGCGAGAAGAGGTCTCGGTGGTGGCGTCGGAAGTAGCAGTCCCCGACGGCTCCGCCAACGCCGCGGCTGTTGAGGCCGGTGCCCCTGTCGTGGCGGGACGGCTCCCGGTTGTCGCGGATGGCGGTGGGTGTTCGGTGAGCCAGCGGCGTTCGACTGTCAGGTGCGGGGGCAAAGTGGGGTACTCGAGCGCGTACATCGGGGCGGGGTGGTCTTTGCCGTCCCAGGGGGTGGGCTGACGGGGGCCGGATGGCTTCCAGTGGTGCCATGGGTCGTGCCGGGGGTGGTGGATGACCAAGGCGTCGGCCACGTCGTAGGCGACTTGCACAAGGGCGATTCCCACTGCCCCGCTGATCTTCATGCGGTGGTCAACGCGTTTGTTCGGGTCATCGGCCTGCAAGGTGCTGTTCGGCATGAAGAGCAGCCGGTGCGGGTCGAGCGGGAGCATGATGTTGTAGACATCGGCAGCTGCGAGTTGGTCGTCGGCATCATGACCGTTGAACAGCACCACGGGAACGTCACTGGTGAGCAGGCACATGTCCGTGAAAGCCAGTCCCCACGGACGCCTGTAGAGAATGCACGCGAGCGGCGACAGGTTCTCCGCGATGTACGCCACGTGTGGGTTGTTGGCCACGAACAGGGATAGTTCGTGGGGCACCTCCAGGCGATCGCCACTGCTGACATGCTCCAGACGCTTCCGTTGGCGCTTAGTCCGAAGAATCTGGGCGGCCATCCACCAGGCCATGATGATCCGCTCACGGGATGAAAGAGGCCATTGGGCAGGAAGCGCTCCCTCGGGCGCGTCCAACACAGCCTTCATCACAGGAGCCGCTGCGGTCTCAAGGGTTGTGAGCAGTTCCTCGGCGAGGTGGTGAGGGATGCCGTCGGAAGTCGTGCCCCAATAGAATCCTCGTTCGAGAAGTATGTTGTTGGGCGCGACGGGGAAGGTTTCGTCGACATCCGCGATTCGACGGGCAACGAGCTCGTAGTTCCGGCGACCGCGGTGTTCGGCGAAGTTCCGCAAGTACATCTGCGGCACGGTGTGGTCCCGGGTCCGGCCAGCCTCTCGTGCGTCCTTTTTTCCACGCGACGCCCTGCCCATACACCCTCCCGTGATCTTTACGTCACTGTAGAGGGCGAGCTCCGGGCGGAGGAGCGATTTTCCAGTACAGGGCGATCGTCCCCCATACCGTGGCCCTAAGACCCGCCAGGAGGTGCCGATGAGCGCACAGCCCGACCGCGTAGCCGTCACGCCCTACGCCCCCGCCGCGGGAGTTCCGGCCGAACTGCTCGCCCAGCTGCGCGCGGACCGGCGCGCGGGGTGCCGGCGTTCGAGCAGCAGTGGGCGGGAGCGCTGGAGGAATCCCGCGCCACGTTCTCCCTCGCGCCGCTGGTCGTCCAGGACTGGCAGGCCCGCCTAGCCCACGCCCCGGCGGTCGACGCGTTCATCGCCTCCGGCTACGACGACAGCGAGGCCACCAACATGGCGGAGCTGCGGGGAAGACGCCGGTGACCGCACAGCCGTACGCGGTCCGCTTCTCGCCGCCGGCCGCGAAGGTCCTTGACACCTTGCCCAAGCATGTCGAAGACACCGTGTGGGACGTCCTGGACGCCGCCGCCGGCGCCGTGGGGCTTCCGGCAGTGGAACGCCGACGACCCGAGGGCGAAGAGGTCCGCTACGCGGCTGTCAACCGGCCGCTGCGCCGCCTGACCGTCCGGAACATCGTCTGGCTCGGCTGAGCGTCGCATCTTAGCCACCTGGGCCGCAGAGCCGGGTAGCGTGCCGGAGACTGATCCGGACCCGGGGCTGGGAGTGGCGATGCGGTTTGCACAGTTCGATGAGCGCGGCCCGCTGACGACGACCGAGCTGGGGGCGATGCGGTCGTTGAACTCGGCGTTCTTGACCGCACGCTACGAGTTGCAGTCGGCGAGCGCTCTGTGGGACCGCCTCACAGGCGGGAGCGACTTGGCCGATGTGCACGAGGCGAGCACGACGTTCCCGTTCTACGGGCAGGCCGTCCAGGAGATCGCGCACGGCGCGACCGCGTACGAGCGCCACGTGGCACTGGTCGCCTGGCGCTACGCGGCCGCGGCGGTCGTCCTGGGCGTCACAGTTCAGCAGCGCGTCGCGGAGGCGAAGCCGCCCTTGACGGCTGCGGCGGTGGAGGAGCTGTGTCAGGAGCCGACGTTGGGCCGGCTGCACCAGGCGCTGTCGGTGCCGGTGGCCGACCTTCTGCCGGAGCGTGAACACGACCCCGGCGATGAGCGCACGCGTGCAGCACAGCGGTGGACCCAGGTGCGCGACGGCGTGGACGACGCGATCGACCTTGTCCTGGAGATCGCCGCGGACGTGGACGCCCCATTCCCCCGCACCAAGGAGGAAGCTGGCGACTGTCTGATGACCGAACACTGCCCGCCCTACACCGACCCCGTGTACGAGCACGTTCTGGAGCCGTTGTTCCACCTGGCGGAGGAAGTCCCGTTCGACATCAGCCGGATCATCACCAAGGGCTGAGCCCGATGCGGCTCAAGCCTGCGGCGGCGGCGCGCCGGGCAGCTGCCCGGCGAAGTCCCACCACTGCTGGATGGTCCACACGGCGAAGCTGGAGCGGTCGGTGGACATCCGCAGCCACACCTCATCACCGCCGGGCATCAGAGCCACCTCCAGGTGCGGCTGCTCCCACGTCCCGAGCGGGTACATCCACTCGATGCCATCGGGCCAGGTCCGCATCGCCACCGTCTGTACGCTCATCGCCGCGGCGAAGGCGTCCAGCGCGGCCCGCGGGATCCGCACCTCCGCCGGCTCACGTTCGATCCCCACTACCCGCGCCCCCTCCTGCGGCGACACACGGCAGGTCCCCGCGCACCCCAGCTTGCCAGGCCGCGAACGGCCGCAGGTGGAGGCGAGCAGCCGCAGCCTGTGAGGTCCTATCAGGCTCACGAGCCGTTTCCCCAGGTGGACGCTGTGGTCTGTGAAGGTGTGAGGCGGAGCTCGCGCACCGCGCTTCGTACGCCCTGGCTCCGCTCGTCGGCCCGGAGGACGAAGGAATCGGGGGCGAGCCCAACGAAGGCCAGGAGCAGGACCTGGCCGAGGCCGCCCGCGCCGCCGCGGTGAGCGCTTTCGACATCCGCGGCGCCGCCGACCTGGACGTACTGACCCGTCTGCCGCGGCCCTCGTCGACGCAGAGGGCCGGTCGACTCACTCGCTGATGAGCCGACCGGCTGTGAAGCGTCAGTCGTCGGTTACCGGTGGCGCTACCGTAAGTCCACTCCAGAGTAGGCCGTCGATCTTCCTCCCAACGTCGCTTAGCATCGGGTCCGTCACGTGCTGGTAGCGCTTAGCCATGGACGCCGAGGACCAGCCCATGATCGACATCACGATCCGCTCGGGGACGCCCAGGAGCAGGAGGACGGTGGAGGCGGTGTGGCGGGCGTCGTGGAGGCGGGCGTCGCGGACGCCGGCTTCCTGGAGCAGCTCCTTCCAGTGGTGGTAATCGGTGTTGGGGATCAGCGGCTCGCCGGTGGGTGAGGTGAAGACGTAGCCCTTTTCCGTCCAGAGCTGCCGGGCCGCCGCGCGCTCCCGCGCCTGGACTTCCCGGTGCTGGTGGAGCAGCTTGGTCAGCTCGTCCGGAAGGCCGATCGTGCGTTTGCCCGCGCGGGACTTGGTGTCCTTGGTCTCCCGGCGGATCTGGGTGCGCTGGCGGCAGTAGCCCGGCTTTCGGCCGCACTCCCCGCCGCAGCCGTGGGCGTACTTCGGGCGTAGCCGTCCGCGCCGGACACGGATCACGCCGCCGTCGAGGTTGACGTCCGTCCACTGGAGGCCGAGAACCTCGCCCTGCCGGAGGCCGAGCGCCAAGGCAATGACCCAGCGGGCCGCGTTGCGCCGCTTCCCGGCCGCCAGCAGGATGCGCTGCACCTCCTCCACCGAGTACGGCTCGATCTCCTCCTCTTCGAGACGGGGCGCCTTGGCGATCTTGGCAACGTTCACGGTGAGGTGGCCCCGTCGGACAGCTTCGCCCAGCGCCACCCGCAGGGTCCGGTGGGCCTGGTGGGCAGTGGCGGGCTTGCTGCCACTGTCCTGCATCTTCTTGTAGAAGCGCTCCAGATGCTCCGGCTCCAGCTTGATGAGCCGGTGGGCACCCAACCCAGGTACGAGGTGGACGCGGACGGCGACCTCGTAGCCGGCGATGGTGTTCTCGGAGACGCTGATCGGCGCGATGTTCTCGATCCAGTGGGTGAGCCACGCCCTGACCGTCCATGCCTGGCCAGGCTTGCGGACGGTGCCGGCGTCACGCTGCCTCTCCAGTTCGCGGACGAGCTTGGTGACCTCAGCTCGGGTCTTGCGGGAGACGTGGCGGCGGTCCGGGGTGCCGTCGTCCTTGATGCCGACGGTCACGCGACCGTGCCACCGGCCGTCGTTCCCCTGATAGATGGACGAGGCGCCGTTGGGCTGGCGGGAGTTGGCCATGTCCGTCTCCCTCAGGCGGCGGTGGTGAAGTCGGAGGCGCCGCCGCCCTGCCGGGCAAGGAAGGCTGCCAACGCCTCAGCAGGTATGCGGCGGAGGCTGCCGATCTTCACGGACGGGATCTGGCCCGAGGAGACGTACTCGTACATCTTGGTGCGGCTGATGCCGATGCGGCGGGCGGCTTCGGCGACGGTGAGGGCGACGAGGGTGGGGTCGCCGTGGGAGCCGTTGCGGGCGGCGATGAGCGTGCGCAGATCGTCCTCGGGGACGCCGAGGAGGCGGGCGATCTGGGCGACCGGAAGGTCGTTGGAGTGCAAGGCGGAAACCTCTCTTGGCGAGGTGTCGGGGCGGCAACCCCGGCCTCGCCGGTCATGATCGTTCGTGGGTACGGGCGGTTGTGCTGTTGGTGCGGGAGGGCGTAGCTGTTCCGCCGGTGTTCGTAGCACCGGCGGAGGCAGGGATCCTGCGGCTACGAGGCGCTGTCCTGGTCCGGGGCGCGGAGCCAGCTCTGCAGTTTGGGGCGGGCACCGAGGTGGTGGCGGAACTCGCCGTTGGACGCGACGGCCATCTCGTGGGTGAGCAGGGCCTTCACCAGGTCGTCCTGGTCGGGATGGGCCTCGGTGTACTCGCGGAGTTCGGCCTGGATGGCGTCCATGGCCTTGCCCAAGGCTCGCCACTGCTTCCACTGCTCGACGTACTCGCCGACGAGTCTGCGGACCTTCGGGTTGGCGACGTGGCCGGGCGCGGCGGTGAGGTCGTCGAGGGTGATGTCGAAGACCTTGCAGAAGCCCAGCGCCTCATCGAGGTTGACCCGGCGGCGGGGCTTGCCGCTCTCGATACGCCAGATCGCGGACTGGTTGATCGGGTGGCCGGCCGCGGTCATGCGCTCGGCCAGGGTGACCGTGCTCCAGCCCCGCACCTCGCGTTCGGTCTTGATGCGCTGCGCGACGTAATCCTCCGCGAGGGGGCGTTCGGGCCCGGCAGATCGGGCCGCTCCTTCCTCGGCCATCGCGTCCACCTCCTTCGTCTCGGGCCGTCGGGCGACGGCACGGGCGGGGCCTCAAGTAGTAAAGCTCATTCGGGAGCAGAATGCAAGTTAGTCATTCTGCAATGCGCCTGGTACACTCGTAAGGCCCCCGGACACCGACGAACACGCAGGAGAGAACGAAGAAGCCCCCGGCGCTACGAACGCCGGGGGCTGAAGCAGAAACCTCAACAACCGCCCGTACCCACGAACGATCAAGACCGGCTGGGCTGGGATTGCCGTCCCGCTGCCCGCCAGGTGAGGAGTTTCCGTGTATCAGCGTACGGCCTCGGAGCCGAATACGCCATCACGGCCGTCGGCAGCCGCCCCGGCCGTGAACGAACCCCCGAACGACCTCGTCGCCGAGCAGGCCGTCCTCGGCGCGGGCATGTTCCGGCACCAGGCCGTGGACGAGGTGCGCGCCGTCCTCGTCCCCGAGGACTTCTACCGCCCTGCGCACGAGACCATCTGGCGGGCGATCCTCGCCCTGCGCGCCGAAGACGCCCCGACCGACCCGATCGTGCTGGGCGACTACCTCCTCGGCCGTGGCGACCTCAACCGGGTCGGCGGTACGACCTACCTCCATGTGCTGGCCAGCGCGCCGCCGACCGTCGCCAACGCCGCGCACTACGCCGGGATCGTCCGCCGCAAGGCCGACCTGCGCCGCCTGCGGGAGAACGGCATCCGCACCGTGCAACTGGCCGGCGAACCGGGCGCCGACCCCGACGAGATACGCAGCGCCGCCGAGGCGGAACTGCGGGCCGAACGCGAACGAGCCCTGGCTTCCGGGAGCGGTCGGCTGTCCCGCTACCTGGTCGACGGCTGGCGCTTCGTCACCGAGACCGGCGCCGACACCGACCCGCTGTGGGGCACCCGCGAGCAGACCGCCTGGTCCTCAGGTGAGAGCCTGATGATCGTCGGCCCGCCCGGCGTCGGCAAGACCACGCTCGCCCACCAGGTGATCCTCGCGCGCCTCGGCCTCCAGGACACCGTCCTGGACATGCCCGTCTCCCCCAGCGAGCGGGTGCTGTACCTGGCCATGGACCGCCCCAAGCAGATCGCGCACGCCATGGCCCGCCGCGTCCAGCCGCAGCACGAAGCGGTCCTGCGCGACCGGCTCGCCGTCTGGCAGGGACCGCTGCCCGCCACCCTGGACAAGGAGCCCGACCTCCTGGCCGACCTCGCCGCCGCCCACCAGGCCGACACCATCGTGATCGACAGCCTGAAAGACGCGGTCAGCACCCTTGTGGACGATGCCCTCGCGGTCGCCTTCCACAACGCCCGGATGCGCGCGCTGCGCAACGGCGTCGAGATCATGGAGCTCCACCACCAGCGCAAGGCCCTCGCCGACACCCCGCGCGGCCAGCGACCCACGCTCGACCGCGTCTACGGCTCCACGTGGATCACCTCCGGTGCGGGCAGCGTCCTGTTCATCGCCGGAGAGGCGGGCGACCTCGCCGTCACGGTCCACCACCTCAAGACCCCGACCGGCGAGATCGGCCCGCTCCAGGTCATCCACGACCACGTGAACGGCACCACGACGATTGAGCCCACGTTCGACCCGGTCGCCATCCTGCGCGCCCATCCGGACGGGCTCACCACCCGCGACCTCGCCGCGATCCTCAGCGGACAGGCCAACCCGGACCGCGCGGCCGTGGAGAAGGCCAGGCGCCATCTGGACCGCCTCACCAAGGCCGGCATGGCCACGAAGACCGAAGGTGCGGCAGGCGGCACCGGAGGCGGCCAACAGGCCCACTACCGGGTCTCCCACCTGCATATCGCCGTCGGCTGACCGCCCCCTCGTCGCCGCGCCCGGACCGTACACGGGGGCGTACACGCGGCCCTGTCCGCGCCGGGCCACACGAACCGTGCCCAGGCGTCCACGCGCGACACGAACCCGCAGGTCAGACGATCACGCGACCGTACACGGCGCACACGCCGCCAGGCGTACACGCGCGGACCCCTCTTTAGAAGGGGGTTCGCGTGTACGCCCCGCCATGACGGCTGTGATCGCGCCCGCCATCACCCCTGGAGAACCCCCGCATGACCAAGCACACCGCCGAGCGGTACGCGCTCGCCGCCGCCGGAGCCGTCATCGTCGTCCTCACCGCCGGCGGATTCTGGCTCTCGTACGCACACCTCGCCGAGGTCGCCGGACAACACGGACTTCGGAACTCACCGCTCCGCCAATGGACCTGGCCCGCAACGCTGGACGCCTTCATCGTCGCCGGCGAACTGCTGATGCTCCGCGCGGGGCTGCGCAACGAGGCCGACTGGTGGGCCATCGGCCTGACCGCCGCCGGATCGGTCGGATCCATAGCGCTCAACGTCGCCGGGGTGAGCGGAACGGGCAATGCCGCCGCCGTCCCCCTCCTCGACTACATCGTCGCCGCGGTTCCCCCGACCGCCGCCCTCCTGGCCTTCGGCGTGCTGATGCGGCAGATCCACCGGCTCGTCACCGAGCCCGGCGGCACCGTTGCGTCGATATCCGCACAGCCGACGGAACCGCCGTCCGGAGATCCGGCGCCCCCAGCCCGCAAGGGCCGCCCGGCGGACGCCACGGTCGAGGAACTCGTCGAGATCGGGCGCATCGCCGTCGCCGAACAAGGACGCGCATCCCGCGCCGTCGTCCAGCAAGCCATCCGCGACGAGGGCCTCAAGGTCGGCGGCCAACGGCTGACCCAGGCCATGCACATCCTGCGGTCGGAACTCAGCACAGGCCAGGGCGACGAATGACCGTTCCGGTCACCGGAGCAGACCGGGGTGGTCGGAACCGTTCCGACCACCCCGACCCTGTGACCCCCGCCCTTTGCCCGCCGCCGCTCGGACCTGGCGACGAGCGTGAATCGCAACCACCGCCCGCCGACTGGTCGGCCGGCATTACGCCCACTCGTCCCGTAGCCTCCGGAGCGCTATCCGTGAACCACACCGAACACCCCGTCGAAGCCGCGTACGACGAGCCCGAACCCATGACGAAGTCGCATACGCTGAGGACCCGTTGGCAGCGCGCGTTCGGAAAGACGGCCCCTGGCGGAGCCAGTAGTACCCCGAGTCCGACTCGCGGCCGGTCTCGGGGGGTCTCCGCCCCGGGGGTGGCGGAGGAGGCCCGGCGCGAGGGCGCGCCGGACCGGGAAGGCGGGGCCGGCCCCGACCCGGACACCCTCCAAAACGCCCAGCGAGCCGTCCTCGACAACGTGTCCGCCGCTCCTGCCGTGCAGAGCGTCCAGCCGACGATCCGCCGCTTCACTGGCGACAAGCGCACCGTCCGCGTCGGCCCGCTGCGCTTCACCCCCGACGAGCACACCAGCCTCCAGGAAGCCGCCGCCGAACACGGCTACAAAGGCGAATCCGGCTTCGCCGCCGACATCGTCCTCGCCTTCATCACGGGCCGGTTCACCGCCAACCTGCCGCTGTCGGAAGACCGGCGCCGCTTGCACATGTTCCGCGCCCAGGTCCTGCGCGCCCTCAACCGCATCGGCGTCAACATCAACCAGATCGCCCGCGCCCTCAACAGCGCCTCCACCCCACCAGACATCCGCGAACGCCTCGACGAACTGCACCACCTGCTCACCACGATCGCCGAAGCCCTACGCCAGCCCACCGACCCGACGGAGGTCTGACGACCGTGATCGCCGCCATCAAACCCGCAGGCGCCAACACCCGCGGACTGCTCGGCTACCTCTACGGACCCGGCACCCACGACGAGCACCTCGACCCGCATATCGTGGCCGGCTTCGCCATGCTCGGCATGCCCGACCCGGGCCGCGACGAGAACGCCACCCTGAGCGAACTCGGCCACCACCTCGACGAGCCCGTCGCCTTGCGCAACAGCGAGTTCGGCAAACAGGTAACCGACCACGTCTGGCACTGCCCGGTCCGCGCCGCCCCCGAGGACCGCTATCTCTCCGACACCGAGTGGGCGCAGATCGCCCAGCGCATCGTCGCCGCGGCGGGCATCGCCCCCGAGGGCGACGACCTGGCCTGTCGGTGGATCGCGGTGCGCCACGCCGACGACCACATCCACATCCTCGCCACCACCGTCCGCGAAGACGGCCGCCGCCCCAAACTCCACGACAGCGGCATCCGCGTCGGCAACGAATGCCGCCAGATCGAAAAGGACTACGGCCTGCGCCGCCTCAACAAGGGCGACCGCACCGCCACCCGCGCCCCCACCCAGGCCGAGATGCACAAGGCGGCCCGCCTGGGCTGGGAGCAGACCAGCCGCGCCTGGCTCCAGGACCGCATCCGCGCTGCCATCCCCCATGCCACCACCGTGGACGGACTCCTCGCCTACCTCGAAGCCGACGGCGTCGAGGTAAAACCCCGGCGGGCACCCTCCGGCGACCTCACCGGCTATTCCGTCGGCCGTCCCGGCGACCTCAACAAGGACGGCGAGCAGATCTACCACCCCGGCGGGAAGATCGCCCCCGACCTCACCCTGCCGAAACTGCAAGCCCGCCTCGGTACCAGCACGCCCGAGGAACACCCCACCGCCCGCCGCAACCGCCCGGCCACCCCCTGGCAGCAGGCAACCGAAGCCCTCGACGCACTCCCCGGCCAGCTCATCGACACCGAAACGAACCGGGGCCGAGAGGGTGCGGGCCAGGCCCAGATCGCCGCGCTCGGCGAACTCATCGAAGCCACCGCCCAAACCGCCCCCGCAGAACTCCGCGCCGAACTCAAGGCGGCATCGCGGGCATTCGCCCGAGCCCAGCGCTCCCAGATCCGCGCCGAGCACAGCGCCGCCGCCGGCCTGCGCACCGCAGCCCGCGACCTCGTCAACGCGGGCACCGGCAACGACGGCAGCGCCCTCGCCGTCCTGATCGCCGCCCTCATCTGGTCCGCCATCCTCGCCGACCGCTGGCACCAGGCCCGGGGCCACGCCCAACAAGCAGCCGCCGCCCGCCAAGCCGTCCAGTACCTGGAAGCCGCCTACGACCAGGCCGCCGCCCCGCAGCTCGCCGCACTCACCCGGCGCCAGCCCAACCCGGACACCCGCGCCACCCTCGCCCACGACGTACAGGCCGCCGTCCCCGACCACGCCACCCGCATCCTCGCCGACCCGAACTGGCCCGCCCTCGCCACCGTCCTCGCCGACGCCGAAGCCGGCGGCCACCAGCCCGTCCAGCTCCTCAAAGAAGCCGCCGAGCAACGCGAACTCCACTCTGCTCGCAATCCCGCCCGCGTCCTCGTCGGCCGCATCCAGCACACCAGCCGCAACCCCGCACCCAACCGACGAGCCGAAGCAGCCCGCCTCCGCTCCCCCTCGGCCGGTAACCTCTCCGGCCGGCGGACGCCGTACAGTTCGCCCACCACCGGTCGAGCCGCCACCCCCACAACCGACCCCCAACAGGGTCACGGGCGCTGACGCAACGTCGCGCCCGAAGCAGTATCAGCTACCACCAGTGAGAGAACACAGGACCCGGTAGATTGCCGCTGGTGATACTGCCTACGGGAGCTGGGAAGGGGCGTGATGGCGGGCCGCATTAGGCGAAGCTACCGAAGAGTTAATGAGGATCGGGCAGTCCTCGCCGCGCTGGTTGCCGCCATCGGCACTGCAATCGTGGCTTCCACGCTTCCCGATTTCCTCATCATGATTCCAGGCGGCAGGCGTACTGAGATTTTCATTTCAGTCGTGGGATTTCTTATCCTCGCCGTTAGCTGGATTAGCCTTCACGGGCGCTCCGGAGTCGGAGTCGCCGTATTTCTGCAACCAGAACCAACTTCTGGGTGGTCAGACGCAAGGCTTCTGGAGTACGCCGCAGAGGCAAAAGGTAGACATATCAGCTTTTTCTATGTCAATGCCGACGAACTGCATCCAGGCCCTGGAGTAGACCGAAAGAGCCTAACGCAGAAAGTAATCGAGGCCCGACTAAAAGAGGAAAATCCTCGAAAGTCGAGCCAAATTTCCTTTTATCTCACCTGCGGCCTTGGGAACTCATTCCATCTCGGTCGGGAGATATTCAACAGCATGCAGGGGGCATCCCTGAGAGTTCGCGACTTTCAGGAGATCGCTGTACACCAGGTTTCCAACTCGGGCGCAGTAGGGACCCTTCCTCCTCTTCAACTCGTAGGCACGCCCGCAGGGCCACGTACATCGGAAGCCAACTACCCTCTGCCTGCTTCAGTGCGGATGCAGACCGTAGCCCTGAATCCCGGGCATATAAACAGGCACGCGCTCATAGTTTGCATCTCCCAAAATTCCGCAAGCCGCGCCGTAGACGCCCAAGATGCGGCCCAATCAGGTACTCATGCCCGCTACCAGGTGACAGCGCACGATGTCTGCAGTACAGCACTCGTAATCGAGTGTCCGAACTTCCCCAACGATCATCGCGCATACAACGAATTACTAAAACGCACCCTGCACACTTGGGCGGGTCACCTTTCCTCTATGAATGCGTCTCAGGGATCAATTCCGGAAGGACGACTATTTATTTCAGCCCCAACGTCGCTTGCCTTCGCGCTCGGCGCCCTCTTGCCCTCTACTCCAAGAACCCAAATTATTGACTACATATAGTTCGACAGCCCCCGAGCAATGGAGCCGCGTTGTCCTATTTGATCATAGACGGTGACGACATCGGGAATAGAGTAGAGGCACACCTTCTATCAAACGACGTCGACTCCTTCACAACATCATCTAAGGAGATCTCCTCATCGATTGACGAGCTGGTTGATTCACTGAATAAGATTCCAGGCGTCTACGTCGTATCGACAGGAGGCGATAGCATATTGGCGCGAATTGACAGCGCTCACATCGGTTCTATCGGTGATCTTCTTTCGAACCTCCAACGCCCAGGCCGATTTACATTCTCAGCCGGGATCGGCGATACGTTGCGTGAAAGTTTCGTCGCACTACGAATGGCCAAGGCCACAGGAAAGCGCCGCACGGTGACTTATCCGCGCGACTGCTGACAATTAGCTGAAAGCCATGGGCCTGCCCAGCGACCGAGGCCACTAGCGTTACAACTCGTAAACCTTTACGGCTGCGGGGCAGTCCTATTGGCTAGCAGCACGGAGTTCGTCGAACGCGGCGTTCACGCCGGAAGGTCCGTACGCGGCGAGTGCCCACAGCGCGGGCATCATCGCCACTACTGACCACAGGTCCATGAAGGGACGTCGGTCGAGTTATCGCATGCAGCCTGTGCCGTTGAGGTAGCCGATCCCACGCCCAGCCGCCGTAACCGCCGACCATCGGCCGAGCGAGTCCGCCCATGCCCTTGCAGGTACCGTCGGAGCCGTCGGCGTGAGCGCGCCGCCGCAGTACCGGCGTCGAGCAGCTGCCGACGGCGCGGCGTCGGATGAGCCTTGGGAGTGGTCGCGGAATGCCGTCGTCCGGTGCGGCGCCTGGGCGGGGAGGATTCACCTCTGCTCGCGCCTATCAGGTGATGGCTGAGGCATGTCGGGCGGTGGGCTTGGACGCCGACGGCGCGCGCATGATCCGGCTCGGTGAAAACGCGCTGTTCCGGCTGGAACGCCAGCCGGTGATCGTACGGATCGCCCGCTCGATGGAGTACCTGGACGCTGCGCGGTTGGAAGTCCGTGTCTCGCGGTGGCTCGCGGCCGAGGAGTTCCCCGCGTCGCGGGTCGTGGAGGAGATCGAACAGGCCGTCGTGGTGTCCGGCCACCCAGTGACGTTCTGGCACCTCATCGAGGAGGGCGACCGGGAGGCTACCTACGGTGAACTCGGCGCGGTGCTCCACGACCTGCACGCCCTGCGAATGCCAGACAGCCTGGATCTGCCCCCGTTCGACCCACTGAGCCGGTCAGCGCTGCGGATCGAGAAGGCGGTCGGCATCCCAGCGGAAGATCGGGCCTTCCTGCGCAAGCGCCACGCCGAATTGAGCGGCCGACTGCCGGAGTTGCGGTTCGCGCTGCCGCTCGGACCGGTCCACGGAGACGCCCACACGAACAACCTCATGGTCGACCGGCGGGGCCTGCTCCACTTGATCGACTTTGAGACCTTCTGCCGCGACCACGGGGAGTGGGACCTCATGGTGGCCGCTCACGAGTACGACCGGCTGGGGTGGGTTTCGGATGAGCAGTACGCGGCGTTCAGCGGCGCGTACGGTCGAGACCTGCGGGAGTGG
Organism: Streptomyces sp. DvalAA-14; assembly: GCF_900091855.1. Classification (GTDB taxonomy): domain Bacteria; phylum Actinomycetota; class Actinomycetes; order Streptomycetales; family Streptomycetaceae; genus Actinacidiphila. Next base: position 17,757 of record NZ_FMCH01000490.1, read on the forward strand.
ACCGGCTTCGACACGTTGTGTGCCGTGCAGGAGTTCAAGATGACCACCTGGCTCATGCAGAACGTCGGCGAGAGCAGCACGACGCGCGAGGAGTACGCCCGGCGGATCGCCTCCCTGCGGGATGACCGCGCACCGCGAAACTGGCAGCCGGGGTGAGGTGGCTCCCTACTCGTCGTCGGGGTCGGCGAGCGCGACCCGCACGTGCTCGTTGAAGTCCCGTACCGCGGGACTGGACGCATGCGGCGAAACCTGGCGCTGGAAGTCGGAGACGTAGCGCCGGAAACGGGCCGACTGCACGGACACCCCTTCCCGTACGGCAGTGGTCGCGGTGGCGACGGCAGCCTCCACGTCACCGTGCAGGTACTGACTCTGCGCGAGGACCATGCGGCAGAAGGCAAGAGTCCGGGCGTACTGGGGCTCGGTCTTGCCGACCGCGAGTTCCGCGAACCGCAGTGACTCGGTGGGGCGTTGGAGATCGCGGAAGCAGTGCGAGAACTCGCCGATCAGTTCCGCCTCGTCGAAGTAGGCCAGCCACTCCGGGTCCGTGGCGGAATCCGCGCGCTCGAAGTGGCGTTCGGCCTCGTTCATGGCGCGCGAGGCCCCGACAAGATCGTGCGCGTTCGACAGCGCTCGGGCTTCGTGGGCGGCGAACATGGCCTGGGCTCGCGGCGTGGTCCTGCCCCGGCCGCCTTCGACGGCCGCTCGCGCCAGCCGTGCCGCACGTGGCACATCACCCAAGTAGTTCGCCTGGTGGCTCATGTTGGCGAGGATGGCCGCGCCCATCATCCGGTCGTCGGTGATCTGGGTGAGGCGGAGCGCGGCCAGGAGATAGCGGTTCGCCAAGTGGTGGTTTCCGACGTCGTAGGCCGTCCACGCCAGGACTTCGCCCATCTCGGCCGCCGCGGTGAAAAGTGCCTGGCCCACCTTCTCCGAGTAGCTGGCGCTCAGCAGTGGCAGAACCTCGTGGCGGAAGTAGTGCCGCAGCGCCGCGTGTCCGTGTCCGCCACCGAAGAGGAAGTCCAGCCGCATGAACATCGCGTTGGCAGTCCTCACCGCCGCGACATCCCGCATCCCGATCTGCCGGGACGATCCTCGGTCGGTGGGCAGACCGTCCGGACGCGCGACGAGCCAGGACAGGACGGCTGAGTTGACCTCGTTGTCGTGCAGCAGCTCGTCGGTGGACGGCTCGTCCTCGGGGCGCAGTTGGGTCAGTCCCTCCAGGACGCCGAGGGCTTCGGCCAGGGATGCCGCGTAACTCGTTCCGATCGGCGCGGGGTTGATCGTGACCCCGGAGAAGCCGAGGTCGGACGCAGTGATCCGGCGGCGCAACTTCTCGCTCAGGGCTTCGGCTACGTAGGCCGCGTTGTCCGCCTGGATGCCGGCGCCGTCGAGCCAGCGCTGCACCGACACGTGCGTGGTGCCGACACGGACGCCGTGCCGCAGAGCCACATCGCGCACACGGCGGGCCAGACCCTTGTTGGATGCCCCGGCTTCGGCCACCAGCGCGGCGAGACGGTGATTGGGCTCTCTGCTCATGCTCCCCCTGCCGTCGGTCGATGACGGTAAGTGGCAATCCTGTCACCCTCTGATCTCTTCCGGCAGGGGGTTCATGAGCGAACCCCCTCGACAGACGGCGAACCTTCCGTGCACACGAACTCCCTTGTGAACTCTGCCGTCGGGCCTCGGCGATCCGTTGACTTGCTGCACACCCGCCGGAGCAGCCGGCACGGGCTTGGCCCGCTGCCGGTCCGGTCACGTGCAACCACGTGGCCGGTACGGCTCTGGTATCCGTCATAGCAAGGAAGTGAAGCGATGGTTTCGGGAGCGGCGGATCTCCGCAGCCGACTGGACCTGGCGTGCGAGCCCGGCGCCGTTCGGCACGCCCGATCCCACACCCGCGACGTTCTCCGTGAATGGGGCGTGCCCACCGAGGTGTTGTACGACGCGCTCACCATCGTGGCGGAACTCGCGACCAACGCGGTCCGGCACGGCGGAACCGAGCCGGGACCGCGCGCCCTGGAAGGGGATGCGATGGTGCCGCCCGTCTGCGCTCTGGACCTGCGCACCCACAACGACCGCCTCTACGTGGCCATGTACGACGAGAGCCGGCGGGCCCCGGTCCTCCGACCGCCGTCCGACGACGCGGAGAACGGCCGAGGACTGTGGCTCGTCGCCGGCCTGAGCGACGGTGCGTGGGGCTTCGTCTACACCACGGACCGCCCCGGGAAGCTGGTTTGGGCGCGCCTGCCGTTGCCGGTGGCGGGCGAGCCACCCGAGCCATCGCCCGCCGACCGAACCGCCCCCGCCCAGGCCAGTGTCGGCCAACACCCGTCACCTGCTGTCGCGACAGCCGCCTCTCCACAGACGGCAAGCGACGACGTAGCCGCCTCAGAACGCATCCATACAGAGAATCCACCCGCCATGACTCCGTTGCTCGTCTGCGGCGAGACCGCGCGCCTCCCGGCGTCCCTGATCCAGCGGGCTTTCCGCCTCGCAGCACCGCACGGGACACCGGACGACGCCGACGTGGACCGGGACTTGCGGTGCCACCTCCAAGTACACGGTGCCGAAGACCACTTCGCACACGTACTGAATTTGCCCGGCGAGGCCACGGGCGCGCTATGGACCCGCTGGGCTGACGGCGACGCTCCCACCGCCCTGGACGTCCTTCGGGACTGCGCGTCAATCGACCCCGAAACACGTGAGCCCTGTTGTGAGTTCGCGGATCACCCTGGGGCGCACAGCTACCACCTCATGGCCGCCGCGATCAATCCGTCCTAAACCCAATCCCCCTCGTCCGCCGACCACACTCGACGCTGTCCACGGTCGATGACAGCTGACGTTGATCGCGCGTCCGATATTGCGATTCACAGCACCAATAAATCCTCTCCAACCCGCCATCTCAGAAAGGGGGCACACTTCATGACCATCGCCTCAATAGGTGCCAGGCCCGCCAGCGTCGCGGCGCCCGCCCAGGAACCACCGACCGAAGAAACCGCCTCCCGCAGCCGAACCTGGTCCATCGACACCACAGGCGGAATCACCCTCACCGGCTACCTTCCGCCCTGGGCCGAAGGGGATCCCAGCGAATCGGACCTCCCCCTGGAAAAGCTTTCCGTCGAACTGAGCGACTTGTCCCACTGGCAGCCCTTCGACGGACAGCCGATGCGCATCCACCACCCCGCCTACGCGGATGGTGACGGCAAGGCGGGCGAGAGCGAGGAGATCGTTTTCAACGGCAACATCACCTGCTACCCCTACAGCGAGAACCTGCGAGAACGGACTCCGTTCGCCAATATCCATGTCGTCGACGCCTTCTGGATGAACAACCTCGTCCCCGAAGAAATCGCCAGCCTCGCCGCCAAGCTCCGTGCCCAAGCCGATTACCTCGAAAAGAGCGTCGTCTCGGCCCTCGTAGCGGCCCGCAACGACTGGGACGCCCACCAGATCTCGTGCGCGAACCACATCCTCCAGTAACTCCCATGAAGAAGATCGCCAAGGCAGTGAGCTGGCCCGATCCTCAGCTGGCGAGCACCATTCTGCGTTTCCGGCCGTTCGGAAATCTGCCTCAAGCGGTAGGTCAGGGAACAGAGCAACGATTCCGGCCTCGGGGCAAGCGGCACGCACGCAACCGGGCTGTGGGGCGCTACGCCTGGGGCCGGCGATCAGGAAGCGCTTCTGCTGCGTGACCGTCTCAATCCGCCACGCAGCTAAGCACCTGTCGGCAGTACCACCTGTAATTCACATCCACGAAGAGGAGTTGGTATGAGTCCCACCATCACGCACACCACGAAGTCGAACCCGGCAAGCGCCGGCACCACCGCGCTGGATGGCTTCGACCTCGACGTGACCCTGGTCGAGGTCGGCGACATCGCCGGCCTGGTCAGCCTGACGGACGACGGCTGCGGCGAGACCTGCGGCGCCTGCACCACCAACGTGGCCTGACCGCAGGCGCACGGTATCCGGGCCGGTGTTTTCGTGACCCGAAGTGCGAAGGCACCGGCCGCCCGCCTGGACCAGGAGGTTGTGATGGCTTCGAGCAAGATGTTCCGTGCCGGTAGGACGGCGCTCGTCCGTGCGGTAGCTCGGCCGGAACTCCCTGTCCCCCCGGTCCCTGATCTCGACGACCCTTCCCCTCATGCCTCGGCCTTTCGACTCGCTTGGTTGCGGAAGGTCTGGTCCGAGGGGGACGTTGCCGAGGCGCTGGAGCACGCCAGTCCGGTACTCGCCTCCCAAGTGCGGGCGTTGTGCTCCTCCGGTGCTCCGGACGAGCGTGATGTGCGCCGCGCCACTGCCTCGGTGACCCGTTACGTATTGCGTGCCGAGCAGCGGGCGACTCCCTTCGGTCTGTTCGCCGGCGTTGCTCCGGCCACCTTCGGACCAGGGGCAGGCACGACATGGGGTTCGGACCCTACGGTCATCGCGCAGGCGAGCGCGGAGTGGCTGACGGCCGTTGTGGAACGGCTGGAGTCCTGCCCCGAGCTGCTGGAGCGCCTTCCGGTGATGCTCAACAACACCGCGCAGGTACGCGGCGGACAACTGGTCGTGCCGTACAACTCCGACACCCACAGCGACCGGCGCCGTGCGGTCGAGGCATCCATGGCCCTGACCGAACCACTGCGGATGATCCTGGACGCAGCCCGGGAACCCATCTGTGTGGGCGTCCTCGCCGACAAGCTGGCCGCGGACTTCCCCGGGGCAGGTCCGGGAAGGGCGCAGCGGCTCGTGCGGGACTTGGTCCGCAACCACGTGTTGATCACCAGCCTGAACGCACCGAGCACCGAGACCGACGCTCTGGACTACCTGCTGGAACAACTCGACGCTGTGGACGCCGATACGGTCGCTCCGGTCGCCGACACGGTCCGCGAATTGCGGGCCGTACGAACCGACCTGCGGGGCTGTGGCTCCCCCGTCGGCCGGGCTCGCGCCGCCTCGCGGATGCGGGCTGTGGTCCCAGGGCTGCGCCGCCATCCCCTCGCCCTCGACTTGCGCCTGGACGCCGAGATCAAGCTGCCGGAACAGGTCGCCCGCGAGGTCGAGCGCGCCGCCGACATCCTGACTCGGATCAGCGCCCTGCCGTACGGGACCGCGGCGTGGAAGGCGTACCAGCGCCGGTTCTACGAGAAGTACGGCATCGGCACGATGGTGCCGCTCGCCGAGATCGTCGCCGACAGCGGCACCGCCTTCCCCGACGGGTATCCGGGCGCCCCGGCTGACGGCCAGCGCTCCCGCATTTCGGTGCGGGACGACACTCTGGTCCGGCTGGCGCAGGCCGCTGTCCTCGACGGCCGCAACGAAGTGGTCCTCACCGACGAACTGATCGCCGCGATGAACCTGGGGCCGGAACGCCCCAGGGTGCCACCGCACCTGGAGTTCAGCGTTCGGGTACATGCTGCCAGCGCCGAAGAACTGCAACGCGGTCAGTTCCGGCTGGAAGTGGCAAGCGTCTCCCGGGGCGTCGGTATCACCACCGGCCGGTTCCTCAGCGTCCTGGCCCCCGAGGACCGCGAACGGCTGACAGCAGAACTGACCGACCTGCCGGCCGCCGACGCCGGCACCATCGCCGCCCAGTTGTCCTTCCCGCCGCTGCATCCCACGAGCGCCCACGTCACACGCGCTCCGCAGGTGCTGCCCACCGTGATCAGCGTCCAGGAGCACCGCGCCACGAACGGCGACGTGCTCACCCCGGCCGACTTGGCGGTGGCCTGCGACGGCCGACGGATGTACCTGGCCGCGCCCGCACGCGGGCAGCGGATCGAGGCCGTGGGCATGCACGCGCTGAACCTCAAAGAGCACACGCCGCCGCTGGTCCGGTTCCTCACCGAACTGTCCCGCGCCCAGTGCGCGCAGGTCACCCTGTTCGACTGGGGCGCCGCGAACGCGATGCCGTTCCTACCGCGGCTGCGCTACGGCGGTACCGTGCTCGCCCCGGCCCGGTGGCGGCTGGAAGCCGCCGAGCTGCCCGGCCGCGACCACCCGCAAGCCCACTGGGAAGACGCCCTTAAGGACTGGCGGAACCGGCGGCGGATGCCACAACGGGTCCACCTGGCCGAAGGCGATCAACGCCTCCTCCTCGACCTCAACCACGCCACGCACCGGACCCTGCTGCGCCAGCACCTGAACCGCGCGCCCTTGGCGGTCCTCGTGGAAGCCGCAGACGCCGACGCGTACGGCTGGTGTGACGGCCGCGCGCACGAGGTCGTCATCCCGCTCAAGGCGACCCGGCCCCCGGCCTGGCCCACGCTGCCGACCCCCACTCCAGACCGGACCTTCTCCCCGGCGCAGATCCAGACCCCGGGGCTCTCTTCGCTGCTGCTGGCAACGCTCTACGGCGACCGGCGCCGACAGGACGTCCTCCTCGCCGCGTACATCCCTGACCTGCTGGACCGGCTCGGCAGCCGGCCCTGGTGGTTCATCCGCTTCCGCGACCCCGAGCACCACCTGCGGCTGCGGATCGCCCTGCCCGATCCCGACGCCTTCGCCGAAACCGCCCGTACAGTCGGCACCTGGGCCAATGAGCTGCGCGCGACCGGACTGCTGTCGGACCTGCGCTTCCCCACCTCCTACCGCGAGATGGGCCGTTGGGGCTCCGGCCAGGCCTGGGACGCCGCCGAGGAAGTGTTCCGTGCCGACTCGGGGGCGGTCGTCACCCAACTCGCCCAGCGCCAACGTCCGCCCCAGCGCGCACTGGTGGCCGCGCACACCATCGCCATCGCCACCGCGTTCCTCGGTAGCACCGAGGCCGCGATGCGCTGGCTGATCACCCACATCGCCTCCACCGCGCCCGCCCCGGTGCCACGTCGGCAGTTCAGTGAGGCCGTACGGCTGGCCGACCCGTCCAACGACTGGGCGGCGCTGCGCGACGTACCCGGTGGCCAGGCCATCGTGGAGGCGTGGGCCGACCGGGACACGGCACTCGCCGCCTACCGCCCCCACCTTCCCGGCCCGGACACCCAGGGCATCCGCGTGGACGACGTCCTGTCCTCGCTGCTGCACGTCCACTTCGTGAGGCACGTCGCGGTCGACTTCCCCGAGGAAGAGGTCTGCCTCTACCTCACCCGCGCTGCCGCCCTGGCCTGGATGTCCCGGAGGTCACAGTGACTGATCCCCACGCGCTGAAGGTGGCGGACGCCGTCGCCGACCTCTTGGCCGACCCCAAAACTGCTCCGACCAGCCCGCGCGTCACAACCACCGACCGGCAGCAACTCGCCTACGGGCCGCTGGGGATCGCGCTGCTGCACATCGAACGCGCAGCAGCCGGTCTGGGCCCGTGGCATCGCGCCCACGCCTGGCTCGCCGCCGCCACCCGGGAGCCGTTCACCAGCGGCCCCGACAGCCACCCCTTCTACGGCGCCCCGGCCCTCGCCCAAGCCGTGGCCTGCGCAGCCGAGCACCAGCCCGGTCCCTACCAGCGCGCCCTTCTCAACCTCGACGCGCAGATCAACCGCGATGTCCATCGGCGCGTCGACGCCGCGCACCGCCGCATCGACGCCGGCGCCCTGCCTGAGCTGGCCGAGTTCGACCTAATCAGAGGACTTACCGGCTACGGCGCCTACCTGCTGCACCGCGACCCCCTCAACCCCACCCTGAGCGAAGTCCTCCACTATTGCGTCCACCTCACCGAACCGGTCAGCCACAACGGCGAGACTCTGCCCGGCTGGTGGACGACCTCCGGTCCCTCCGGCCGCCCGGACGAACGGTTCCCCGGTGGGCACGCCAACGGCGGCATGGCGCACGGCATCGGCGGAGTGCTCGCGCTGCTGGCCCTCACTGCCCGGTACGGCACCACCATCGGCGGCCACCGCGAAGCGATCCGAACGATCCTGGCCTGGCTCGACCGCTGGCAAGAGGACACCAGCAACGGCGTCGCTTGGCCGTACTGGGTCACCCGCGCCCAACTCCGCGAAGCGCGTCTCGCCCCATCCGCACCGCACCGCCCCTCCTGGTGCTATGGCACCGCCGGCCTCGCCCGCGCCCAGCAACTCGCAGCCATCGCCGTCGGCGACACCCGTCGTCAAGCCGAGGCGGAAAACGCGCTCGTGGCCGCCCTCACCGACCCCGCGCAGCTCAAGGCCACCACGGACAACGGCCTGTGCCACGGTTTCGCGGGGCTCGCCCACCTCGCGGCCCGCACCGCCACCGACGCGCACCCTTCGACCGCCGGGCAGCTCCGCGCTGCGATCCCGGGCCTCCTTCGCGCTGTCTGCCCGCCGCACACCGACCCCTCCACGGTGGCCGCGGCGTTGATACAGGGCGAGCAAGCCGGGCCCGGGTTCCTCGACGGCGCCGCTGGCATCGCCCTCGGGCTACTTTTCCCCGCGACCGCCACCCCGCCCAATTCCACCTGGGACTCCTGCCTGCTCCTCGCCTGACCCCGCCGATCGAAGGACCCCCATGGACCCTGACCACTGGCACCAGCACAACGTCATCTTCACCGACCGCGAGAGCGGCAAGCGCGCCATCACCGAACGCCTCGGCCCCTCCCTGCTCGCAGCAGAAGAGACCGGGCAGCTCGACGGCTGGTGGTTCATGAACAAGCAGCCCTGGCCGCTGCGGTATCGCGCCGCGCGGCCGTCGCCGCTGGTCCAGTCGGTCCTGAGCGAACTCGTCGACGATGGCACAGTGAAGTCCTGGCTGCCTGGCATCTACGAGCCGGAATCCACCGCCTTCGGCGGCGCCCTCGCAATGGACGCCACCCACGACCTGTTTCACGAGGACAGCCGGCACCTGCTCACCTACCATCCCGGCCAGGGACACTTGGGGCGCCGAGAGACCGCCGTCCTCCTGATCAGCGCCATGCTGCGTGCCGCCAACCAGGACTGGTTCGAGCAGGGCGACGTCTGGGCGAAGGCCGCCGAACTCCGACCGGCCACCGAATCCCTCACCCCAGAACGAGCCGCCGTCCTGATACCGGCGATGCGAACCCTGATGACCGTCGACGCCCACAGCCTGTGCCACCAGGACCGCCCGCTCGACGGACACGCCGAGTGGGTGGCCGCCTTCGAGCGGGCCGGGACGACGTTGGCCAACCTCGCTACTGGGGGCGGGCTCTCGCGTGGTCTGCGCGCGATCATCGCCCACCACGTGATCTTCCACGCCAACCGCGCCGGTCTCCTCCCGGAGGACCAAAGCGCCCTGTTGACCATCGCACGAGAGGCAGTCATGGGATCGAGTGACAACCCCGCGTCGTCCGCCGAGGACAGGCCGGAAACCACTAGCTTCGGGGCGGTGACCACCGACACCATCGCCCCCAACGGGGCCGAGGCCGCACGACTCCGCGACAGCCTCGTCGACCAGATCCGCGAGTACGGATACGCCCGCCTGCCCGCCGTCGAAGCAGCGCTGCGTGCCGTCCCCCGCCACCTGTTCGTGCCCGATGCGCCGCTCGAAGACGCGTACGCCAACGCCACAGTCGCCATCAAGCAGGACACCGACGGCACCGTGATCTCCTGCGCCTCCCAGCCCAGCGTCGTCGCCGCCATGCTGGACCAGTTGGAGGCCCAGCCCGGCAACCGGATCCTCGAACTCGGCGCTGGCACCGGATACAACGCCGCACTGCTTGCGCATCTCGTCGGCGACGCCGGCTACATCACCACCATCGACGTCGATGAAGACCTTGTGGAAGGCGCCCGCGCGCACCTTGCCGCCGCTGGCTTCACCAACGTCGACGTGCTGACTCGCGACGGGGCACTCGGCCACGCCGAGGGCGGCCCCTATGACCGGATCATCGCCACCGTCGGCGCCCACGGCGTCCCCCACACCTGGCTCGACCAACTCGCCCCCGGCGGACGGCTCGTCGTTCCCCAGCGGCTCAAGGGCAGCGTGTCCCGCTCCATCGCCTACGAACAACACGACGGCCGCTGGACCAGCGTCAGCAGCAAGATGAACACCTTCATGCCCCTGCGGCGTGGCATCGCCGACGACGACCGTCGTGTCATTCCCCTCAGCATCGACGGCACCGTACGACTCCAGGCTCCCGCCGGCCAGTCCATCGATGCCGACGCCCTGGCCGGAGTCCTAGACCAGCCGCGCACCGAGGAATGGACCGGCATGACGGTCCAGGCCATGGAAAATCCGGAGTGGATGGAGCTGTTCGTCGCCTGCTACCTGCCCAGCGGCCTGATCCGGATGCCGTTCCCGGCCGGCGCCAAGGGCGCGCTGCTCACCGACGATCCCTACCCCTCGTCCACGGCGGCGGTCGACAAGGGCGCCCTCACGTACCTCGCCCGCCGCGTGTCGGAGCAGACGACCCCCGAGGGCGACAAGCTCTGGGAGTTCGGCGTCATCGGCCACGGCCCCAGCAGCAACGAACTAACCGCGAGGGTCGCCGACGCGATCCGCACCTGGGACCGCGACTTCCGCGCACGCGAAGCGTCCTTCGAGATCCAGCGTCTCGACGCCCCTGCGATCGAGCAGCGGCCCGGCCTCTTCGCCGTCGGCACCCCACTGAACCGCATCATCATCGACTGGCAGTAGGGCTAACCGACCGGTTGGAGGTGGAGCCCGCGGGCGCAGCCGACGGGCTCCACCGGTCCCCACCCGCATCGTCACCCCAAGGGGGGCACATGGACCCGCACGGCCCGATAGCCCGTCGTTTCCCGCTCGTCGCCCGGTTCCGTCCCGCCTGCCTGCCGCTGCCCGACCGCGTGGGAGCCCTGGCCGACTTGGCCAACCGGGCCGCGGAGCAGAACGATCAGGGCTTGGCCTCCACCGTCTTCAACCAGGCCGCCCTCCTCGCCTCCGACGTCGGCCTTCCCAACCTCGCCCGATCGATGTGCCACCGCCACGCCCAGGCGTACCTGACCGCAGGCCCGCTGCCCGCCATGAGCGCCATCCGCGGCCTCGAACCCCTGGTCAACCTCGCCCGCTTACAGATCCGCGCCGGCCACCCCGACGACGCCCGCCGACGCCTCCTCGACCTCTACGAAGCCGTCGCCACCGGCAGCCCCGCCACCTTCGAGGGCGTCACCGTCCCAGCCGACCTCACCCGCACCGACGAAGACCGCCACGAAGTCCACGCCTGGCTCTGGCGCGTCCTCCTAGCCGACGGCGCCCGCACCCTCACCACCACCGGCCGCTGGACCGAAGCCCTGGCGCACATCGAGCAACACCACGGCATCGGCACCCGCATGCTCGACGGCCGCCAAGTCGCCATCGTCGCAGCCCTCACCGAAGGCGATACCGACCGTGCCGCCGAGCTGCTCGCCACCACAGCACCGGGCGAACCGTGGGAGCAGCTCGTCACAGCCTGCCTGAGAGTGCTTTGCAGCCGAGACGCCGACCAGCCAGTCGACCGCCAAGTCGCGGACCTCGTCAACGCCTACCTCAGCCACGAAGCAAGGCCGGGCCTCACCGTCTTCGACATCCGTCTCGGCCTCACCGTCCTGGATTCGGTTGGGGCTCAAGCGCCTCTGGATGCGCGCCACCTCGTCGAGAACATCGTCCACCGAACCGCAAATGCCCGTGACGGATACGCGGCCCACGACCTCCTAGCGCATCCGCTGGCCGCCATGCTCATTACCGACCGGCAGGCCCAGGACTGTCGTCAACTGGTCGAAGGCTGCGCCCTAGAATTCAGCACCCTTCCCAATGACCTCAACGCCGACCTTTCATCCGTGCTCGACACCGCCGAGGCTGCGCTCACGCGGTTTTTCTCTTCATCGAAGTCGTGAGTGCTGTGTTTCCGTCCAGCGCGGTCGCTGCCGGATCAGGAATGGCCGGCGAGTGTATGACCTGGTCGACCTAGGCGGGACGGCGGCACTGACCGTGAGTCAGCCGCTGATGGTGGTGTCGGGGCAGGCTACGGCTCCCGACGCAGATCGCCCCGCCGGGCGCATGGCCGGCTTGATGGGGAGGGTCGGGGCGCCAGCCGACAACGCGGCCATGGAGTCCTTCTTCGGTCTGCCGCGGAAGAACGTCCTCGACCGCCGGCAGTGGACCACCCGCCAGGAGCTACGGATCGCGATCGTGACCTGGATCGAGAGAACCTACCACCGCCGCCGCTGACAAGCCTCCCTCGGCTCCGGCCTCCTCACCCCCATCGAATACGAAACCGTCATGACCACACCGGCCCTCCAGGCCGCGTGACCAAACCCGTCACCCAAACCTGCACCAGACCCCCCTGCGTCTTCGGCCAGATTCGCGGGCGCAGTCAGCCTGCGCTGCTCTGATGACGTCGGGGAAAGGCCTCGCCGACCGGCCAGAGTTCGGGTAGACCGAGGACAGCATGGACGGAGCAAGCCGCCGGCTGGCGTTCGACTTGGACGTCCACCAGCTGTGCGGTTGCCCAGCTAGAGAGGACTGGGGCGGGAAGCGAGCTGGGGTCGGGGCTTTGCCAGAGGACGGGTGTGTTCTTCGCCCAGGTCCAGGGCGCCGGGTTGTGGACAGTGAGCACGCCGCTGACCCTGCCGTGGCCATTGCCGCGGGTTGCAGTCCAGTAGCCGTCGGGTTTGCGGCCGAAGGTCGGTGTGCCAGCGTGGGCATACTCGGCTGAGGTCCCGTAAAGCGCCGTCTCGGTGTCCTCGTCTCCAGGGAAGAAGGCCGCATGGCCAACAGCCACGATGAATGGCAGCGCCAGATCGCCGTACTTCCCGCCTTTCCTCTTGACCGCGTCAAGCACCCGATCCGGCTGGTCGTCGAGCCCATCCGACATGGGATGGATGCCGATCGTCCTGCTCGTTGGGTCACCCCGCGCGCCTGGGTCGCGGGGGAAAGCCTGGAACGTGACGCTCCAGTCGGCGTCCTGCCAAGTGTGCTTGTGCAGTGGCATCTTGCGCTGGCGCTCAGCGGTGATCTGGTCGGGGTCCAGGCTTGCGAGCCACCGCGTCAACCCGGCCTTGAGTCGCTTCTGCGACGGCGTCGCCGACCCGGCCCTGTCAAGCTCGTAGGACACGATGAAGTTGGGGCTCGGCACGCGATCGATGGCATCAACCAACTGAGGCGGGAGCGGGTTGGACGCGGAGTCGCTCAGTCGCTGGGCCGTCCAGATCGCCTCGATGACAAACTGCTCGCTGTCGCGGGTGACCAGGAAATCAGGGTTCTTTCCACGGGTGCCTATGGTGGGCTCGATCTCTACGGTACATCCGGAACCGAGCAGCATCTCGTGTAGGTACAACTCCCACAGCGCGGAGAAGACGTTCGTGTCGGAGTTTCGGTCCAACAGCCGGCTGCGCACACTGGGCTGAGCATGGTCCGGGAGGTGTGACCACCACTCGTTGATCATATCCCGAACCTGGTCCCAAAAAGGACCAGCGATCCTCCCGAAGAACTCGGCGTGCGTCTCCATCGCTCGTTTCGGCGACGCATCTGTACGATCAGAGCCCGTGTATACGATCATGAACGACGATTGTAGACCGTTCCGCCGACAACTCGCATAGATTTTCCCTGCGGCGTAGCAGGCCACATGGAGTCGGGGGGCATAGTTGGTTCGTCGACCAGATGGCCTGGAAGGCTACCGGTCCGAACTCTGCAGGCCCGGCCTACGGCATCGGCCGGGCAGCCGCCGCTTAAAAGCCAGCCCAACGTGATCTCCAGCAGTGTCTTCCCGGGGACGGGCAAGACCCGCCTTTCAGCGGCGCTGAGATTTCACTTTCGCTCAATCCATGAGCCAGTGCCACAGGTGATGGCTCGGCGTTCCGCAGTTCTAGCACGACGGATAAGCGATGCCCGAGCGTTCCGAGGAAAGAGTCAAGGGCTACTTCTTGCGTCGGGCCTTCTTGCGACCCTTCTGCCGACGAGAAGCGCGAGGCCATGAGAGGGCCGGGGACATATTTTCCGTCCAGGGGACGATGGCGGCCGCGATCTGACCCTGGGCGCAGCCCATTCGGAACGCCTCCGCAGCAGCCTGCGGCACGGCTAGAAGCTGTCGGCTAATAGATACATCGGCGAGGTTGAAAGCGAAGCCGTACATTACCCATACGGTGCCCCGGACCCGCGCGGCCTCGCGCCACGCACGACTCAGCAGCACGCTGGCACGGGCCAGCACAACTCCCTGACTGTCTTCGAGGACCAAAGTTGACCCGTCGGGACGCAGTCTCAGCTCCGTGGCGACGGGGACAACAGGGTGCGATTCTCGCAGAAGGTGGAACCCGCGTCCACACAACTTGTGTAGGTGCGCTTCGATTATCTCGTCCTCGGGAGAGTGGACGAGAAGCATCGTCTCTGGTTCGAGGAGCACGATCGCCCGCGGTCCCATGAGGGCGGGGATCTTATGGGCGAGGAAGTCGAGATTGCTGGTCATCCCGCCCGCGAAAGCAGAGTCGGTAGATAGCGCAAGATGCGCCAGCGCCCGTTCGTCGCGAACTGCTTCCTGCAGATCGACTGCCATGCTGGCAGGCAGCGCGTCAATCGCTGCCTGCCCTTGTGCTTGGCTCGCTTCATGCCCCTTCCGAGTGAGTTGGGCACCGATACGTACGGGGAGACCGAGGAGGATGACATCCCAGGCGGACTGCTGCTCGGGATTGGCCGAGAGCTCTTGGCCCTCCAATTTCTCCATCAAGTGGAGGAAATCGTTCACCCCCTCTGCAGCAAGGGAATCGTTTTGGAGCGCCCGCGCAGCGCTGTGGACCGCGTGCAGCAGCGTGAACCGAGTCCTCTCGAAGTCGTCATCGGCGAGCTGGTCCAGATACGGGCTAACGTCGTCGATCATGCGGTGCAGCAGTTGGGCTGCCGCCGCGTTGTCAACGAGCACCCACTGCATGGCACACGCAAGTCCGACGTTGTGCACCAGATGGTTGACCGAGAACCGGTATAGGCTCTGCGGTCCCAAGTAGTCCCGGAACAAGGTGTACTGCGAGTTGGCCTCAGTCCACTTGTCCTGGACGGCCAGTGCCTCGATCAAAAATCGTCGTGCGTCAGCCGCTGTGTCCGACCATAGATGATCTTCCAGGTGAGTGAGCGTATCGGTGGCGACCTGCTCAGCCTCGGGGGCCTGGCCCTCCGCGAGAAGTTTACCGACCTCATGGGTCTGGTAGCGCGTGCGCAGATACGGGCTGAGCGGCAGACGGCTTGCCAGGGCTCGAAACTGGTCCAGCAGGTTGTCGACTCCCCCATGCCCTGGGGAGCGGCTGGAACGGACCTGGAGGATCAGCACACTATCGGTGACGTGCCGCGCCGCACCTCCTGGATCCTCGCCTGCGTAGCTCTCCAGGAAGGCCAGGACCGGGGTCAAGTGGCGAACGATGTGGTCACACACTTCTGCGGGAGCCGTGGCATTGATCAGGGAGGCAAGTTGAATTCTGCACTGAGCCGTAATCAAGGGGTTGGCGGACGGAGATTCGACCTGCCAGCGGAGTTCCCGCTCCAGCAGTTCACGAGCTATGCCGTGCTGGCCGTGCCGGCTGTGGAAGCCGGCGAGGTTGCCCAGCAAGGCAGCGGTAGCGGTGCTGATGAGTTCCAGTTCCTGAACGTGTTCCGCCAGGGCCGAAGCGTGCTGGGACAGCTCCCAGGCCCACTCGCTCAGGCCGTGGTCTAGCGCGTGGAGCAGCCAGCTGTTGGTGTGAGCGCCAGCGCACACGAGCGCCTGGTCCGGGGCGGAGCGTTGGGCGAACATGCGGCGCAGAATCAGCTGCAGAACTGAATTAATAGACAGGCTGTCCCTGATGCCGGGGATCCGCGCCAACCCGTCGTCGGTAGGCAGCGGTAGTGGGGCGTCTAGTCGAACGAATGAGATGTCGAACAGCTCCCGCAACATCTCCCGCAGCGGGCTCGAAGTTTCATCGAGAGCCAGGACACCCCCCCTTGGCGGGATGTGCTCGACGGGGATGAAGACGCAGGCAGCGGAAAGGTGAAGAGGTATCCGCTGGGGCGCGAGATAGCACATGACTCGCAGCAGGGCCACAGATCCCCCTGCTACCTCGGGGTGGCCCTCCGCACGGGTGTACAGCCGATCCAGGCTCAGCCGGACCGCACCCACCAGCGTCTTGGGATACCCGGGCGGCAGCGAACGGTCGTCATCCAGTGCAGCCGACAGGAGCCGGGATCGGTAAGCATCCAGGTGAGCTGGATTGATACCGCAGGTCAACAGATAGCCGGCCGCCAGCTCGATCGCCAGCGGCCAGCGGCCCAGTGCTTCCGACAAGTCGCTCAAAGCGTCCAGATGCGTCTGCACTGTCTGCCCGTCAAGCTCCAACCTGAGCTTCAGTAGTTCCAGCGCCTGCTCCCGCGGCAGCGGCTCCACCTCAACACGCCTGTGGACCTTGCGCCAGGACCTCGCGAGGGAGGTCACCAGCACATGGCCCCGCCCCTGCCGAGGCAGCCAGGCATCCGCCTGTGCCGGGCTCGCATCGTCAAACACCAGCAACCACGGCCCCGGCAAGCCCTGAAGCTGCGCGTGAACGCGCTCACGCACAAGGGTCGGGTCTGTCAGTGCATCGTCACCGCCGCCGAGGTGCGCCAGTAGCCGCTGGAACGAGCCCGCCAGCGACTCGGGTGTGGAAGCGTCCAGCCAGAAGACCAAGTCGTAGCGGTAGGCATGCTGGGCGACATACGACGCAGCCAGGCTGGACTTCCCGATCCCCGATAGGCCGCTGACCACGCACACAGGCACTGCGGGCGTCGTCCCGCTGAAAGCCGCCGCCACCTGCTCCACCAAATCAGGCCGTTCGATCTCGGGCACGGGGGGAAACGGCCCCACGACGACGCCGAAGTCCTGACGGCCCAGCGCCGTGCACAGCACATCTTCGTCAACCAGAAGGCAATGGTTGAAGTCCGTCAGCGACCAGGAAGCGGCCCCCGGATCAGCGGCTCGGCGAAGCACCTCGGCCACCAGGAACCCAAGCACCAAACCGCCCGAGCGCCAGGAGAGCCCACGCCCGGTACGCCCCCGCAAAAGGCGCAGCCGAAGGTTCAGCTCCTCGCGCAGTTGGGCGTCGTCGCGACCGTCGAAGTCGATCCGCGTCCGGGCCAGCCTCACCCACTGGTCCGGGGACAGGGCCCTGATCCGCGAAAGCGTCGCTGGAGCCTTTGCGAACAACTCCTCCAGTTCGCCTCGCATCACCTGCGGTTGCCCCCCGAACTCGGACAAGACAGCCGCCAGGCGCTCGCACCGCACGTCCGGGACGGCATTGGTCACCAGTTCGTAGCGTCGCGACGAGAACTTGGAGACTAGGTCCAGCAGGACCTCCAGCGCTCGGGGAGCGCGCATCTCCCGGCCCGCAGCAGCACTCTTGACCTGAACCGCCACCACCGAGACGCCCTCGGCATCCACCAGGTCGAAGTCGACTGCGTCGACGTTGTCCAGCGCGATGGCTGCTTGCACCGGGCCCTCAATCCGGCAGGCCACCACCGATCCCTCACCCGAGGAGGCGAGCAGCGCTTCCAGCGTCCGCAGGTATTGGTATTGAAAACCCCGGGCAGCGATCCGCCCGCCGTCGGCACCCATGGGCGCCCCCTTTCGCACAGACCCATCAATGTAGATGCCAACACTGACAAGTCAGCCCAAGATCAGATATGACGTACCGCATGCCGATCTCACACAGCAAGCGATCGGCAGCGAGCGCGGGTGAGTGCCACGTAGAGCTTGCGGTGATCCTCGTTGTCCCGGTCCAGCCCGCTGTACAGGGCACGCGTATCGCTGGCCTCGAGTCGCACGGCGACGGAGTCCCACTCTCGCCCTTTTGCCTGATGAGTGGTCAGGCCGAGTACGAGATCATCGAAGGGGTGGAGGAGGCGGGTGCGCAACTGCTGCAGACGTTGGATGTGTTGTGGGTGCCTGCCAGGGATCGTGACTGACGACTCGGTGGCAATGGCGGCCGTGAGGACCGCGAGAGCGCCAGCCAGGTCCTCTTCGTCGGCGAGTTGCGCAAGGATCGCGTCTAAGCGGGGTTCCAGTCGAGCGCGGGCGTCCTCGTCCAACCGCAGGGTGGCGGCAGCATCGGCCGCATAGGTGGCGTGCTCACCGAAAGCACTGCGGGTGAGCTGGTTGAGCAGCAGCGTGGAGGCCGCTTCTTGCGTGTTGCCGGTGGCGGAGCGAAACGCGAGGGGTAGTACGCGGGGGTGCGTATTCCACAGGGGTTTCCATTCGCGGGCCAAAACGACGTCGACGCCGTCCAGCGCGGCGCTGGGTACAGTAGTGGATTCGCTTCGCCGCAGGGCCGCGGCAAGGAGTCTTTGGCCAGGAGTACGCCAGCGGAAGGACTCCGTCAGCTGGAGAGTGACCATCCCGGCGCGGTCAATAAGCACGGGTACGAGGTCGGGGCGGGCACCTCGGAAGCCGTATAGGGCCTGCCAGGGGTCACCGACGACGGTGACATGCAGCCCGGCTTGGGCAGCGAGTTCGACTACGGCCAGGTCGAGGCTGTTGGCGTCAAAGATTTCGTCGACGATCAGAACGCGCGTCGTGGTGGCGAAGTAGTCGATCAGACAGTCGGATATCTCCGAGTCGGCCAGAGCCTGTTCGAGGATCGCGCGAACGTTGTCGTGGGTGCATCGACCATCATTCACGGCAGCGTCGAAGTCGGGCTGGGCAAGGTGGTTGCCCTTGGTGTGACGGTAGGTGTGAGCAGTAACGATCTGGCGGTCTTTGAGCTCGACGACAGGTTCCCGGGCCGTATAACGGGTCGCGTAGTGGGCCTTCCACGTATCCAGGACCTCAAGGTCGGTGTGGCCGCCTGGCCATTGGAGGGCCTTGGTGTGAAGGAGATGGGCCAACAGGTCGTAGATGACTGTGTCGAGGGTAACGATGCGGTGTGGTGGGTTGATCGCGGCACGGCCCCAGGTCGCACGCACGCGTGCGCGTAGTTCCGCAGTTGCGGAGCGAGTGAAGCTGACGGCGACCACCGCGCGCGGGTCGCTGGCCAGAGCAAAGCGCTGCGCGCCGAAGCGGTACGCGGAAACCGTGGTCTTTCCGGAACCGGGGGCGGCTTCGATGTAGAGGCGCGGGACGGCTGTCCCGGCGGCGATGAGCTGCTCGCGAGTCAGCCTGTCTAGGACAGCTTCAGCCACTGGGCTTGACCCCACCAGTGACGTCGGGTGCCGGACTGAACCAGGGGTCAACCGCAGGAGGGAAGGGGTCACCTGAGTCGTCAAGGGCATCCAGAAGGTCGCTGTCGTTCTCATCCGGCTGGATATCCGGCTCAATGGCGGCGGGTGGTGCCGGGTACAGGAAGCCGAACATCGCCTGCAGGTGCTCTGGGACCACCGGGTGGTTCAATGCTTCGTTGGCATCGGCGAGTTGCTGGGCGAGTGCGAGCGCGAACTCCGCCTTGCGTTTTGCCCCCGCGCCGGCGGCCGTGGCGGGTTTGCCGTCCCTGGCCTTGCGGGCGCTGCGAAACAGAGCGTGGACTGACTCGGGATTCAGTGGGTTGGGCACGGACAGGCGCAAGTCGTCCAGAGCGTGGGCGATTAGCTTCTCGTTGCCTTCGGTGACTGCGGGCTCGAGAGTGGGATGACTGATGAAAGCCTGGGCGACGTCGGGGTTGTGTTCGGTGATCCAGGTCGGATCGGTAGGGACAGTGCCGAAGTCCAGGTCACTGTCGCGGACGATCGCGATCTTGGTGCACAGTTCAGCATCCTTGGTCGCCAGCAGCCGCACCGCCCATGCCCCTACCTTGGTGCCCATGGGCACAATACTCAGGGCTTCGACGAAGGCTTGCTTGTCCGCGTCCTTGGCGGCCCAGGCGCGGCCGAACTCCCGCAGTACGGCTACCTCAGTGACGCCTTCGACCAATACCAGACGTTCAGCGAACAGTGCGGAGGAGCGGCTGGTGTCCAGATGGAGCCGCGTCATGCGCAGCGTCTCGTCGCGCTTTGCCATCGGCAGGGTGGCTATAGAACGGCAGACCCGGCGGCCGGCGGCAGTCCGGCGCAACACCACAATCTCCTCTGGACGGCAGGAGGTGATGACGTCGGTGGCGTGGCTGGACAGGACGATCTGCAGTTCCGGTCGCCGAGCGGTGACGCCGCGCAGATAGCGGACCAGGGCGTGCTGAAGCTGCGGGTGTAGGTGGGCCTCGGGCTCCTCAATGACCACCGTGGCGTGAAAGGGGTCTGGCGGGAAGAACGAGTCCTCCGCGGACTCGGCCTCGGCCTGCGCCTGCAGGAGCTGCTCGCGGGCCTGGCGGGCAGCCTCCTCTACGTCATCGGGGCCGGGCGCTGGCCCGGTACCGGGGTCGGGCATGCCTGTGGCGCGCTTAGCTGGGTCAGGGATTGCGGCCAGCGTGACGGCGATATGGAGGAGGTTGACGTATCCCAGGCCGGAGACCTCCAGTGGGCGCGCCTGGCCCCGGCCCTCGATTACAGCGAGCATCAGCTCCAGGACACGCGCCAGATAGGTGTCGTCGATGACCGGTCCTCGTACATAGGGCCACCGCGGACTCACGCCCGCCGACATCGCCGACAGATGCGCGCCGATACGCTCCTCAACGGCTTCGATGATGCCGTCCTTGGCCAGGCCCTCCAGCAGTTGCGAAGCCCGTGCCCGCAGCGATACCAAACTGCGGCGTCCATCCAGGCGCTCCTGCTGAGCGCGCAGCAACTCGATCAGGATGCGGACTTCGCGCCGGGCAAGCTCGTCTAGCGGATGACGCCAGGCAGGCAGATAGAGGAGCTTGAAGGGGTCGAGCGTGTCGAGTGGCCCCTGTCGCTGGCCCGCTTGCGCCTGGACACTGCCCAGGCTCCGGGTCAAGTTCGTGCTCCAGCGTTGCGCGACTGTGCCGGGCGGACTGTGATGGATGGCATGGAGCTGGTGTCCCAGAGCCCCTTCGGTGTGCGAGTCAGCGTCCAGGGTGTACTGGACCGAAATGCTGCGCTCGCCTCCGCCCAGCACGGCCGCACTCGGGCGCGGCAGGCTGGGGAACCGGCTGGGATGGGCAAGGTAGAGGGCATCGGTGACGGTGGTCTTCCCGACCCCATTCGCACCGATCAGGACGCTGAACCGGCCGGGAAGATCGCAGACAATCTCCGACTCGGCGCTCGCGCGCAGCCCTTTGACTTCCACCCGGCTCAGATGCACGCGCGCCGCCCCCACTCCGCAGTCCAACAGCCCTGTCCTATCATCACCCCGCACACGGACGCGGTGCATCTCCCAAGATCGCTCCGCTGAAGGCCATGCAATCGGTTCGTGTCACGAGCGAACTTGGCCAACGTCCGCCCAAGCCTGGTGACGACGGGACGACGTGCCAGAGGCCGTTGGGCAGGTCCACCTCCGAACCTGGCCTGGCTCCCTACATCGACCGTTCATGATCAAGCTATGGCCAACTAACCAGCGTCGAGGGCTGCAGTTTGGGTTGCATTCAGCCCCGGTCAGGGGTGTCCGGAAGGCCTGCTAGCTGGTGAGCCATCGCAGCTCAGAACGGTGACGAACCTGCTCGAACCCCGGACGATCAGTTGGAAGCATGTTGGGGGCAACCCCTCACGAATTCGAATCTCGTATCCTCCGCCAGTGCCTCACCGGGCACGACGTCGATGGCCCCGCTGCTCGCAGCGGGGCCACCGACGTTCGAGGTTGCAGCAGCGGCGCGGCCATGTCCGGGCGGGCGCCCGTCGGTCCACTTCCGGGGCGGCCTTTCTGCCCGTACGGTGCGGATGTGATCGTTTCCCCGCCGCGGCCCATCCTCTTCCTTGACGTGGACGGACCCCTCATCCCGTTCGGGGCGACGAAAGAGCAGTACCCGAATGGCTACCCCACCTTCTCGACGGTTGAGGTCGGAGCGAATCCGCTGCTGGCAAGGGTCGATCCCGCCCTCGGGTCCAAGTTGCTGGCTCTTCCGTGCGATCTGGTGTGGGCCACCACGTGGGAGTCCGAGGCCAACGAGTGCCTCGCGCCGCTCCTGGGTCTGCCGCAGCTCCCCGTAGTCACGTGGCCGGAGCCGTCCGAGGAGCCCGAACCGTGCGCCCTGCACTGGAAGACCCGTACTCTTCTCGGCTGGGCTGCCGGGCGCCCCTTCGCCTGGCTCGACGACGAGATCACCGACGCCGACCGCACCTGGGCCGAGGCCCACCACCCCTCCCGAACCTTCCTGCACCGCGTCGACCACCGCCACGGCCTCACCGCCCCGGATTTCGCTGCTCTTGAGAAGTGGCTGCGCGGCGCATAGCGGTGCTCACCGGATCGCCGCCGGCAGGGCCGCCAAGCTCTGGCCGAATCCCGGCCTGCGCCCCCTCGTGCGTACTTGCTTGCGCTCCCCCGCCCCGTCCTACCGTCCTCCGGCTCACACCACACGACTTCGACGGAAGGGCTGCTGGTGAACGAGGACGAATCCAAGGCCGTCACCGAGATCCTCCAAGAGCTGAGCACTACCTCCAACGTCCAGGTCCGCTCGTCCAACGAACTCGCCGCCCAGATCACCAAGGCAGCAGCGGAGGAGGATGAGAAGCGGATAGAGGACGGGCGAGGCCCGTTGCGCCGACGCACCGACTACCGAGCCGTCCGGACAGCACCGCGATCATTGACACTCACGCCTTGGCAGGTCATCCATGCCATTGGCCTCGGCGCTGCTGCAGCCCGCCAGGGCGCGGGGCGAGGACTCGCCGAGCACTGGGGCAGTCTGCGCTACAGCCAGGCACTGGAAGCCAATCGAGGCGGTTACCTGCAGTTATCGTCCGAGGGGCGTGATCTCCTGCGCTTCTACAAGGCCACACAGTCCGGAGAAATCGGCACCGGCTTCGCCTCGCTGCTGGCCGAGAACATCGTCAGGTCCCGATACCCCGACCACTCGGTCTCCGTGATCCCGGCGGACGTTGCCCTGAGGGCCGGCTGGACCCTGAGCGGCTCCGGTACCGGCGCTCGCCCAGAGCCATTACAGCGACGGCCCCACTTCTTCGTCGAAGCCTGGCAACCAGGGCAGCCGTCCAAGGTCCTGCTCCTTTCCTCGAAAGGCACCCACAGCAGCGTTCATCAGGTACAGAAGCAGCTCGGTACGGCCAGCGCCCACGTGGAGTCCGTGCACATCGGGCCCTACGGCACAGTCCCGTACCTGCTCATCGGCACCGAGATCCCCACAACGGAGAGCCTCGCCGTGCACGCCTTGGAGGCGCCAGGCACGACCGTTCTTCGCTCATCTGGAGAGACGTCGGGGGCAGACCTGAACCTCTTCCTGGAACAGGAGAATCGCGTGGCCGACGCTGTGCGGCCCACGGACCGCGGAGAGACAACAGTCCCCGGATTCCAGGTACCGCCCGACTCCTTCGCCTGGTTCAGCGTTGTGCTGGCACGGACGGAAGCAGCCGCGCTCACGGCCTTCACCGGCGGGGGCAAGCCCACCGCCCAGTACCTGACCAAGGAACAAGGGCGACGCCACTTCGAGCACGACGCCCACGGCAACACGGCAAGACTGCGGGATGCAGAGCACCGCATCCACGGCATCGACTTCGTCGGCACCGACCACATCTACCGCCTCAATGGCACCCGGGTAGAGGCTTTTTCCGGGCTCAGGAGGGATCTGTACACGCACCTCCACCATGGGCGTGTCAACGAATACCGACGCGAGGTACACGCCCTCCGCGGGCAGTGGCCGGATCGCAGCACATCGGAGCAGTGGAACGCAGTGTCCATCCGCGCCGACGGGACCGTGATGGCGATCCGTCTCCGGGACGAGTGACCCAGGGAGCAGAGGCAGCTGCTGACCGGTCCTGGTGCCGTCTACTCGGAGGCGCGCAAAGCTGAAGCGGCGCTGGTCAGAAGCAGCAGTGGCGACTGGGCAGCCTCGGCTGCGCGGTCGCGGTGGTCTCAATTTTGGTCTCGTTCGCCCCTGTCCGGCCCCGTCCGAAGCAGCCCCCAACAATCACTGCACTCCAGGTCAGAACGTCTCCGCCTCCTCTTGTACAGCATCGTGCGCAGTTGGAAAGCGTGTTGGGGGCAACCCCTCACGAGTTCGAATCTCGTATCCTCCGCACCCCGCCTGACCAGGCGAAACGAGGTGCCGAACCGCCCCTGCGGTTCGGCACCTCGTTGTGTTTGGGTTGCAGTTTGGGTTGCGTTTATATCGCAATAATTAGGACATTTTAAACCGCTTTCGGCGTCCAGTCTCGCCATCACACAAGCTGTGGCCGCAGGTTCGACCATTCGTCCAGTCGCGCAGCCTGCAGAGGATCCCGAAGGCGGCTGCGGTGTTGTTCGGCAGCTCGGATGAGATTCTTGGCGTGGCGCGAGCAGAGCAACTCGGCGCGGGAGCAAGAGTGGAGGTCGCAGCGGCGGGCGAGATCCGCCGCAGTGCCAGCGATCGCTTCCAGGCAGTCGCGGACCAGAGTGTCGGCCTCCGGGGGCACGGTCCGATCGGGCAGTGGGGCGTACCGGTCATAGAACGCCGCGATGAACTAGGTCCTGTCTGGAGTCCAGATCATGAATGCGGTGCGATGCTGCGAAGCCAGGTCGTGTGAGAGCGATCGGCGGGCGTAGCGCGCGGCCGCGCGAGGACCGTTGCGTAGGCTGGCCGTCTCATCCGACGCACCGCGACGAGGATCACCCCATGCACGGCAGCACCAGGATCCGCCTGATCGAGCCCACCGACGCGGCCCCGATCACAGCACATCGGGTGCGGGACGTCGAGGCCTTTCGGCCATGGGAACCGGTCCAGCCAGACGGCTTCTTCACCCCGGAGGGCCAGGCGGAGCGGATCGACAGGCTGCTGGCCGGATACCGGGCCGGCACGGTCTGGCCGGGCGTGGTACTTGCCGACGACCAGGTGATCGGTCAGGTCACTGTCGGAGGCATCCTGCCGCAGGCGCACCTGCGCCGCGGCTCCGTCGGATACTGGATCGCCAGTGTCGCCCAGAATCAAGGCCACGCCGGGCGCGCCGTCGGGCTCGTACTCCAAGTGATGGCCGACAAACTCGGGTTGCACCGCGCCGAGGCGTCCACCAATCTGGAGAATCTGCCGTCGCAGCGGGTTTTGCGCCGCAACGGGTTCAGCCCGTACGGCGTCGCGCACTCCTCGATCTTTCTCGACGGGCGCTGGCAGGACGGGCTGCTATGGGAGCGGCTCCTCGGTAACTAGGGTCGGTGGATCACCTGCGCGCGGACGCTCGGTTTTGATAAGCCGTCAGTCATGGCGCGAGGCGATCTCACCGACGAGCAATGGACTCTGATCGAGCCCCATCTTCCGATCGCCGCGGTCGGGCCTATCCCTGACCTGCGAAAACACTTCAACGCGGTGATGTGGCGCTTCCGCGTCGGCAGCCCCTGGCGTGACCTGCCTGCCGAGTTCGGGCCTTGGCAGAGCGCGTACGACCGGTTCCGAATCTGGGCGAAGCAGAGTGTCTTCCAGCAGCTGATGGAAGCGGTGATCGCCGAGGCCGCAGCCCGTGGCGAAACCGACCTGGGCCTGGTAAGCGTGGACTCGGCGACCGCGCGGGCCCACCACCACGCCGCCGGGATGGCCTTGGACTCTGAGCAGTTGGTAGCCCTGGAGGCTGCCATCGAGGCCGAAAAAGGGGCGACACGAGGGGACAACAGCCGCAAGACGTACAGGGCGAGGATGACTCGCGCGTCGAGCGGCGACGGGTCCGCCGACGGCATCGAGCCCGCTTGAAGGGCGCTGAGCTGGGGCGTTCCCGAGGCGGGCTGACCAGCAAGATTCATCTGGCGGCCGACCGACGCTGCCGCCCCCTGGCGTTCGTTCTCACGCCGGGACAGGCCGGGGACAGCCCGCAGTTCGTGCCGGTCCTGGAGCGGGTCAAGGTGCGGGGACCGGTCGGGCGCCCGCGGACCCGACCGGACGCGGTGGCCGCAGACAAGGCGTACTCGTCTCGGCGTAACCGTCGCTACCTGCGGCGACGCGGAGTCAAAGTGGTGATCCCGGAGAAGGCCGACCAAGCCGCGAACCGCAAGAAGCGCGGCGCTGCCGGTGGCCGGCCGGTATCGCACGACGCGGCACTGTACAGGGAGCGCAACACCGTGGAACGGTGCATCAACCGACTGCGGAACTGGCGCGGAATCGCGTTCCGCTTCGACAAGACCCCGGAGAGCTACGAGGCCGGACTGCATCTGTGCGGTGCGATGCTCTGGCTCCGCAGCATCGCACCGCGTTGATGATCTGGACTCCAGACAGGACCTA
>NZ_FMCH01000521.1 GCF_900091855.1 Streptomyces sp. DvalAA-14
TGATGGGGTCGCGGTTCGTACTGGGTGCGGCGGCCCCGGGAGGGAATCATGCTGCGCAAGAGTTCCGCCGTGGCGGTTGTGGCGACCGTGGTCGGGGGCTGGCTCGGTCAGGCGCCCGCCCTCGCCGATCAGGTCCTCCCCCACCCGACCGGCTCGGCCACCTCCACCGAGCAGGCGCCCGCGCCCCCGGCTGTCTGGCCCAAACCCCAACTGCTCCGCGCCCAAGGTCAGTTCGCCCGCGTCACGCCCCGCGTCACCCTGGTGGCCGATCCGGACGCGGACCCCTACGCCCTCGGCGTCATCGAGGACACGCTGCGGACCGAGGGGGCGCAGGAGGTGGTGCGGGCCGCGTACCCCGGCCCGGGCCTGACGGTGTACGCCGGCGCGACCGCCCTGGCCCCGCTCGCCGCCCTCAACGCGCCGCCCCAGGGCGACCTTCCGTCCGGCGGCTACCGGCTCGCGGCCGGCGGGGACACCGTCGCGCTGGCCGGGACCGGCGACGACGGCCTCTTCCACGCGGCCCAGACCCTGCGGCAGTTGGCCACCACGTACCGGGGCGAGCGCGGCTTCGCCGCGGTCACCGTGCGCGACTGGCCCACCGCCCCGGTACGCGGCACCGCCGAGAGCTTCTACGGCGTCCCCTGGAGCCAGGCCCAGCGGCTGGCCCAACTCGACTTCATGGCACGGACGAAGCAGAACCGCTTCCTGTACGCGCCCGGCGAGGACCCCTACCGCCAGTCGCAGTGGCGGGAGCCCTATCCGGCCGCCCAGCGTGCCGACTTCCGGGCGCTGGCCCAGCGGGCACGGCAGGACCACGTCACCCTCGCCTGGGCGGTGGCGCCCGGCCAGGCACTGTGCTTCGCCTCGCAGAGCGACCGGCGGGCGCTGGAGAAGAAGCTGGACGCGATGTGGGCGCTGGGGGTGCGGGCCTTCCAACTCCAGTTCCAGGACGTGAGTTACAGCGAGTGGCACTGCGGCGCCGACTCCCGGGCCTACGGCACGGGCCCCGACGCGGCGGCCCGCGCCCAGGCGAGCGTGGCCAACGCGGTGGCCGCCTATCTGAAGGCCGCTCACGGCGGGCCCGACGGCTCGGGCGGGCCCGAACTCTCTTTGCTGCCCACCGAGTTCTACCAGGACGGCCCGACCCCTTACCGCACCGCGCTCGCCAAGGCACTCGCCCCGGGCATCGAGGTGGCCTGGACCGGGGTCGGCGTGCTGCCGCAGAAGATCACCGGCAGCCAAGTGGCCGGCGCCCGCAAGGCGTTGGGCCACCCGCTGCTGACGCTGGACAACTACCCGGTGAACGATTTCGACCCCGGCCGGCTCTTCCTCGGCCCCTACACCGGCCGTGAACCGGCGGTCGCGACCGTCTCCGCCGGCGTGCTGGCCAGTGCGATGCAGCAGCCGGCCGCCTCCCGCATCCCGCTGTTCACCACCGCCGACTACGCCTGGAATCCGCGCGGTTACGACCCGGCAGCCTCCTGGCAGGCCGCGATCGACGACCTGGCCGGATCCGACCCCGGCACCCGGGCGGCCCTGACGGCGCTCGCCGGGAACGAGGCGTCCTCCGCGCTCGGCGGCCAGGACTCGGCCGCGCTCCAGCCGCTGGTCAAGGACTTCTGGTCGGCGCTGGAACCGGTCGCCGCGGGCGCCCCGAAGGATCTGGCGAAGCTCAAGTCGGCCGCGGCCCGGCTGCGTTCGGCCTTCGGCACCATGCGCACCGCTCCCGCCGCCCTCGACCCCCTCGCCGACGGCACCTTCGGGGACGAGGTGCGTCCGTGGCTGGACCGGCTGTCGGAGTACGGCGCGGCCGGCGAGAACGCGGTGGACATGCTGGTGGCCCAGGCGCAGGGCGACGGCCCGGCGGCCTGGCAGGCCCGGCAGGCGCTGGACCGCAGCCGGGCCCCGCTCGCGCAGGGCACCGCCAAGGTCGGCGCCGCGACCCTGGACGGCTTCTTGAGCCGGGCGGTGGACGACGGCGATGCCTGGCTGGGCCTGCGGGCGGACGGCCGTGCCGCCACCACGACCATGGCCTCGGGCCGCGGCACCGATCCGTCGGCGATGGTGGACGGCAAGGACTCCACCGCCTGGTCGAGCCAGGCGCCGCCGCAGCCGGACGACTCCTTCGGGGTCGATCTGGGGACGGCGCGGCCGGTCAGCGGAGTGCGGATCGCGATGGGCGACGGCAGCGGCTCGGACGACTTCCTGCACGACGCGGTGCTGGAGGTGGCCGACGACGACGGGGCCGGCTGGCGGAAGATCGCCGAGTACCACGACCAGGCGGTGATCAGCGCCGCCTTACCGGCCGGCACCCGGGCCCGCCAGATCCGGCTGCGGGCGGCCAGCACCCAGCCGGGC
>NZ_FMCH01000489.1 GCF_900091855.1 Streptomyces sp. DvalAA-14
ATACCCCTGGCCGATCGCGCGGACCTTCCAGTCGCCGCCGCGCCGGTAGACCTCCACGACGACCAGCGCCGTCTCCGGGCCGAGGCCGGTCGGGGTGAACGACGCGATCTCGGCGCCGTCGTCGGTGCCGCGCACGGTCGCGGTCGGGGTCGTCCCGGCGAAGGCCGCACCGCCGTCGAGGCTGGCGGTCACCACGATCTTCTCCACCGCGGCCGGGACCGCCGCCGTGTCGACCGTGATGGCGTCCGGCGCCGAGCCGCTGCCCGAACGGTAGGCCACCCCGGCGCCCTGCGGCTGGTTGTAGAAGACGAAGTCGTCGTCCGAGCGGACCTTGCCGTCGGCGCCCAGCAGCAGTCCCGACACATCCAGCCGGACACTGGCGGCGACCTCCACGGTCACCCGGGGCACGGCGAGCGGCACATTCGAGCCAGGCGTCATAGCGTTCATGCCCCGGTAACGACCGACTTCGCTTTGCGGTTCCATTACCCGGCCGGACGGGGTACGCGCCCCCGCGGAAGGGAGCGCACGCGGCGAGCAAGGGTGCGGGCGGGGCGCGCGAGAGCCTTGAGCGGTGCCGCCGTTCCCGGCACGCCCCTCGGGAGGATGGCGTCATGGGGTTGCCGCATATGCGAGGGAGGGCGCTTCACGTACGCTCGGCCCGACATCATCTGTGGGTGGGCAGCCGCATGCTGGAGGATGAGGGAGTGGCACAGAACGGCCCGGCGCGCACCGGGCTCGACACCCCGGCTCAGGCCGGGTCTCCACCGGGAATCCCGCAGGCCCGCCTGCCGCGGGTGCGGGACGCCAGGGCCCTGGACATCAGGGCCGTGCGCGCACCGGACGGCCCGGAGTCGGTGCTGCTGGTCGAGGACGACGACGGTGACGCGCTGCTGGTCGAGGAGTACCTCGGCGACGGCCCCCACTCCCCGAAGCTGCTGCGCGCCCGCAACCTGGCCGAGGCGGTGAAGCTGCTGACCGCCGGACCCGCACCCGACTGCGTGCTGCTCGACCTGCACCTGCCCGACGCGTTCGGGGTGGACGCGGTGACCCGGCTGCTGCGCGACGCCCCGGGCGCCCCCGTCGTCGTCCTGACCGGCCTGTCCGAGGAGGACGCGGGGCTGGCCGCGGTCGCGGCCGGCGCCCACGAGTACCTGTCCAAGAGCCTGCTGGAACCGCAGGCCCTGGACCGCGCCATGCGCTACGCCGTCCAGCGCAGGCACATCGAACGCGCCACGGTGGCCCTGCGCGAGAGCCTGCTGCGGGCCGAGGAGAACGCCCGGCTGGAACGCGGCCTGCTGCCCACCCCGCTGCTGCGCACCGACGACCTGCGGGTGACCACCCGCTACCTGCCCGGCCGCGACTTGGCGCTGCTCGGCGGCGACTTCTTCGACGTGGTGCAGACCGAGGACGGCACCGTGCACGTCGTCGTAGGCGACGTGTCGGGCCACGGCGCCGCCGAGGCCGCCCTCGGGGTGTGCCTGCGGGTCGCCTGGCGTTCCTTCGTGCTGGCCGGCACCGGCGCCGCCGACCGCACCCGGCTGCTGGAGCAGATGCTGGTCGCCGAGCGCGCCGCCACCGATGTCTTCGCCACCGTCATCGCCCTGGAGTTCCCGCCGGACCGCCGCTCGGTACGCTTGATCCGGGCCGGCCACCCCGGACTGCTGGTGCGCCGCGGCGCGGCCGTCGACTGGTACGAGCCGGAGGGCGGTCCCGCACTGGGACTGCTGCCGGGCATCGCGGTCTGGCCGGTGACCACGCTGCCGCTGAACGGCGAGTCGCTGGTGCTGTTCACCGACGGCTTGTTCGAGTGGCGGTTCGGTGCCGGTCCTGAGCGCCTCGGCGAGGAGGGCCTGCTGGCCCTGGCCCGGCAGCACGGCACGCTGCCGCCGGACGACTTCGTCGATGCGCTGATCAGCGCCGCCGAGACGGCGACCGCCGACCACGGCGGTCTGGCCGACGACGCGGCAGTCGTACACGTCGGATGGAAAACCTCATTGTGACAGCGGACAAAACAGCTCTTCCCCCGGTCGGCGGGCCCGGCGGTCCGGTACCGGCCGCCTCCCAGCGTTCCGCCGCGACTCCGGGCGCCTCCGCCGCGACCGTCAGGTCCGCGCTGCGCGGCCGGGCCACGGTCCAGGTCTGGTTCAATCTGGTGCTCGCCGTGATGGTGCTGCTGGTGATCGTCTTCGCCGTGGTCGGCGCGCGGCTGCTGGCCCGCAACTCGCAGATATCGGACGACCTGTCGGGCCGGGTCCAGCCCGCCCGGGTCGAAGGCGTCCGGCTGCAGTCCGCGCTCCTCGACCAGGAGACCGGGGTGCGCGGCTACGTCCTGACGCACAGCGCGCAGTTCCTCGTGCCGTACACCGACGGCCTGACCGAGGAGAAGCAGAGCGCCGCCCGGCTGCAGCCACTGATCAGCGGGAACGACCGCGCCACCGCCGACCTCGCGGCGCTGCGGAAGGCCGCCGCCCAATGGCGCGCCGACTACGCCGAGCCGCTGGTGCAGCATGCCCGGCAGGGCCGGTCCACCGCGTCCGACAGCGCGCTGCTCGACGGCAGCAAGCAGGCGTTCGACCGGATCCGGGGGCTGTACGCCGCCGAGGACAGCCATCTGCTCGCCGACCGGGTGCACAGCCAGGCCCAGCTGCGGCACATCGAGGGGGAGCGGGACGCGGTCTTCCTGGCCATGCTGGCCTGCTTCCTGGTCGCCGCCCTGGTGCTGGCCCTGCTGCTGCGGCAGATCGTGGGCCGGCCGCTGAACCGGCTGCGCGACGGGGCACTGCGGGTCGCCGACGGTGACTTCGAGGGCCGGATCGAGCCGGCCGGACCGGCCGACCTGCGGATACTGGCCGAGGCGGTGGAGGCGATGCGCGGCGGCCTGGCCAGCGCGCTGGCCGAAGCCCGCGACCAGCGCGGCCGGCTGACCGTCCAGGCCGACGAACTCACCGCCCAGGCCGAGGAGCTGCGCCGCTCCAACGCGGAGCTGGAGCAGTTCGCCTATGTCGCCTCGCACGACCTCCAGGAACCGCTGCGCAAGATCGCCTCCTTCTGCCAGCTGCTGGAGAAGCGCTACCGCGACAAGCTCGACGA
Source organism: Streptomyces sp. DvalAA-14 (assembly GCF_900091855.1). Taxonomy (GTDB): domain Bacteria; phylum Actinomycetota; class Actinomycetes; order Streptomycetales; family Streptomycetaceae; genus Actinacidiphila. The sequence goes on from NZ_FMCH01000489.1 coordinate 3,091, forward strand.
ACGCGGCGTGCAGTACATCGACTTCGCGGTGGACGGCGCCAAGCGGATGCAGATCCTGATCACCGACCTGCTGGCCTTCTCCCGGGTCGGCCGCACCTACGACGACCGGCTGCCGGTGCGGCTGGACGCGGTACTGGAGCAGGCGCTGGCCAATCTGGCCGGGACTCTGGAGGAGTCCGGCGCGCAGGTGCGCCGCCCCGCGGAGCTGCCCGTGACAACCGGCGACCGGACGCTGCTGACCATGGTGTGGCAGAACCTGATCGGCAACGCGGTCAAGTTCCGCTCCCCGGACCGCCCGCCGCTGATCACCGTGGACAGCGCCGACGGTCCGGACGGCGAGCACACCTTCACCGTCACCGACAACGGCATCGGCATCCCGGCGGAGTTCAGCGAGAAGGTCTTCGTGATCTTCCAGCGGCTGCACAGCCGGGACGTCTACGACGGCACCGGCATCGGCCTGGCCATGTGCCGGAAGATCGTCGAGCACCACGGTGGCAGAATCGCCGTGGACACCTCCTACACCGGCGGCACCCGGATCCGGTTCACCCTGCCGGCCGCCGCCGTGCAGGCTCCGGCCGTCCCGGCCGCCGACGTCCCGACCTCCGAGGGAGCGCAGCCCGCATGACCGACGCCGTACAGCCGATCGTGGTCCTGCTCGTCGAGGACGACGCGGGAGACGAGCTGATGACCCGCGAGGCATTCGAGGACAACAAGATCCGCAACTCCCTGCACGTGGTGCGCGACGGTGAGGAGGCGCTGGACTTCCTCTACCGGCGCGGCGCCCACACCGGCGCGGCGCGCCCCGACTTGATCCTGCTGGACCTCAACCTGCCGAAGTACGACGGCCGCCAGGTGCTGGAGCAGATCAAGGGCGATCCGGAGCTGGCCGTCATCCCGGTGGTGGTGCTGACCACCTCCTCCGCGGAGGAGGACATCGTGCGCAGCTACAAGCTGCACGCCAACGCGTATGTCACCAAGCCCGTCGACCTGAGCCAGTTCATCAAGGCGGTCCGGCAGATCGACGACTTCTTCGTCTCGGTGGTGCGGCTGCCGGGCCGCTGACCGGCCCGGCGGCCCCGCCGCGCCGCGCCCGCCCGGTTCAGTGCTCCCAGCGCGGCGCGTCGGTGCAGAACGCCCCGCCGAGGTTGGCCTGCGCCGGGTCGGCCGGGTCCAGTTCGCCCTGCTCGGCGATCAGCGCCGCGGCGAAGGGCTCGGAGTCGTCCTGCGGCTCGTAGCCCAGCGCCCGGGCCGGCCCGAGGTCCCACCACAGGCGGGTGTTGGCGGAGCTGCCGTAGACGACGGTGTGCCCGGTCACGTCGGCGGTGAGCGCGGCGTGGAAGAGCCGGGCGCCGTCGGCGGGGCTCATCCAGACCGAGAGCATCCGTACCGTGCTCGGCGCGGGGAAGCAGGATCCGATCCGAATCGAGACGGTGTCGATGCCGTGCCGGTCGGCGTAGAGCTGCGCGAGGTCCTCGCCGAAGCACTTGGACAGGCCGTAGTAGGTGTCCGGCCGGCGCGGGGTGTCGACCGGGATGAGCGGGTCGCCGCCCCGGGGGCGCGGGGTGAAGCCCACCGCGTGGTTGCTGGAGGCGAAGACGATCCGGCGCACACCCTCCTCGCGGGCGGCCTCGTACAGGTTGTAGGTGCCCTCGATGTTGGCGCGCAGGATCCGGTCGAAGTCGGACTCCTTGGAGATGCCGGCGAGGTGCAGGATCGCGTCCACGCCGCGGACCGCGGCGCGCAGCGCGTCCCGGTCGGCGAGGTCGGCGGTGATGGCGGTGCCGGCGCCGGGGCCGTCCTGGATCGGCCGGGCGTCGAGCAGCCGCAGCCGGTAGCCGAACGAGGGCAGCAGTTCGCGCATCAAGGTGCCCACACCGCCGGCGGCGCCGGTGAGCAGGACGGTACGCGGAGCGGGAGCGGACACAGCGGACATGCGTAAGGTCTCCTCGGTCTCACCGGCCGCGGCGGGCCCGGGGAGCGGCCTGCCGCGGCCTTTCGCGGGCGTACGACGAGGTCGAGTATATCCATGGACATGGTTCATGTACGTAGACAACAGCGGATGGCGCCCCCGGGCTGGGGGCTGCTCGGTGAGGGCCTACCGGCCTGCTCCTCGGCTTGACCACCGCCGGGAACCTCGCCTAGCGTGGCAGCGTTCACGCATATAGACATTAATCAGAAGAGCGCACACCGAGCGCACACCCTCTGGGGGGACCCGATGACCTCACCCTCACCCGCACGCGAATCCGCCCTCGCCGACCGCCTCGACGGCCTGCTGTTCTTCCCCGTGACGGCCTTCGGCCCGGACGGCAGCCTCGACCTCGACGTGTTCCGCGCCCACGTGCGGGCGGGCGTGGACGCCGGGGCGGCGGCGGTCTTCGCCTGCTGCGGCACGGGTGAGTTCCACGCGCTGACCCCGCAGGAGTTCGGCGCCTGCGTCGCCGCCGCCGTCGAGGCGGCGGCCGGCCGGGTGCCGGTGGTGGCCGGCGCGGGCTACGGCACCGCGCTCGCCGTCCAGTACGCCCGGCTCGCCGAGGAAGCCGGCGCCGACGGACTGCTCGCCATGCCGCCCTACCTCGTCGTCGCCGATCAGCCGGGCCTGCTGCGGCACTACACGGCGCTCGCCGCCGGCACCTCCCTCGACGTCATCGTCTACCAGCGGGACAACGCTGTCTTCACCCCGGAGACCGTGGTCGAACTCGCCCAGGTGCCCAACATCATCGGCCTGAAGGACGGTTGCGGCGACCTGGACCTGATGCAGCGCATCATCAGCGCGGTGCGCACCGAACTGCCGGGCCGCGACTTCCTCTACTTCAACGGCCTGCCCACCGCCGAACTCACCGGGCTGGCCTACCGCGGCATCGGGGTGCTGCTCTACTCCTCGGCGGTCTTCGCCTTCTCACCCGAGATCGCCCTCGCCTTCCACCGCGCCCTGACCACCGGCGACGACGCCACCGTCAACCGGCTGCTCGACGGCTTCTACCGGCCACTGGTCAACCTCCGCAACCAGGGCCGCGGTTACGCGGTCTCCCTGGTCAAGGCCGGAGTCCGGCTGCGCGGCCTCGACGTCGGCGAGGTCCGCCCGCCGCTGTCCGAGCCGTCGCCCGCCCACACCAAGGAACTCGCCGAACTCATCGAGCAGGGCCTGGCGCTGCTCGGCGAGGGCGCCCCGGGCACGCCCCCCTCGGCCTAGGCCCTGTCCAGCCCGCCGGGCTCCGCGCAGCGCTCCGCACGCACCGTCCGCCACCCCAACCGCCCCCCGACAGAAGGCCGGCCGCCTGCCGTGAAGACCTCCGCCTTCCTCTACCCCTGGGACGTCGTCGGCGACCCCGAAGCCGCCGGCCGGGTGGCCGCGCTCGGCGTCCGGCAGGTCACCCTCGCGTCCGCCTACCACTCCACCCGGGCCCTGACCCCGCGCCACCCCGTCCACCGCGTCGTCACCGCGGAACACGCCTCGGTGCTGTATCCGCCGGACGAACAGCGCTGGCGGGGCCGGGAACTCGCGCCCCCGGCCGGCCGGCTCGTGGGCCGCGGCCGAGGACGCCCACGGCGCCGCCGCGGACGCTCTGCGGGCGGCCGGGCTCGACGTCCACACCTGGGTGGTGCTCGCCCACAACTCCCTGCTGGGCCGCGAATACCCGCACACCTCGGTGGTCAACGCCTACGGCGACCGCTACCCGTGGGCGCCCTGCATCGGGCAGCCCGCCGTCCGCCGCTACCTGCTGGACCTCGCCGCCGAGGCCGCGGTGCGGCCGGGCGCGGCCGGCACCGAACTGGAGTCCCTCGGCTGGTACGGGCTGGCGCACCTGCACGCCCACGACAAGACCGCCGGCGTGCCGCTCGGCGACGCGGCCCAGTACCTGATGTCGCTCTGCTTCTGCCCGTACTGCCGCGACGGGTACGCGGAGTCCGGCGCCGATCCCGACGAACTCGCCGCCGCCGTCCGCCACGCACTGGCGCCCGTGTGGGCCGGTTCCGGTTCCGGTTCGGGCGAGTCCGGCGTGCCGGGCATCGCGGCGCTGCTCGGTGCGGAGTTCACCGCGCTGAGCCTCGACTGGCGGCTGCGCACCGCGCGGTCGCTGCAGGAGCAGGCCGTCGCCGCGGTCCGGGCCGCCGCCCCGCCCGGCTTCCAGGTGCTGATGCACGCGGACCCGGCGGCGTACCACTGCGGGGCGAACGCCGGGGTCGATCCCGCGCACATCCTGCGGCACGCCGACGGCCTGGTGCTGCCCTGCGCCGGCGGGCCGGCCGCGCGGGAGGCGATGCTCGGCCCGACCGCGCCGCACCGCGGCCCGCGCACCGTACTGGCCGCCAACCTCGGGATCGTGGCCGGCCTGGGCGGCAATCCGGCCCGCCTGGCCGCGGACGCCTCCCACGCCGCCGAACTCGGCGCCACCGAACTGCGGCTCTACCACGCCGGGTTGGCCTCCGACGCCGACCTGGACGCGGTCCGCCGGGGGGCTGGGCGGAGCTGGCGGCCTCTGACGGACCGGCCCGGCCCCGGCGAGCC
>NZ_FMCH01000485.1 GCF_900091855.1 Streptomyces sp. DvalAA-14
GCCGGCCGGGCGCGCCCGGCGTCACAGCCCCGGGCTGCCCGCCTTGTCGCCGGCCGCGGCCAGGCGCCCCCACACGCAGATCCGCCAGACTGCGCACCAACTGGTCGCGGGAAACCGGGCGTTCGCTCAGCCACCAGTCGCCGGCCGCGTACATCATGCCGACGATGCCGTGGCCCCCACGCCCCGGGCGACCTGCCGGCTGTCCGGGCCGAGGTCGAGCCGTTCGGCGATCACCTCGGCCAGGTCCTCGCCCATCCGGCGCAGCAGCGGGACCGAGTGGCGGCCGACGTCGAAGCCCTTCTCGCCGTCGGCGGCGGGGGTTTCGGCCGGGTGCATCAAGAAGCGGTAGACCTGCGGGCGGGTCTCGATCGCGGACAGATAGGCGTGCAGTGTCGCCTCGACCCGGTCCCGGCGGTCGCCGGGGGAGTCCAGCGCGGTGCGCAAGGTGGCCAGCAGCGCGTCGGTGTGCCGCTTGGCCAGCGCCCGGTACAGGCCGCTCTTGTCGCCGAAGTGCCGGTAGAGGATGGGCTTGGTGATGCCTGCCTCGGCCGCGATGGCGTTCATCGAGGCCTCGGGGCCGTCCCGCAGCACCACGCGGTCGGCGGCTTCGAGCAACTCCTGGCGCCGTCGCTCGGTGGCCGTTCGCTGGTCCTGCCGCTGGCCGGTCTCCACCCTCGCCTCCTCGGTGTTCGATTGCCGATGGTCTGCGCAACGTAACACCCCGCGGCCGCCGGACGGCCCGCCGGGCGAGGAGTTGACATTCCTTACCAGAGGGTAACAGACTGCTGTTACCGCAAGTAACCAGCACGTGGAGGGGACGATGGGCGACTTCACGCTCGATCTCAACGACGACCAGCAGTCCGTGCGCGCGTGGATCCACGGTTTCGCCGCCGATGTGATGCGTCCGGCCGCCGCCGAATGGGACGAGCGCGAGGAGACACCGTGGCCGATCATCCAGGAGGCCGCCAAGATAGGCCTGTACTCCCTGGACTTCTACGCCCAGCAGTTCTTCGACCCCACCGGGCTCGGTATCCCGATGACGATGGAGGAGCTCTTCTGGGGGGACGCGGGCATCGCGCTGTCCATCGTCGGCACCGGCCTCGCGGCCGTCGGCGTCCTGGCCAACGGCACCGAGGAGCAGATCGGCACCTGGGTCCCGCAGATGTACGGCGACGCGGACGACGTGAAACTGGCCGCCTTCTGCTCCTCGGAACCGGACGCCGGCTCCGACGTCGCCGCGATGCGCACCCGGGCCGTCCATGACGAGGCCACCGGCGAGTGGGTGCTCAACGGCACCAAGACCTGGGCCACCAACGGCGGGATCGCCAACGTGCACGTGGTCGTCGCGGTGGTCGACGCCGGACTCGGCTCCAGGGGCCACGCCTCCTTCATCGTGCCGCCGGGCACCCCGGGCCTGTCGCAGGGCCAGAAGTTCAAGAAGCACGGCATCCGCGCCTCGCACACCGCCGAGGTGGTGCTGGAGGACGTCCGGATCCCGGGCGACTGCCTGCTCGGCGGCAAGGACAAGCTGGACGAACGCCTCGCCCGGGCCCGCGAGCGCGCCACGGCCGAAGCCCGCGCCGGGGCCGACGGCGGCCGGGTGAAGAACGCGGCGATGGCCACCTTCGAAGCCTCCCGACCCGCGGTCGGCGCCATGGCGGTGGGCACCGCGCGGGCCGCCTACGAGTACGCGCTGGAGTACGCGGTCGGCCGCGAGCAGTTCGGCCGGCCGATCATCGACAACCAGGGCATCGCCTTCCAACTCGCCGACATGCGCACCCGGATCGACGCCGCCCGGCTGCTGGTCTGGCGCGCGTCCTGGATGGCCACCACCGGCAAGCCCTTCACCTCCGCCGAGGGCTCGATGTCCAAGCTCTTCGCCAGCGAGACCGCCAAGAAGGTCACCGCCCAGGCCATCCAGATCCTCGGCGGCAACGGCTACACGCGGGAGTACCCGGTCGAGCGGATGCACCGCGACAGCGCGATCTACACCATCTTCGAGGGCACCAGCGAGATCCAGCGGCTGGTGATCGCCCGCACCCTGTCCGGGCTGCCGATCCGCTGACGGCCCCGGCGCCGGTGGTGGGGCGGCCGGGCCCGCATCGCGGGACCGGCCGCCGTCCGTCCGCCGTCCCGTCCGCGATCCGCACACTCCGTAACAATCCCGGCACACCGACCGCGGTCGGCGCGCCGGGCTGCCAGGCTCGAACCCCAGGCCCGCACCGAGCAGGACCGCACCGAGGGGGACGACCCTATGCGTACACCGAGCCGCGTCACCGTCACCGTCGTCGTCTTAGCCGCCGCGGCGGCGGCCGCGCTGACCGCGTGCGATCCGGACGCCGCCGATCCGAAGAGCCCCGGCGTGTCCGTGTCGCACCCGGCAGGCTCCGCGGCCCCGGCGGTCAAACCGGTACCCGCCCTCGTCGGCAAGGGTCTGCAGACCGCCCAGGACGCGGCGCAGGCAGCCGGCTTCCACCACCTCACCAGCCACGACTCGGCCGGCCGCGACCGCCACCAGATCCTCGACCGGGACTGGAAGGTCTGCTCGCAAAAGCCGGCCGCAGGCACGAAGTCACCGGTCGACACGACGATCGACCTCGGCGCGGTCAAGCTCGACGAGTCCTGCCCGCGCACCGACCAGGCGCCGCCCGCCAAGGCGGGCCGGACGATGCCGGACTTCATCGGCAAGTCGCTGAACAGCGCGACCGCCAGCCTGCCCTCGAACACCTCGGTCGGTTCCACCGACGCCGCGGGCCACCGGGTGATCCTGCTCGCGTCCAACTGGAAGATCTGCACCCAGTCCCCGGCGGCGGGCACCCCGCTGACGGGACAGCCGGTGAAGTTCACCGCCGTCAAGTTCGGCGAGGGCTGCCCTTAGGCCGTGTCTGACAAATCCCGCCTGCCCCGCGACGCCTGGCACCCGCGCTCGCTGCGTTGTCGGGGTCGTCCGAGTAGCCCACTACGAGGGCGACCCTCCGCCTTGCGATCGCACGCACCAGACGCCGCGGGGCCCCGCCCTGCGGGCGGACGGCGCTATTTGTCAGACACGGCCTAGGACGCGGGCGGCACCGGGCGGGGGTCAGTCGTTGTCGCGGTAGCCGCGCAGGACGAACCAGGCGAGCAGCGCGCCGCCGACCACGGCGATCACGATGATGCTGCGCATCACCGGCCCGGGGCCCGCGCTGTCGCTCACCGCGAGGTTCAGCACCTGGTGGATCTGCATGGGGAACTCCTTCTGGTCCGGCCGCACCAGCCTAGACCCGGGCCCTTTCCGCCCCGCGCGGCGGGTCGGCGCCGCGATCCGGAACGGCCTCGCGTCCGGCCGGCCGAGACGTACAAAACATCTCAGACGCCACCCTATCGGTCATGGGGCCGGGGGCTCGGTCACCGGCCCCGCGGCGCGACAGGGCCCGGTCGCGAGATGACCGCGGTGTGACGGAGACGTCACACCGCCGCGCGGTCCGACCCGCCCGGGCCCTAACACGGCAGGCTCACGGTCTGGTTCAATGGGGGCATGGCCAGCACTACTGTCACCGGGACAGGTCGTCACGACCTGGAGCCCTTCTGGCCGTCCCGGCAGGAGCACCACTTCGACCGCTGGTGTTGCCGCGCGATCCCCGCGCGGACCCGCGTCGCCCGCTGACCTGCCCTTCTACGGCCACATCAGCGTCCGGTCCCGCGCAATACGTCGTCCTACGACCCTTCGCGCGAAAGAGCCGAACCCATGTCGAACATCTCGCAGTTCCAGCACCTGCCCGCTCCGGTGTCCCCCGCCCAGGCCGCCGCGGGCCGCCAGCGCCTGCGCGCGGTT
>NZ_FMCH01000603.1 GCF_900091855.1 Streptomyces sp. DvalAA-14
GGTGGGGTGGCTGGTGTCGTTGTCGGCCACCGGCCGGTGCGGGCTGGGCGCGCCGTTCCTCGCGCCCCTGGGGGCGGCCACGGCGGGGAGGAGCCGTGGCGGTCGTTGCCGGGCGCCGGCCGGCGTGGGGCTGGGCGTGCGGCGCGGGCGCGTCCCCGTGGGGGGCGCGGGGATCGACTAAGATGGTGATCACGGCAGACGAGCCGAGCGGGCGGCCGCGTCAGGACTGAGAGGTTCTGCCGAGGAACGTCCGGACTCCACAGAGCAGGGTGGTGGGTAACACCCACCCGGGGTGACCCGCGGGACAGTGCCACAGAAAACAGACCGCCGGGGGCCTCGGTCCCCGGTAAGGGTGAAACGGTGGTGTAAGAGACCACCAGCGTCCAGGGTGACCTGGACGGCTCGGTAAACCCCGCCCGGAGCAAGGTCAAAAGGAGTCGCCCAGGCGACTCTGCGCGGACATTCGAGGGCTGCTCGCCCGAGTCCGCGGGTAGACCGCATGAGGCCGGCGGCAACGCCGGTCCTAGATGGATGGCCGTCTCCCGGCCGACCGCGAGGTCGACCGGCGACAGAATCCGGCGTAGAGCTCGACTCGTCTGCCGCTCCCGACCCCCTCTTCGCCGGCCCCCGCGGTGGCCGGCCCGGCGGGCGACCCGCGGGGCCGGCCACCGCGCGCTCAGGCCAGCACCCGCGTGTGCAGGGCCGTCACCGTCTTGCGGGCCGAAGCGAAGGCGCCGTGCTGCCAGGCGTCCATGTAGCTCAGCCAGTCACCGGCGAAGTAGACGTGGCCGGTCGGGTCGTTGAGGGACGTGTAGCGGGGGTCGTCGGGCCCGCCGGGCGTGCTGTGCCAGGCGGCCTCCTGGTAGGGGAACTGGCGCCAGTGCTGGGAGAAGGACGTGGCCAGTTCGCTGCGGTACTTGTCGCCGTAGATCTTGACGCCGGCGGCCACCGCCCGGGTCTCGCGGTCCTGGGGGGACAGCGGAGCGTAGGAGTCGGCGTTGGAGCCGGTGTTGTAGTAGCCGATGATCACCCCGCGCTTGCCGTGGAAGCCGTACGACGGGTGCCAGATGTGCGTCACGTCGAGGTCGGTCTCCGTGATGCCGCCGTAGATGCCGTGGTCCAGTTCCCACCAGCGGGAGCGGTACTCCAGGCCGATCTTGCCGGCCGAGGACGGGGTGATGGCCTCCAGCGCCGACTGGACGTCGCTGCCGAGGTTGTGCGGGATCCGCGCCAGGATGTTGGGCGGCATGGCGGCGACGCAGTAGTCGGCGTCGATCGCGCGGGTCCGGCCGTCCTGGGTGTAGGTCACGGTGACGCCGTGCGCGGTGTCGGTGACCTGGGTGACCGCGCAGCCGGTGCGGATGACCCGCGAGCCGATCGCCCCCGCCAGCGCGTGCGGTATCCGGTCCATGCCGCCGACCGGCTGGAACATCAGCATCGCCTGGTCGTAGCCGAATTCGAAGGAGAAGTAGCGGCCGACGCCGGTGGCGAAGACCTCGGAGGCGGTGGGCAGGCCGCCGTACTCCACCCCGGGGGTGCCGGCCGCGCCGGGGACGACGGAGTAGCCGCGCCGTTCGCTGCCGGTGTAGTCGAGGGTGGCGCCCAGGTCCCCGTAGCCCTTCAGGAACGTGATCAGCCGCTCCTTGTCGTCCGCGCTGAGGTCCTGGTCGAGGGCGCCCTGGTTGCTGGCCTTGGCCAGGAGTTCGGAGACGTAGCCGTAGACGTCGGCCTTGGCGGTCCGGTAGCGCATCGGCGCGGTCATGCCGGACTTCTCGTTGTAGAGGTAGGCGTCGGCGTTCTCGTTGGTGAACACCTCGATGGGGACGCCGAGTTCACGGCAGTAGTCGAGGGTGAGCATCCATTGGGCGATCCGGGCCGGGCCGGCGTTCATGTACTGGCCGTCGGAGAAGCGGGCGGTCTGCCGGTGGCCGTAGAGGTCGGTGGTGGTGGTGCCGCCGCGGACGGTGAAATTGCGGCCGCCGGTCCGGTTCTGCGCCTCCAGGACCGTACAGTCGTAGCCCGCTTTGCCGAGTTCGTAGGCGGTGGTGAGCCCGGCGATGCCGCCGCCGAGGATCACCACCTTGGCGGCGGCCCGATGGGTGAGGTGGAAGTCGCCGGGGGTCGGCGCCCGGAAGGGCGCCTCGTGGCCGGCGGCCGCGGCGGCGGTGGGTGCGAGGCCCAGCGCCCCCATGGTGGCGAACATCGCGCCGGCGCCCCCGGTGGCACCGACCGCGCGCAGGAAGTCACGGCGGTTGAACTGACTCATGTGTCATGTCCCCTTTCGCTACTGGCGCACGGGACTCTGGCAGCGCGGTGTTACACGCCGTCAGTCCGGAGGTGACACGGACGTGAGGTAAGGCTCACCGGCCCCCGCGCACCTGGTGAGCGGCCCGGCGACGGGCCGCCGCAGGCGATGTCATCCGATGACTGGCGAGGAATCCGAGCTTCCAACGGCCCACGGATGCGGGCGAATTGCCGCATTACGGTAATAACGTCTTTCAGAGCTAGGACTATTGACGGGTCCGGTGTTCGGCAGTTGAATCACCAGCACCAGGAGCCACATGGGCCGAAGTGCCCAGTGGGGCGGGTGGGGTGATCCCTCGCCCCCGCTCCGGTCCCCCCACAGCTGATCCCCGCATT
>NZ_FMCH01000484.1 GCF_900091855.1 Streptomyces sp. DvalAA-14
GCGGTGGGACCGGGCGCGGGAAGGCCGCGCGGTGAGCCCCCCGAAGACCCGCCCGGCCAGCCCGGCCGCGCCTGCGGCGGCGGACAGCGACGAGCTGCCCGCCGCCCTCGCCCGCCTTCCCGCGGCGCAGCGGGCCCGGCTGCGACCCGCGCCCGATGACCGCTCGCTGCTGGTGGACCGGCCGATGCTGGCCACCCTCAGCGACCGCCGTGCCTTCGACGAGCGCTGGATCTTCGAGCGGAAACTCGACGGTGTCCGCGCCCTGGGCATCGGTGAGGCCGGCGGGGTGCGGCTGCTGTCCCGTACCGGCCGGGCCATGGACCGCACCTACCCCGAAGTGGTGGACGCGCTGGCCGCGCAGGACTGCCGAGACGTGGTGGTGGACGGCGAGATCGTCGCCCTGCGCGACGGCCGCACCGACTTCTCGCTGCTCCAGCAGCGCTTGGGCCTGACCGAAGCGCGGGCGGTGGCCGCGAGCCCCGTCGAGGTCTTCTACTACGTCTTCGACCTGCTCGGCCTGGACGGCTGGTCCACCGCCGGCCTGCCGCAGCGCACCCGCAAGACACTGCTCCGCGACACGCTGAACTTCCACGGCCCGCTGCGCTACACCCCGCACCGCAACTACGGCGGCGACCAACTCCTCGACGAGGCATGCGCCAAGGGCTGGGAGGGGCTGATCGCCAAACGCGCCGACGCGCCCTACCAGGCGCGTCGGTCCGGCGACTGGCTGAAGCTCAAGTGCGCGGCGGGGCAGGAGTTCGTGATCGGCGGCTTCACCGAGCCGTCCGGCAGCCGGATCGGCTTCGGCGCGCTGCTGATCGGCTACTACGACGCCCGAGAGCAGGGCGGCGGGCCCGGCACGGGCGGGGGCGGAGGCGGGGACGGACGGCCGCTCCGCTACGCGGGCAAGGTCGGCACCGGGTACGACCAGCGGACCCTGCGGGCGCTGCGGGAACGGCTCGACACGCTGCGGCAACCCGGCTCCCCCTTCGCCGACCCGGTCCGGGAACGGACCGCGCACTGGGTCGGCCCGGAACTGGTCGCCCAGGTCGGCTTCAGCGAGTGGACCCGGGACGGGATGCTGCGGCACCCGCGCTTCCTGGGGCTGCGGGACGACAAGCGGCCGCAGGAGGTCGTACGCGAACTGCCGCGGCCGGGCTGAGCTCCGGGCGGCGGGGCCGGGGCCGGGCCGGCGGGCCGCGGGGCCGTTCCGGCGGCGGGCGGTGCCGCCGGGGCCGAACCTGTTGCACCGCCCCCGCGCCGGTGCCATCCTCACGCTTGCCGTCAACGCGCCGACAGCTGCCGAGGGAGCACCGTGACCGCCGCCGCCGATCACCCGCCGCCCGCCGCCGAGCCGGGGCGGCGGCGCGCACCGGACCACGTGGACGTGCTGATCGTCGGCGCCGGCCTGTCCGGGATCGGTGCCGCCTGCCACCTCCGGCGCGAGGCCCCGGGCAGTTCGTACGCGATCGTGGAGGCGCGCGGCGCCAGCGGCGGGACCTGGGACCTGTTCCGCTACCCCGGGGTGCGCTCGGACTCCGACATGTTCACCCTCGGCTACGCCTTCCGCCCCTGGCGGCACACCTCCTCGATCGCCGCCGGCGAGCAGATCCTGCGCTACGTGCGGGAGACCGCGGCGGAGTACGGCGTGGACGAGCACATCACCTACCACTCCCGGGTGTTACGCGCCGACTGGTCCACCGAGGACGCCCGCTGGACGGTGACGGTCGAAGACACCGGCTCGGGCGAACTCAGCACGCACACCTGCGGTTTCCTCTACGCCTGCACGGGCTACTACCGCTACGACCAGGGCTACACGCCGAACTGGCCCGGCCGTTCGGACTTCGCCGGCCCCGTGGTGCATCCGCAGGAGTGGCCCGGGGATCTCGACGTGGCCGGGCGGCGGGTCGTCGTCATCGGCAGCGGCGCCACGGCCGTCACCCTGGTGCCGGCGCTGGCCGCCGCGGGGGCGCGGGTCACCATGCTGCAGCGCTCGCCGTCGTTCGTGATGGCGCTGCCCGCCCGCGACCGCCTCGCGGGCGCACTGCACAAGGTGCTGCCCGCCCGCCGGGCGTACGCGGTGGTGCGCTGGAAGAACATCCGGCTGGCAACCGCGTTCTACCGGCTGTGCCGCAAGTACCCGGACCGGATGCGGGCGTTGCTCCGCCGTGGCGCGGTCCGGCGGTTGCCGGCCGGCTACGACGTGGACACCCACTTCAACCCGGCCTACCAGCCGTGGGACCAGCGGTTGTGCGTGGTGCCGGACGGCGACTTCTTCGCGGCGATCCGGTCCGGCGCGGCCGAGGTCGTCACGGACCGGATCGAGAGCTTCACCCGGACCGGGCTGCGGCTCGGCTCCGGCGGCCATCTCGACGCCGACGTGGTCGTCACCGCCACCGGACTGAACCTTCTGCCGCTGGGCGGCGTCGAGTTGAGCCTGGACGGCTCCCCGGTGCCGCTCCAGGAGCGGGTCGCCTTCAAGGCGATGATGCTCGACGGCATCCCCAACCTCGCCTTCGCCCTGGGCTACACCAACGCCTCCTGGACGCTCAAGGCGGACCTCGTCGCCGCCTACGTGGCCCGGCTGATCGCCGCCATGCGGCGGCACGGCCACGCGGTCGTCACCCCGCGGCTGCCGGCCGAGCCGATGAACACCGGTCCCTACATCGAGATGACCTCCGGCTACTTCCAACGCTCGCTGGCGATCCTGCCGTTGCAGGGCGACCGGGCGCCGTGGCGGCTGCGCCAGCACTATGTGAGGGACGCGCGGCTGTTCCGGGACCCGCTCGGCGACCGGGAGTTGGAGTTCCGGCCGGCGCCGGCCCGGCAGCGCGACACCGCCCGGCACGCGGGCACTCGTACCGGGCCGTCGCAGTAGTCGCCCGTCAGCGCGCTGCCGGGTCGGCTCTTGCCACCCCCAGATAAACGGTGTTGGTGGCGGTGCCGCCCTGCAGCGGATTGTCGAAGGCGACGACGCGGGCCTCCGGTTCGGCGAAGACCTCGGCGAGGACAGCGGTGAACTCCTCGTCCGGCGGATCGTTCGACCAGAGGGCGAACACGCCGCCGGGGTGCAGGCGATCGGCCAGCGTCCGCAGCCCCTCGGGCCGGTAGAGGGCGGCGTGGCGCGGGTGCAGCACGTGCCGCGGCGAGTGGTCGACGTCCAGCAGGATCGCGTGGAAGCGGCGGCCCGGCGCCTGCGGGTCCAGGCCGTGGGCGTCGCCGACCATCGCGAAGAAGTCGCCCTGGACGAAGCGGCAGCGGGGATCCGACGCCAGCCCGGCACCCAGCGGCACCAGCCCGCGCTCGTGCCAGCCGATCACCTCACCCAGCGCGTCCACCACGACCAGGGAGCGCACCCGGGGATCGTCGAGCGCGGCCCGGGCGGTGTAGCCCAGACCGAGGCCGCCGACCGCGACGTCCAGGCCGGGGACGGCCGGGTCGACCGGCTCTGGCAGTTTCGCCAGCCCGAGTTCGGTGAGGGCGATCTCGCCGGCCGTAAAAAGGCTGGACATCAAGAACTCGTCGCCGAGCTTGACCTCGTACACATCGTCCCCCGACGCCGGATCACGCCGACGCCGCAAGCTGATGTCGCCCATGGGCGTGGGGCGCCAGTCGATCTCCTCGAAACGCGCGCTCATCCGTTCACCCTTCCGACGCCACTGCTGCCGACGAGTTCTACGCCCACCCCACCCCTCCCAGCAAACCGCCCCACCCGACCCAGCCACGCCCCGAGGGGAGCGCGGGGAACCGCCCGCCCAGCCACGACCCGGGCACCCGACTGCCCACCCGGCCCAGCCACGGCCCGAAGGGGCGCGAGGAACTGCGCGCCCAGCCACCACCCCGCACACCCGGCCGCCCACCCGGCCCAGCCACGACCCCAAAGGGGCGCGGGGAACTGCGCGACCAGCCACCACGAACCGCACCCTGGAGGCACGCCCAGCCCCCGACCCCCAACCGCTCAACGATCCCGCAGGTGAGGCACGCCCCGAAGGGGCGCGGGGAACTGCGCGCTCAACCACCCCCAACCGCACCCTGCCCCCAAGGCGGCCCCCCGGCCATGCGCCCCCCTCCCGGGTGGCGGGCCCCCCGCCGAAACGGCTGGGCGCCGGCTCGCCCTAGGCCGGGGGGGCGGCGGGCCCGACGCGGCCGTCCGCCCCCGAGGGGCGCAACGACCCCGGGCCCACCGAGGATCGGGCTGAGTACCCGTACTCATGTGCTGATGCACGTCCGCGTCCAAACTCGCGTTCATGGACGCCCGCCCGCTGCGCTGCCCCGACTGCGGTACGCCCCTCGCCGCCGCAGGACCTGACCGCTGCCCCCGCTGCCGGCTGCCCCTCACCGGCCCGGATGTCGCCGAACTCCGGCGTGTGCTCGACACGCTCACCGACCTCAGTCTGCGGCGGGCCGCGCTGCTCCGGCAGCGAAGCGTCCTGCTCGCCGGGCTGCGCGCGCAACGACCGGGCCCGGTGGCCCGCACGAGCGCCGGGCCGTACGGGCCGTACGGGCCGCCGTCACGCCAGCAGGCGGCGCCGTCGGTGCAGACCGTGCTGCTGGTGCTCGGCGGCTCGCTGCTCACCATCGCCGGGCTGGTCTTCACCCTCGTGAACTGGGGCCGTCTCGGGCTCGGGGGCCGCGCCGCCGTCCTCGCGGTGCTCACCGTGCTCGCCCTGACCGCGTACGTTCCGCTGCGCCGCCGCGCGCTCACCGCCACCGCCGAGACGGCGTCCGCCGTGGGCCTCGCGCTGGTGCTGCTCGACTGCTTCGCGGCCCGCGCCTGCGGCCTCGGCGACCTCCGGCACGTGGGCGGCGTCCCCTACTGGGCCGGGGCGACCGGGCTGGTCGCGGTGGGGGCGGCGGCCTACGCGTGGGGCATCCGGTCGGCCGTCGTACCGGTCGCCGCGCTGCTGCTCCTCCAGTGCACCGCGCCCCTCGCCGCCCTTGCCGCGGGGACCGGCCGGCGGGTTGGGCCGCCGCGCTGATCGGCTGCGCCGGCTTCGACCTGGCCGCGGCGCTCGCTCTGCGCGCCCGTCTCGCCGGGCGGGTCGGGGACCGCCCGGCCGCCGCGATGTCCGGGCTCGGCCGTACGGCGGCGACCGGCTGGGCGGTGACTCGGCGGGGTGGTGGCCGCGGTGGACGCGGTCCAGGCCGGCGGTTACGGGCCCGCGCTGCGCTGCTGCGTGCCCCTCGCGCTGCTGGTCCTGCTGGGCGCGGCCGCCGCGGGCCGCAAGGAGTTGCGGTACGGAAGCCGGCTGGCCGCCGCCGCCCTGGCCGGGCTCGCCCTGGTCACGGCGGTCGCCGCGCCGCCGCGCACGGCTCTGCCCGGTTCCTGGCGGGTCCTCGCCTTCGCCCCTGCCCGCCACCGTCCTTGCCCTCGTCGCCCTCGCGCGCTTCGTCCGGGCGGCGCTGGGCGGCGCCGCACCGGACGCCCGGGCCCGGTGGGCGGGACTTGCCGCCTCCGGTGCCGCTGTCCTGGCCGGGGCGGGCCTGACCGTGCTCCCGGAGCTGCTGCGCGCGCTCGCCGAACCCCTCACCCGGGCCGGTGGGGCGCCTTTCCCGGCGGACTGGCGGGTCGCCCCGGGCGC
>NZ_FMCH01000639.1 GCF_900091855.1 Streptomyces sp. DvalAA-14
GGTGTTCCAGGCGAGCATCCGTCGTGCTTCCAGTGTGTGTTCGTGGTCGGCGCCGAGCGCTTCGGTGAGGTCCGGGACGAGCTTGCTGAGCAGCCGTACCGCCCGGGGATGGCGGCCCAGAGCTCCTATGTTCCACACCAGGAAGCGACGGGTCTCCAGCACGTCCGGGTGGCGGCGGCCGAGCAGCCGGGTGGCGTCGGGGACCAGTTCGAGCAGCAGCCGGACCGCCTCGGCCGGGCGGTCCGCGGCGCCGATGTGCCAGGCCAGGAGCCGCTGGGCGGTGAAGGTGGTGCGGTGGAAGTGGCCCAGGCTGAACTGGAGGTCGGGGATGAGTTCCTGCCAGAGGCTTATGGCCAGCGCGTGGTCACCGGCCGCCCCGATGTGCCGGGCCAGCGCGCGCCGGGCGGTGAGGGTCTCCGCGTGGAGCGGGCCGAGATGGTCGGTGAGATCGGCGGCGGCCGCCCACCATAATCGGATGAGTTCGGCCGGCCGTTGCTCGGCGGCGGGATCCTCCGGGCCGCCGTAGCGGCGCAGCAGTTCGGCGTATCCGGGGTCGTCGGCGGCGGACGGCGGACGCGGGCGGGGGATGGGCCGCGGGGTGAGCGCGGCGGCCGACACCGCGCCGTGCAGTTCGGTGGCGATGGCGCCGAGCCGGCGGTAGACGGCGGCCGCGTCGGGCGGGCGGGCCGCCGGGTCCTTCGCGAGCAGGTCGAGGATGAGGGCGTCGAGTTCGGCCGAGACCGCGCCGTTGCGGCTGCGCGGGGTGGGCGGCGCGTCGTGGACGTGCGCCACCGCCACCGCCAGCGGGGAGCCGTCGTCGAAGGGGGGCGCGCCGGTGACCATCTCGTAGAGCAGGCAGCCGAGGGCGTAGAGGTCGGTGCGGTGGTCCACCGCTTTCGACAGGCACTGCTCCGGGGCCATGTAGGCGGGGGTGCCGCTCAGCGTGTCCAGCCCGGCCAGGCCCGCGTAGGCGTCCCGCTCGGCGGAGCCCCGGGAATCGGCGGAATCCGCGGAATCGACGGCCGCACCCGATCCACCCGGCCCGCCCGATCCGCCGGGTCCGCTCGACCCGCCCGATCCGCCCGGCCGGTCCGCCGCGCTGAATCCCTGCTGCCCCTCCCGGGGTTCAGCGATGAAGCGGGCGATGCCGAAGTCCACGAGTTTCACCAGGCCGTCCCCGGTGATCAGCACATTGTCCGGCTTGAGATCACGGTGGACCACGCCGACCCCGGGCGCGTGTGCCGCACCCAGCGCGAGAGCGATTTGACGGGCCCAGTCCAGGGCCACCGACAGTTGCGGCATTCCTTCCGCGAGCACTCCGGTGAGCGGGCGTCCGTCGACCAATTCCATGACGATATAGGCGACCGTCTCACCGCCATATGCGGCCTGTCCGTAATCGTGCACGGTCACGATATGCGGATGGGATAAACGTCCCGCCGCGGTGGCTTCGAGCCCCATCCGCTCGACGAGTACCGGGTCGGTGTGGTCCAGCACGACCTTGACCGCCACCGAGCGGTGGAGCTTGAGATCGTTGCCCTGCCAGACCGCGCCCATGGAGCCTTTGCCCAGCAGCCGCACCATCTGATAGCGACCGTCGAGGACCACTCCGGGCTTCATCGGCGTCCTTCCCACTGAGCCGAACCTGCCATTCCTCGCGCGCTGAAGGTGTGTGTGCGCACGGCTCGGCCGCGGGAGGTTGGCGATACGGTCGGGCCCGCTGTCCAAACGATAGGCCCAACGCCCGCTTTTGGTGGATCGGACGCGAGAAGACAGCAGCCATGGACCGGTGACAGCTGTACACACCCGGTAGTCGCCCGCCGTTGTACGGGTAAGTGCCGGATGCTTCGAAGATATTTACGAGCGCATGTCCGTAGATATCTGCGCACCTTCGCTAAACCTGCGGCACGACGGTATCGCGCCGAGCGTTCTCCGGCGCCTGACCGGCACCATTGGCCCCACCGACAACGGCCGTTCCAGCGGCGCGAGTCGGCGCTGACCACAGGTGTCCGGGGAGACACCCAGCAGCCGCAAAGGAGCCCAGGTCAGCCGAACCACCTCGATCAACACCCAGAATTAATCTGGAAACCCCTTCAGGCGCGACATCTACGCGCGTATCTTGAGCCGGATCGCGCGTCTCCTCCGGGCTGACGTGCCGTCATTCCGGCGGTTTCGCAGGGCCGTTGGGCACTGCGGCCACGCACCGCCGTCACGTACTGTCGTCACGCAGAAGGAGAACTCCTCCGGTGTCGCACTCCTCCGAGGCCACGCCTCGCCCCGCGAGACCCGGCACGTCCCGGGCCCGCAAGCGCGTCCTGCCGATCGGTATCGCCGGCGCCGTCGTCCTGGTGGCGGCCGGGCTGAGCGTCAACGCCGCGATGGCCTCGCCGTCGGCCGACGCCCTGATCGCCGAGGTGTACGGCGGCGGTGGCAACTCCGGCGCCACGTACACCAATGACTTCATCGAGCTGGCCAACGCCGGTGCCACGCCGGTGGATCTGAGCGGCTACAGCGTCCAGTACCTGCCGGGCGCGCCGACCGGCAGCTCCAAGTGGCAGGCCACCGCGCTCACCGGCTCGCTGGCCGGCAGCGGCCGGTTCCTGGTGCAGGAGGCGGCCGGCACCGGCGGCAGCACCGCGCTGCCGACGCCGGACGTCACCGGCGCCATCAACATGTCGGGCACCACCGGCACCGTCGCGCTCGTCTCCGGCGCCGACCCGCTGACCTGCCTGAACGCCGCGGACTGCCTGGCCGATTCCCGAGTCAAGGACCTGGTGGGCTACGGCACCGCGGTGGTGCACGAGGGCAGCGGCGCGGCCGCCGGGGCGAGCAACACCGCCTCCGTGGCCCGTGGCGCCTCGCTCGCCGACACCGACGACAACGCGGCCGACTTCACCGCCGGCGACCCCACCCCGCAGAACTCCGGCGGCGCCCCGACCGGGCCGCCCACCTCACCCCCGACGACCCCTCCGACGACTCCGCCCACCACGCCGCCCACGGCCCCGGTGGCGAAGATCCACGACATCCAGGGGGACACCCGGGTCTCCCCGCTGGCCGGCAAGGCCATCAGCGGCGCGACCGGCATCGTCACCGGCATACGGGCGTACGGCTCCGCGCAGGGCTTCTGGATGCAGGACCCGAACGCGGACGCCAACCCCCGTACCAGTGAGGGCATTTTTCGTCTTCACCAGTTCCACCCCGACCGTCGCCGTCGGTGACAGCGTCTCGGTGGACGGCACCGTCTCCGAGTACTACCCGGGCGGCGCGGACACCGGCGTGCAGTCGACCACCGAACTCACCAAGCCCAAGGTGACGGTGCTCTCCAGCGGCAACGCCCTGCCCGCCCCGGTGGTCATCGACAAGAACAGCGTCCCGGACGCGTTCGTGCCGAGCGCGGGCGGCGGCACCATCGAGAACCTGCCGCTGCGGCCCACCGACTACGCGCTGGACTTCTACGCCTCGCTCGAAGGCATGAACGTGAAGATCGGCGACAGCCGGGTGGTCGGCGCCACCGACCAGTACGGCGAGCTGTGGGTGACAGTCAAGCCGGACCAGAACCCGACCAAGCGCGGCGGCACCCTCTACACCGGCTACGACCAGCCCAACTCCGGGCGCCTGATGGTCCAGTCGCTGATCCCGACCGCCACCCAGGCGTTCCCGGTGGCCAACGTCGGCGACACGCTGAAGGGCACCACGTCGGGCCCGCTGGACTACAACCAGTTCGCCGGTACCTACACCATCGCGGCACGGACCATCGGCACGGTCAAGAGCGGCGGCATCAAGCCCGAGGTGACCGACAAGGCCGCATCGGACCAGGCGACGGTGGCCACGTACAACGTGGAGAACCTGGCGCCCGCCAACCCGCAGTCCAAGTTCGACGCGCTGGCCCAGGGGCTGGTCAAGGACCTGCGCTCGCCCGACATCGTGGCGCTGGAGGAGATCCAGGACAACAACGGCGCCACCGACGACGGCACGGTGGCCGCCGACCAGACCCTGCAGAAGCTCACCGACGCGATCGTGGCGGCCGGCGGCCCCCGCTACTCGTGGCGCGAGATCGACCCGGTCAACGACAAGGACGGCGGCGAGCCGGGCGGCAACATCCGGCAGGCGTTCTTGTTCAACCCGGCGCGGGTGGGCTTCACCGACCGTCCCGGCGGTGACTCCACCACCGCGGTCGGCGTCACCGGCACCGGCAGCGCGACCGCGCTGACCTTCTCCCCCGGCCGGATCGCGCCCGACGACCCGGCGTGGAACAGCAGCCGCAAGCCGCTGGCCGCCGAGTTCACCTTCCGCGGCAAGACGCTGTTCGTGATCGCCAACCACTTCGACAGCAAGGGCGGCGACCAGGCGATCGACAGCCGCTTCCAGCCGCCGGTACGCAGCTCCGAGGTGCAGCGCAACCGCCAGGCGATCCTGGAGCACGACTTCGTGCAGCAGATCGAGCAGGCCGACCCGCACGCCGACGTCGTGGTACTGGGCGACCTGAACGACTACCAGTTCTCCCCGGCGGTGCTCAGCCTCACCGGCAACGGCAAGGTCCTCACCGACCTGGTCAACACGCTGCCGGCGAAGGAACGCTACTCCTACGTCTTCGAGGGCAACTCGCAGGTGCTGGACCACATCCTGGTCAGCCCGAACCTCAAGCACGTGGACTACGACGTGGTGCACATCAACTCCGAGTTCGCGAACCAGACCAGCGACCACGACCCGCAGATCATCCGGCTGAAGCCGTAACACCCGGCCCACCGCCCCAGGCGGGGCGGACCTCCCCCCGGAGGTCCGCCCCGCCTTTCCACATCCCGCCCACCGGGGCCCGGGCACCCCAGGCCGGAACTCGGGGCCGGAGGCACAGGACTGGAACGGGGAGCCCGGAACCCGGGCCGGGGAAGCAGCGCCCGGGGCCGCACCGCCCGAGATCCCGGTGCCGCTCGCCGGACTGTCCCGGCCCGGCAGTCCGACCCGCCAACTGCCCCCGGCGGAAGGGGAAGCAGCGGGGTGCCGAAGCCCAGGCCCCGGGCCGGAAGCCCGACGCCGAGGGGCTCGCCGGCGCAGCGCCCGGGACAGCTTGCCGGGCCGTGCCAGCGCGGCGAGCCGGCGGGCCAACCGCCCACCCGGCGGCGGGACGAGGAGCCTGAACACCCGACGCCCGGGAGCCCGGAGCCCCGCAGGCTGCCCGCCAGGCGGCGCCGGCACGGCGGCCCGAGCCGCCAACTGCCCCTGGCAGAACGGGGAAACAGCCCGGGCCGGTCGCCCCCTCAGCCCGGCGGGCCGTCCGACACGGCCGACCCGCCACGCCCTCCCGTCGGCGGACGGGGAAACAGCCCGGACCGGGGCCCCCTCAGCCCGGCGGGCTGTCCGACGCGGCCGACCCGCCAGCCCTCCCCGGCGGAGGGGGAA
>NZ_FMCH01000483.1 GCF_900091855.1 Streptomyces sp. DvalAA-14
GCGTGGGGTGCGTGGGATCGGGGGTGACACGTTCTGCTGGCATCTGCCGCTTTCCTGTCCTCGTTGGCACATGGCAAGAGAAAGGGGTGAACGTGGGGGGAATATCAACTCGCGAGGAGACTTTAGAACTCCGCGAATAGGCAGGGGAAGCCCGGTGGGACCGTTTCCGGGCGGGCCGGCGGATATCCAGTCGATTGTTTCGACGGCGTTCCGGGGAGATGACATTCGGACGGTCGCCAATCCCCAATGAATCCGGGCCAATGTGCCGCTTCCGCGCTGCGCACGGGCGCTGAGCTGCAGCGTAAGAGATGTTTGAAACAAAAACTAAACAAGGACATCGCCACTGTGTCGCGGGCATGACAAGCTTATTGGCGCATGCGGCGCAGCTCGCCACGGCGAGAGCGAATTTCCCGGTGTCCTACCCGTTTCCTGCGCCTGCTACGCATACCGCGTCCGCTGCCCGCGCCATCGTCCGGTCCGGCTTCCCGTCGGCCGAATACCGGGCGCGGGGAAAGGGGGTCCCGCTTCCGGAAGGGGTCGCCGGCTCCGACGCGTGCACGCCGAACCGCCCCGCGGCGGGTCTCCGCTGCGGGGCGGTTCGGGGTGCGGACGGTCAGCCGAGCGTCCACTGCTGGTTGTTGCCGCCGTTGCAGCCCCACAGCTCCAGCCCCGAACCATTGGGGTTGGTGGCGCCGGTGACGTCCAGGCACAGGCCGGACTGAACGCCGGTGATGGTGCCGTCGCTGTTCTTGTTCCACTGCTGGTTGGCGCCGTTGTGGCAGTCGTAGATCTCCACGGGCGTGCCCGCCGTGGTCTGGTTGTTGTAGGCGTCGAAGCACTTGCCTTCCAGGCCGAGGGCCTTGGTGGCGGTGTTGTAGGTGACGTTCTGGTTGGGACCCCCGTTGCAGTCCCACACCGCCAGCTGGACGGCGTTGTAGGTGGTGCCCTGCGGGGAGTCGGCGCAGCGGCCGGACAGCTTGGAGACCAGCGGGGCGCCGATGGTGCCGTGGCCGGCGGCCGGGGTGACGCGCAGCAGGCGGGAGCCGTGGGTGGGCAGCGAGGCGGTGAAGGAGCCGCTGGAGGTGCCCAGGTCGGTGTGGCTCCACAGGTCGCGGACGGTGGCGCTGCCGGTGAAGCCGAGGTCGGACCAGTTGGCGGTGGCGTTGGCGGTGGAGCCCGCCAGGTTGAACAGGGCGACGGTGTAGGTTCCGTCGCCGTTGTAGGCCCACCAGGTCTGCTGCTGGGCGCCCTGCGCCACGGGGTGGGCGGGGCGGCCGTCGCGGTCGACGCCGAGCACCTCGTCGTTGGTCAGCAGCGCCAGGTCGCCGGAGTCCATCGCCGTCAGGTCGGTGCCGAGGATCAGCGGGGCCGAGGAGACGGCCCACAAGGTCACCTGGGTGCGGCGTTCGTCGGGGGTGAGGCCGGTGGCGGCGCCGTTGCCGACCTCGACGGAGTCCGGGTCGCCCCAGCCGCCCGGGCTGTCGTACTGCACCCAGGCCGGCAGCACGTCGAACCGCTGGGAGACGTTCGACCAGTTGGTCAGGGTGCTGCAGTAGCACTCGACATCGCCGTTGGTGCGCCACCCGTTGGAGTTCGCCTTCCAGATCGGGCCGTTCTTGACGTCGAGGGAGTTCGACAGCTGGAAGTGGATGGTGCGCCCGGACTGGTTCAGGGCCTGCGACCAGTGCTGGATGTCGGGGATGTCCCCGTCGCCGACGCCGTCCATCTTCAGGTAGTCCACGCCGTAGGAGGCCAGCAGGTCGGCCCAGGAGTTGAGGAAGGCCTGCGCCGCGGCCGGGTTCTTGTTGTAGTCGATGTAGTACATCGAGCCGTTGCCGAAGTTGTAGTTCGTCTCGTAGCTGGTGGTGCTGGAGACGATGTCGCGGGCGTGGAACGAGGTTCCCTGGATGGGCGTGTTCTGGTTGTAGGCGGCCACCGGGATACCCGGCGTGAGGTACATGCCGAACTTCTCGCCCTTGCCGTGCACGTAGTTCGCCACCGACGCCATGCCGTCCGGGAACTTGGCCGTGTCGACCACCCAGCGGCCGTAGGAGTCGACGTTCGACGCGGGGTTCAGGTAGTAGAAGTCGTCGATGTTGACGTAGGTGTAGCCGTGGCCCACCAGGCCGGTCGAGGCCATCGCGGCGGCCTGCGCCTCGATGTTCGCCTCTGTCGGGTTCTTGCGGATGAAGCTCCAACTGCTCCACCCCGCCTGGGGTGTCACCGCGGCGCCGTTCCCCTCGGCGTGGGCGGCGGGCGCGGCGGCCAGGCCCGCGCCGTAGAGGAAGGAGGTCAGCAGCGCGGCGACGGCGAGCGCGCACAGCCAGCTTCTGTGCCAGGGGTCGCCTCCGCGTCCGGGCCGTCGCGGTATCGAGGCAGTCATGGGCTCTCCTTGCCTGGCGTGGGGGGAGGGGCCCGGAGGTGCCCGGCAACCCCTGAGCGAACGTGTCGCATAGTGGTTGCCCTTGCGTAAACGCGTCAAGAGAAATGACAGAAACTCAAAGATCCCAACGGAAAGCACCAGCGCGGCTGGTGATTTCCCGTCAGGACCGGACGCGGAACTGCCCCGGTTGCCGCCGCGATGCGGCGGGCCGGGGCAGTTCCGTTGGTGCGCGGGCGCTCAGCCGCGCGGGCTTCCCGCGCGGGCCGGGGCCGGCGTCAGTGCATGACCGCCGGCAGCTTGACCTCGTCCTGCGCGCCGTCGGCGCTCGATCCGACCAGGGTCGAACCGGGGCGGCCGACGTTGATGAACGTCACCGCGATCAGCGCGGCGAGGGCTTCGATGCCGACCGCCCACCAGATGGCGTGGGTGTAGCCGTGCACCAGGCCCTGCGCCTGGAGCAGCTTGGGGCCGCCCGCGCCCGCCACGTGGGCCGCGACGTACGCGGTGGTGGCGGAGGCCGCGACGGTGTTCAGCAGCGCCGTACCGATGGCGCCGCCGACCTGCTGCGAGGCGTTGACCATCGCCGAGGCGACGCCCGCGTCACGCGGCTGGATGCCGTGCGTGGCCAGCGACATGGCCGGCATGAACGCGGTGCCCATCCCGAGGCCCAGCAGCACCAGGCCCGGCAGGATCACGCCGGGGTAGGAGGAGCCGACCTCCAGCCGGGTCAGCAGCAGCATGGCGACGGCGGCGACGGCGAAGCCGGGTCCCATCAGCAGGCGCGGCCGGACCCGGGTGACCAGTCGGGTGCCGATCTGGGTGGAGCCCACCACGAAGGCCGCGACCATGGGGAGGAACGCGAAGCCGGTCTTGATCGCGGAGTACCCCTGGACGACCTGGAGGTAGTAGGTCAGGAACAGGAAGACGCCGAACAGGCCGATGATGGCCAGACCCAGCGAGGCGTACACACCGCCGCGGTTGCGCTCGGTGACCACGCGCAGCGGCAGCAGCGGCGCCTTGACCTTGGACTCGACCCAGGCGAACGCGGCCAGCAGGACAGCGGAGGCGACGAACAGGCCGATGGTCGAGGGGGCGGACCAGCCGCTGGTCTCGGCGCGGGTGAAGCCGTACACCAGCGAGACCAGGCCCAGGGTGGACAGCACGACACCGGGGACGTCGAGCGGGGAGCGGTTGCGGCCGCCCTCGGGCTCGCGGATCACGAAGTAGGCGCCGAGCGCGGCGATGATCGCGAAGGGGATGTTGGCGAAGAAGGTCCAGCGCCAGTTCAGGTATTCGGTCAGGACGCCGCCGAGCAGCAGGCCGACCGCGCCGCCGCCGCCGGCGATCGCGCCGAAGATGCCGAAGGCCTTGGCCCGCTCCTTGGCATCGGTGAAGGTCACCGCCAGCAGCGACAGGGCGGCCGGTGCGAGCAGCGCGCCGAAGGCGCCCTGCAGCGCGCGGGAGCCGAGCAGCATCGCCTCGTTGGAGGCGGCGCCGCCGAGCGCGGAGGCCAGGGCGAAGCCGGTCAGTCCGACCACGAAGGTGCGCTTGCGGCCCCACAGGTCGGCGATGCGTCCGCCGAACAGGAGCAGGCCGCCGAAAGCGAGCGCGTAGGCCGTGATGACCCACTGCCGGTTGGCGTCGGAAATACCCAGCGAGTGCTGGGCACTGGGCAGCGCGATATTCACGATCGTCGAGTCGAGGACGACCATCAACTGGGCCAGTGATATGAACACCAGCGCCTTCCAGCGCCGGGGGTCGGGAAGCCGATTTTCGACCGTTTGTGGCATGGGTGTATCCACCTAAGGGTGTGGAAAGGAAAAGTGCGCAGGCGCCAGCGGCTGCGGGACTCAGGAAATCAGTAGGTGGTCGCGGTGCGCGGCCACATGTCGGGCACTAGGAAATCTCTGGCCCCGGCCCGGGAGAAATCAGCGGGTCGGGGATGTCGTTCAGGTGTGGAGACAGGGCGTCTCCGGGAAGCGGGGACGCAAGTGCTCCAGGTCGGTGGAGTTGCCGGGCAGTTCGGAGGGGGCCGAACTCTGCAGGCCGTCCAGGAACAGTTCGAGGTGCCGGTGGGCGACGCCGTCGGTGTCCAGGCAGCCCATCCCCGGCAGCGGCCGGGTGAGCTGGGACAGGGCCACCACCAGATCGCCGGCCGAGACGTCCCGGCGCAGCGCTCCGGCCTGCCGGGCCCGTTCCATCAGCCCTTCGACGGCGTCCTCGAGGCGCTCGCACTGGGCTTTCACCACCGGGTCGTCCTTGTCGATCCCGCTGACCAGCGTCCCGCACAGGGCGCCGAGCCGCTCGTCGACCGCCGCGTGCGCGAAACGGCGCAGCGCGGTGAACGGGTCGGTCTCCTGGGCGGCGACCGCCTCCGCGTGATCGGCGGTGCGGATCATGATGGACAGCAGGACGTCGTGGATGAGGGCGCCCCGGTCGGCGAAGTGCCGGTAGAGCGTTGCATTGCCGACGCCCGCGCGGCGAGCGATCTCGTCGAGCGGGGCCTCGGCGCCGAATTCCACGAATATCTCGCGGGCCGCGGCCACGATCAGCTCCCGGTTGCGCAGAGCGTCCGCGCGTGTACGGGGACCGCGGCGCGTTGTTCTTTCGGCAACGGTTGTCACGACAGACTCTCCTTCCAGCAGCGGGGATCTTGCGGTTCATGTGCCGTTCATAATCGGGGATCCGTTCCCCGGTTTTCCGCCACGTGGGTGCAAACGGGGAAGCACTCACCGGTTATTTCATTTGGCCGATGTGACCTGAGGCACATCAGGAATCGCGCCGTACCCGGGCCGCTGTGGTGTGTTCGTGGAAGACCCGGCCCACCAGCACGCCGCCGTAGACGACGAAGCCGACACCGACCAGCCAGGACTGGATGACCAGCACGGTCCCGAAGGGGCCGTAGGTCACCGCGTTCGAGGCGATCAGCGGGGAGAAGACGAGGCTGGAGAAGATGTGCAGCCCGAGCAGGCCGATGGCGGTGGCGACGGAGCTGGGCAGCAGGGCCCGCCAGCGGACGCGTCCGTTGGTCAGGAAGCGCTGGGACCACAGGAAGAAGATCAGCGAGAGCACCAGTTCGCCGATGCCGGCCAGCGTCTGTTCCGCGTCGGTCTGCGAGTGGCCGTCGAGCTTGATGGCGAGGATGAGGAAGGCGATGAAGACCGCCAGCCACATCACATGCCGCCAGGCCGAGCGCCATTTGGCCGCCGGCAGCGACCAGGCCTTCTCGTACCCGGTCTGCAGCGCCGACCCGAACGACAGGCCGAAGACGGCCAGGCCCACGAAGCCGAACGCGGTGGTGCGGCGGAGCGCCTCGGCCGGGCTGCCGAAGAGGTCGGCGATGGGCCGGCGGGACGAGGGGGCCACGCCGAGCACCCGCACCAGCCACTGCCCCGCCCCGAGTCCGCTGCCCGGGTCCACCGCCGCGATCAGCAGCAGCAGCGGCACGAGGGTGAGCGTCGCCAGCGCCGCGAAGCCCAGCGACCGCGACATCAGCTCCACGTCGATCCCGCGCTGCACCAGCTGCCCGACGGGCGAAACGGTCATGCGGTGCCGTCGTTCCTCCCACCGATGCCGCCGTTTCGGCCCGCCAGGGCGTTTCCGATTCACATATCGCTTCATACCGGTCAGCGACGCCCCGCTCCAGTACCGGGCACCGGAGTGATCGGCGCGCCCGGCGCGTCAGCGGCGGCCGGTCAGAGCCAGTCCTTGCGTTTGAAGACGAAGTACAGCCCCGAGGACAGGGTCACGATGGCGCCGCTGGAAGTGGCGAATCCCCACTCGTGGGAGAAGCCGGGGTACGGGAGGTTCTGGCCGTAGAAGCCGGTGATCGCGGTGGGGACGGCGATGATCGCGGCCCAGCTGGTGACCTTCTTCATGATCAGGTTCATCCGGTTGGACTGGGCGGACATGTTCGTCTCCATCGCCGAGGCCAGCATGTCCCGGACGGATTCGGTGCGCGCGGTGGCGCCCACCGCGTGGTCGTAGACGTCCTGGAAGTACGGCGCGAGCGGGTCGGTGATCACATGCAGGCCCGGGCGCATCAGGGTGTTGACCACCTCGCGCATGGGCATCACCACGCGCCGCAGCCGGACCAGGGCCCGGCGCAGGACGTACAGGCGGCGGTGCGCCTCGCGGATCTGCCGGGGGTCCTCCTCGAACAACAGGTCCTCCAGCTCGTCGACGAGGTCGTCGAGCTGCTGCACGGCGGCGTAGTGGCCGTCCACGATGAAGTCCAGCAGGCCGTACAGCAGGAATCCCACCCCCTCCCGGGCCAGCTCCGGGTTCTGGTCCCAGCGGGCGACGACCTCCTCGACGGGGAAGGAGTCGTCATTGCGGATGGTGATCAGCGCCTGCCGGGTGAGGAAGACGCCGACCTCGCGGACGGACACCTGGGTGGCGTCCGGCGCCAGCTCCACCGCGTAGGCGTTGAGGTAGGCGTGGTCGGGGAACTGGTCGAGCTTGGGGCGCTGGCCGCCCTGGGAGGCGTCGTCCAGGGCCAGTTCATGGAAGCCGAACTCCCGGGCCACCGCGGCGAAGACCTCCGGCCCGGGCCGGGACAGGTCCAGCCACACCACCGACGACGGGTCGGCGAGATGATCGGAGATATCGTCGGTGGGGAAGTCCTCCAGGACCAGGGTGCCACTGCGGTACAACCGATTGCGCGCCATGTCCAGAGCCTAGCCAGCCCGGGCTCCGCCGCCCGTGACCGCCGGCGCCGACAACGGCGGGGTCACGGTCGGCGAGGACGATGACAGCCCGCAACAGGCTCGGTCTAAACTTCCCCCCGCAACGGCTTGTGCGACGACCTCGGAGAACAAGCCGACTCATGCCCAATCCCGAAGGGTATTCGGCACCTTGATACGTATGGAGTCAGTGACCAAGCGGTACCCTGACGGCACCACAGCGGTCGATCGCCTGTCGCTGGAGATACCGGACGGCGCGATCACCGTGCTGGTCGGACCGTCCGGCTGCGGGAAGACCACGACGCTGCGGATGATCAACCGGATGGTCGAACTCAGCGAGGGCAGGATCCTGCTGGACGGCGCGGACATCCGGGATCAGCCGGTGAACGCGCTGCGCCGGTCGATGGGTTATGTCATCCAGAACGCGGGGCTGTTCCAGCACCGCACCATCGTGGACAACATCGCCACCGTGCCCCGCATGCTCGGCTGGGACCGCGCCCGGGCCCGCAAGCGGGCCACCGATCTGATGGAGCGGGTCGGCCTGGACGCCGCACTCGCCTCCCGCTACCCGTACCAGCTCTCCGGCGGGCAGCAGCAGCGCGTCGGGGTGGCCCGGGCGCTGGCGGCGGACCCGCCGGTGCTGCTGATGGACGAGCCGTTCTCAGCTGTGGACCCCATCGTCCGCAAGGGCCTGCAGGCGGAGCTGCTGCGCATCCAGGCCGAGTTGGGCAAGACCATCGTCTTCGTCACCCACGACATCGACGAGGCCATCCGGATCGGCGACATGATCGCGGTCATGCGGACCGGCGGTGAACTGGTGCAGTTCGCGGCGCCGGACGAGCTGCTGTCCGCGCCGGCCGACGCCTTCATCGAGGACTTCCTGGGCACCGACCGGGGCATCCGGCGGCTGTCCTTCTTCACCTCCGCCGGCCTCGAGCTGACCACCGCGCCGATCGTGGCGGCCGACGCCAGCGCCCAGCAGGTCGCCGAGCGGACCTCGCCGGACTTCCCGTACCTGCTGGTCACCGACACCGACGGCAAGCCGCTGGGCTGGGCGGAACCGAAGGCGCTGGCGGCCGGTGCCGGGAGCGTCAAGCAGGGCGAACTGCTCTCCCACGGCCGTCCGTTCGAGTTCGGCCGGGAGTCGCTGCGCGACGCGCTGGACTGCGCGGTGCTCTCCCCCACCGGCTGGGCGGTCGCGGTGGACGGCACCGGACGGGTGGTCGGTGTCACCTCGCAGGAGTCGATCGCCGCCGCCATCCGCAGCGCCCACGCCGAGCGCGGCGCGAAGGCCGCCGCGGACGGGTCCGGGACCGCCCCCGCGGTTCGCCCGGCCAAGGCCGCATCCGCCTCCCGAGCCGCCCGATGAGCAGCTTCTTCAGCATTCCGAGCGATCTGCAGCACTCCTACGTCGGCCTCATCGGACTGCACCTCAAGGAGGGGCTGCTGCCCGTCCTGGCCGGGCTCGTCGTCGCCCTGCCCCTGGGGCAGCTGTGCGTCCGCTTCAAGTGGCTCTACCCGCCGGTGCTGTGGGTGACGACGGTGCTCTACGCGATCCCGTCACTCGCGTTCTTCGTGGTGCTGATCGACTGGACCGGCGCCACCGAGACCACCGTGATGATCCCGCTGGCCGTCTACAGCCTGGTGCTGCTGGTGCCGGCCATCGTGGACGGTGTCCGCTCGGTGCCGCAGGAGACACTCGCCGCGGCCACCGCGATGGGGTTCGGGCCCGTCCAGCGCTATCTGCAGGTGCAGTTGCCCATCGCGGTGCCCGCCATCATCGCCGGCCTGCGGGTCGCGGTGGTCTCCAGCATCAGCCTGGTCAGCGTCGGCGCCCTGATCGGCAACCAGGGGGCGCTGGGCAATCTGCTCGCCGACGCGCAGTTCTACCACCGGACCAATCTCGCGGTGAACTCCGTGGCCACCACGGCCGTGCTGGCGATCGTGCTGGACGGCCTGCTGGTCCTGCTGCGCGTCGCGCTCACCCCGTGGATGCCGCGCGGCACCCGGACCCGGGACCGGGGCGGATCGGCCGACGCCCGGCCGGAACCTGTGGCAGTCGCCCTGGAGGACGCCGCCCGATGAACGTTCTGCACTTCATCAACGCCTTCTTCAGCGACGGCTCGCACTGGCACGGCTACGACGGCATCCCCAGGCGCCTGCTGGAGCACGTGCAGTACAGCCTGATGGCGCTCGGCATCGCCGCGGCCATCGCCCTGCCGATCGGCCTGGTCACCGGGCACACCGGACGCGGCGGCAACACCTTGTCGCTGATCGCCGCCGCGGCCCGGGCGCTGCCGAGCTTCGGTCTGCTGGTCCTGATCAGCGTGGTGATCGGGATCGGGCTGACCCCGGTGATGATCCCGCTGGTGGCCCTGGCCGTACCGCCGATCCTGGTCACCACCTACGAGGGCATCCGCTCCGTCGACCCGGCGCCGGTCGACGCGGCCCGCGGCATCGGCATGCACCCGGCGAAAGTCCTCTTCCAGGTCGAACTGCCGGTCGCGCTGCCGCTGATCCTCAGCGGTCTGCGATCGGCGGCCATCCAGGTCGTCTCGACGGCGTCCATCGCCGCCTACGTGGGCCTGGGCGGGCTCGGCCGCTATGTCGTGGACGGCCTCTACCAGCGCAACTACGAGAAGGTGGTGGGCGGCGCCACGCTCATCGCGGGCACCGCGCTGCTGACGCTCGGCGTGTTCTGGCTGATCACGCGGCTCGTGGTATCGCCGGGCGTGCGGCGGAGCTGACAGCCGCCCCCGTGCGACGGCCGGTCCGTCGCACGGGGGGATCAGCCGGCGCCGCCGTCAGCCCGCGGCGCGGCTCAGCGCCAGCTCCAGGACCACCAGCAGCGCGTCACGCACCGAGCCGCGCTCGCGGGCGTCGAAGGCGATCACCGGCACCTGCTCGGCGACGTCCAGCGCCCAGCGGACATCCTCCAGCTGGTGCTCGATCCGGCCGTCGAAGGCGTTGACCGCGACGGCGAACGGGATCTCCTTGTGCTCGAAGTAGTCGACGGCGGCGTGGCAGTCGTCCAGCCGCCGGGTGTCGACGATGACGAGGCCGCCGAGGGCGCCTTCCACCAGGTCGTCCCACATGAAGCCGAACCGCTCCTGGCCGGGTGTGCCGAACAGGTAGAGCTTCAGGCCGGCGTCGATGGTGATGCAGCCGAAGTCCATGGCGACCGTGGTGGTCGTCTTGTGCGGGGTGTGGCTGAGGTCGTCCACACCCGCGGCCACCTCGGTGATGTCGGCCTCGGTGGTGAGCGGGGTGATCTCGGAGATCGACCCCACGGTGGTGGTCTTGCCGACGCCGAAGCCGCCCGCGATCACCATCTTGACCGGCATCGGCGGCCGGGTGGCGGTCTGCTGGGCAACTCCGCCGGCCAGCGGATCAATCGGTGTCACGGAGTGTCCCCCGGGAGTCGGGGATGGCGCGGAGACCATCGATAACCCTTCGCAGTACTGAGGCGTCCTGAGCGGTGCCGCTGGTGGGCAGGTAGACCGCGAGCTGGCCGGTGGACTGGAGGTCCTCGGCGAGCACCCGGACCACGTTCAGATGCAGCCGCAGCCGGGCCGCGGCCTCCGCCAGCGACTGCGGGACCCGGCACAGGGCGACGATCTCGTGCCGCTCGAAGGACAGCAGGTCGAGCCCCTCGATCCCCGCGGCGGTGGTCACCACCTGGGTTTCCACCGGCATCGGCGGCCCGGACCTGGTGCCCGCCACCCGCCCCGCGGTGACCAGGAACGGGCGTACGGCCGGGGCCCGCCCGACCGGACCGCCGGAGGCCGCCGAGAAGGCGTCCGCACCGGCTGGCGTGTCACCGGCCGTCATGGCCTGTCCCTTCCTCGCCCTCTGCGCCCCGGACGGATCACCTGCTCGACGCGGAGCCGACGGTGTTCTTGAGTTCGAGCACGAGCTGCGGGCTGAGCGCGGAGCCGGCCCGGTTGGCGAACACGGTCATCTCGTAGGCGATGTTGCCGAGCTTGGCCTCCTTGGAGGTGACCACGCCGAGCACCGCGCCGCTGCCGATCGCGGAGACCAGCACATGGCCGTGCTCCAGATCGATGATCACCTTGTTGAGGCCGCCCAGGCCGTAGTTCCCGGCCGCGCCGGCCGCCAGGCTGGTGATGCCGGAGACGATCGCCGCCAGCCGTTCGGAGTCGGCGGGATTGCGCAGTTGGGAGACCGCGATCAACAGCCCGTCGGAGGAGACCGCGATGGCGTCGACGACGCCCGCGGTCTCGGTGGCGAACCGATTCAGCAGCCAGGTGAAGTCGGCTGCGGCGGTGCGCAGATCGGCGGGTGCGGCCTGCCCGGCGGTGTCACCTGTCGGCATTGTCACTGTTCCACTCCTTCCGGGGACCCTGCTTCGTTGATCGTTTTATCAGCAGCCGCCGCGTCGCGGTGCGCCCGCTCCACCGCGGCTTCGAATTCGTCGATTTCCGAACGGACTTCCTCCGCGTCGACGGGGCGCACCGCCTGCCGCATCGCGTGCCGCTCGGCGTCGGTGACCGTCGTCTTGAGCGTGGCTCCGCGCACCCGGCGG
>NZ_FMCH01000525.1 GCF_900091855.1 Streptomyces sp. DvalAA-14
CCCGCCGGCAACGTCCGAGGTCACGCGGGCCGGGCCCGGGCGCCGGCGCCGGCAGGTGTCGGAGGTCGCTGCTACAACGGAGCCCATGACGACTTCCCACTTCGCCCTGCCCGCACTGCCGTTCGAGCACTGGCTGGCGCGCATCGAGGAGCGGTCCGCCGCCTTCCGCGACGCGGTGGGGGCGGCGGATCCGCAGGCCCGGGTGCCTGGCTGTCCCGACTGGACGACGCGGGACCTGGCGGCGCATCTGGGCGGTGTGCAGCGGTTCTGGGCGGCGACGGTTTCGGCCGGCCCGGCCCGGCGACCGCCGTCGGAGGAAGCGGTGGCGGATCGCGAGCCCACGGGTGAACTCCTGGCGTGGTCGGCCCGGTCCACCGCGCTGCTGCTGGACGCGCTGCGCGCGGCCGGCCCGGACACGCCCTGCTGGACGTGGTGGGCCGCGTCGGGCCGGCCGGCCACGGCGGGCGCGGTGGCCCGCCACCAGGTGCAGGAGGCGGCGGTCCACACCCGTGACGCGCAGGAGGCGGCGGGCGCGCCCGAACCGCTGCCGCCGGCTGTCGCGCTCGACGCGCTCGACGAGTTCCTGCAGGTCGGCTTCGGCTCGATGGACGGCTGGCCGCATTCCCCGGCCCGGGTCGTACTGGCCGCCGACGAGGGCCCGGCGTGGACGCTGATCCTGGATCCGACCGGGGCCTCCGCGGTGCGCGGCGGCGACGGTCCGCGGGCGGGCGCGGTGCTGGCCGGGCCGGCCAGCGATCTGCTGCTCGCCCTCTACCGCCGGGTGCCCTGGGACGGGGCCGCGCTGCGGCTGACCGGAGATCCGGAGCTGGTGCGGCAGTTGGTGGTCTGGCCGCCGCTGGGCTGAGGACGTACCGTCCTGACGGAGGGGTGATGCCCATGTCGGGTCGAGGGTGGCGATCGGCCGGTGTGGCAGCCGGGGCGCTGGCACTGCTGGCGGGCTGCACGGCGGGCGGCGCGTCGGACGACGGCGACCAGGTCCCGCGGGCCACCGCGTCCCTGCCCCCACCGGTCGGCAGCATCGCGCACCCGCGCCCGGTGCGCTGCGTCGAGGGGACCATCCACCCGCTGCCCTCCACCAGCGGTACGTCCGCCAAGTCCGGGGCCCCGAATGCCACACCAGCCGGACCTCCCGCGTCCAGGAACGATGTGAGCGCCGGCGCCCTGATCTGGCACGGCGCCGCCGCGCTGGCCACCGGCGACCAGAAGGCGCACGGCGTGCAGAACGCCGACGGCTGGCACTACCGCGTCGACTCCGAGGTGTGGAGCTCCCAGCAGGTCACCGTCACCATCGGCCCCGACCAACGGGCCCGCGCCGGGCTCCAGTACGGCATCGGCTACGGCATGTCCCCGGCGCCCGCGGTGACCTTCCACGGCTGCCCGGGCGCGGCCACCGTCTTCATCGGCGCCTTCTTCGTGGCCGGGGA
The DNA here is from genome assembly GCF_900091855.1 of Streptomyces sp. DvalAA-14. Lineage (GTDB taxonomy): Bacteria > Actinomycetota > Actinomycetes > Streptomycetales > Streptomycetaceae > Actinacidiphila. The sequence continues at coordinate 1,446 of NZ_FMCH01000525.1, forward strand.
CGGCCGTGCCTGCGTACCCCTGGACGTCCGGGCCGGCGACGGCCCGCCGCGGCGCGTGGTGATTTCCTTTTTCGACGGTCGCTGCCCTGCGTAGGGTGGGGGCATGACCGACCCCACGCCCGATGCGACCTCCGGCCCCGGCCGCGGCCCCGCGCACGACCCGGCCGACGCTCCCGACGCCGAGCTGATCGAGTTCGCGACCAAGCTCTTCGACCTGGCCCGGCAGGGCGACGCGGCCCACCTGGCGGCCTATGTCGATGCCGGGGTCTCCGCCGATCTGACCAACGACCGGGGCGACACGCTGCTGATGCTCGCCGCCTATCACGGCCACGCCGGCGCGGTGCGGGCGCTGCTGGACCGCGGCGCCGACCCCAACCGGATCAACGACCGGGGCCAGAGCCCGCTGGCCGGCGCGGTCTTCAAGGGCGAGCAGGACGTGATCATGGCCCTGGTCCAGGGCGGCGCCGATCCCACGGCCGGCACCCCCTCGGCCGTCGAGACGGCCCAGGTGTTCGGGAAGAACGAACTGCTGAGGATCTTCGGCGCCGAGTAGCCGCCGCCGGGGCCGCCACCCGGGACGGCACCCGGGACACGGCCCCGGGCCGCTGGCCGATCGCCGCTAGCTGATCGCCTCGGTGCGCGCGGCCAGCCGCGCCGCGCCCTGCTCGGTGAGCGAACCGTGCAGCCGCAGCCGGGAGATGCCGCCGTCCGGGAAGATCTCGACGCGCACATGGGTGGCGGGCAGCGGGTTGACCAGGAAGCGGTGCACGGTGTCGGGCTGGAGCGGGACCCGGGGCAGCAGTTGCGTCCACGCGCCGTCGGGGCCGTTGCGTACCGCGATCGACGCCCAGCCCGCCGCGTTGCCCTTCAGGTAGGCGGTGTCGATCTCCACGGCCCGGATCTCGCCCTGCTCCACCAGCCGGTAGCGGATCCAGTCGTGGCCGGTGTCGCGGCGGCGGCGGGTCTCCCAGCCGTCGTCCATGCGGTGCGAGCGGCCCGGCAGGATGGTGTGCTCCGGCGGGGAGTAGAAGCGGTCGGAGGCGTCCTCGACGCTGCCGCCGTTCTCCAGTGCGACCAGGTCGAAGGTGCCCAGCTCGGCCAGCCAGCCCGGATCGGGCGCGACCTCGCCGTGGACCCGCAGCCGGGCGATGCCGCCGTCGGGGTGCTGGCGCAGCCGCAGGTGGGTGAAGCGGCGCTCGACGCGGACCGCGAAGGCGTTCTCCGCGTGGCCGCCGATCGCGGTGCGGGGGACGAGTTCGGTCCACTCCACCCCCGGATCGAGCAGGTCCTCGGGGCCGGCGGACAGGGCGTGCGCGGTGGCCTGGACCGACACGGCCTGCGGGTAGTTGCCGCGGAAGTGCGCGGTGTCGACGACGATGGCGCGGACCACCCCCGGCGCCCCCAGCCGTACCAGTGCCCAGTCGTGGTCGGCGGGATCGGGGTGCGGGTCCTGCCCGGACCGGCCCCGGCGGCGCCGGGTCTCCCAGCCGTCCATCACCTTGCCCTTGTGGCCGAAGCGCCCGGGGTCGAACACCGCCGGCCCGGGCAGCAGCAGATTCTCCCGGTCGGCGAAGAACTCGTCATTGGCCGCTATCACCGCGCCGCCCAGCCGGCGGTCGGCCAGGTCCACCAGTCCGGACAACGGCAACGCCGCCCTGCGGTAGTCCGCGTACGGGTCGCCGCCGCCGTAGGGCCGCGCGTCCCCGGTGAAGTCGGTCAGCGCGGACGACGGGGACGAGGCCGCCCGCTCGTGCTCCGGCTCCGGCTCCGACTCGGGCTCCGGCTCCGGCTCCGACTCGGGCTCCACCCGGCCGACTTGTCCCACCATTCCCTCCCCCGCCGCGTCCTGCTCCTCGATCGTGAGTTCCTCGTCTCCGCTCATGCCCCTACTGTCGGCCACCCCCGGCCGCTCAGCGGGCCGCCGCGCCCGATCGGTGCTGCCGGGGACTGACCCCGCGCACCCGCTTGAAGGCCGCGCTGAGCGCGAACGGGCTGCCGTAACCGACTTTCCGGGCCACCGCGGCGACGGTGGCGTCGGGCTCCCGCAGCAGGTCGGCGGCCAGTGCGAGCCGCCAGCCGGTGAGGTAGGCCATCGGCGGCTCGCCGACCAGTTCGGTGAAGCGCCGGCCGAGCGCCGCCCGGGACACCCCGGTCCGGGCCGCCAGCGCGGCCACCGTCCAGGGGTGCGCCGGGTCGTTGTGCAGCAGGCGCAGGGCGGGGCCGACGACGGGATCGCCCTGGGCCGCGTACCAGGACGGCGCCCCGGCTTCCGGGCGGGAGAACCAGGCGCGCAGCACCGTGATCAGCAGCAGGTCGAGCAGCCGGTCGAGCACGACCTCCTGGCCGGGCTGTTCCTTGACGATCTCCTGCTGGAGCAGCGCGAGCAGTTCGGGCAGCGGGCCGCGCCAGGCGTCGGCGGGCAGGACGAGGATCTGCGGCAGCGCGGCCAGCAGCCGCCGGCTGACCTCACCGCCCAGCTGGTAGGTACCGCTGATCATCACCGCGGCGCCGTCGGGGTCGTCGCCCCAGGTGCGGACGCCGAGGTCCATCGCCTCGCACAGCGGATCGCCGCGCGGGTCGGTGGTGACCTGGCCGGGCCGGACGACGATCCGCGGCTCGCCGGCCGGGTCGTCGCCGAGGGTGTACGCCTCCGGGCCCCGGACGACCGCGATGTCCCCGGCCGGCAGCGGCACGGCCGGGCGCCCGTCCGGCACCACCCAGGCGTGGCCGCGCGCCATGAAGACCACGGTGAGCGGCGCGCGGTCCTCGATCCTGATCGACCAGGGCGAGCTGAGCACCGACCGCAGCAGGAAGGCGCCGCGCGCCCGTGGACCGTCCAGCAGGCTCCCCAGTGCGTCCATGGCCCCCACCGTCTCCATGGCCCCCACCGTCTCCATGGCCTCCAGCCTAGGCTGGACGGCCGCGCATGCGGATGAGCTTCTCGACGATGGCCGGGGCGGGCGCCGGCGGCTGTACTCGATGCCATGACGACACACCCCCGCTCCCGAGGAGTTGCCGTGCCCGCCGACCTCCGCGGCCTCGTGCTGCTGGCCACCACGATCAGCACGGGCCTCATGGCGGGCCTGTACTTCGCCTTCTGCGTCGCCGTGCTGCCCGGTCTCGGCGCTTCGGACGACCGGACGTTCGTCGAGGCGATGCAGCGGATCAACGTAGCGATCCTGAACGGCTGGTTCGGCCTCGCCTTCGGCGGCGCGCTGCTGCTGGGCGCGCTGGCGGCGGCGCTGCACGGCCGGGGCGACGGACGGCCCGCCCTGCCGTGGATCATCGCCGGCGTCGCGCTCTACGCGGCTTCCCTGGTCGTCACCATGGCCCTGAACGTGCCGCTCAACGACGGGCTCAGGGACGCGGGCGACCCGGCGCGGCTCCGTGATCCGGCCGCGGTCCGGGCGGCGTTCGAGTCCGGCTGGGTACGCTGGAACACCGTTCGTACGGTGGCCTGCACCGCTGCCCTGGGCTGCCTGACCTGGGCGATGCGCGCGGCCCGCGCGACCGGGCGGGGCTGAGGCCGGCATCAGCGGGGACCTCCGGGGGCCGCCCCGGAGGTCCGGGTAGAGTCGGCGGTGGCCGCGACTGGCGAGGGTGGAGGACCACCGGGGAGCGGCCGTGCAGTTCGGAGGAGCGCCGACCGCCTGGGCGCCTCACTCAGCGATGTGGTACGGCTGTGGAGGCCCCTGATGGAACTGCGGTACGGACTCAACCCCCAGCAGGCGCGAGCGAGCGCCGAACCGATCACGCCGGGCGCCTGGCCGCTGCGCGTGCTCAACGGTGATCCGTCCTATCTCAATCTGCTGGACGCGCTGAGCGGTTGGCGACTGGTACGGGAGGCCGCGCAGGCGCTCGGGCGGCCGGTCGCGGCGTCCTTCAAGCATGTCTCCCCGGCCGGCGCCGCGCTGGCCGGCCCGGTCGACGCTCCGACCGCCGCGTTCTACGGTTTCGATCCGGCCGAGGGCATCGCCGGTCCGCTGGCCAGCGCCTACGTCCGGGCCCGGGACGCCGATCCGAAGTCGTCGTACGGCGACTTCGCGGCCGTCTCGCACCCGGTCGACGCCGAACTCGCGGCGCTGCTGGGCCGCGTGGTGTGCGACGGCATCGTCGCCCCGGGGTACGAGCCCGGCACGGTCGCCGCGCTGAGCGCCAAGAAGCGCGGCCGTTTCCTCGTCCTGGCCGCCGATCCGGCCTTCGTGCCACCGGAGATGGAGCGGCGCGAGATCTACGGGCTGCAGCTGGCCCAGGCCCGCGACGAGGTGCCGCTGAGCACGGACCTGCTCGGAAACGTGGTGTGCGGGCAGGCGCCGCTGCCCGCCGCGGCGGCGGCGGATCTGCTGCTCGGGCTGGCCGTAGTACGCCACACCCAGTCCAACGCGGTCTGCTACGTGCGGGACGGGGTCACCCTCGGTATCGGGGCCGGCCAGCAGTCACGGGTGGACTGCACCCGGCTGGCGGGCGCGAAGGCGGCGACCTGGTGGCTGCGCCGCCATCCGGCGGTGCGGGCCATGGAGTTCGGCGCGGCGGTACGGCGCCAGGAGCGGGTCAACTGGCAGGTGCGGGTGGCCGAGGGCGATCTGACCGCGAACGAACGCGTCCGGCTCGCGGCGGCCCTGACCGTGCCCGCCGCCGAGCCGAGCGCGCAGGAGCGGGGGGACTGGGCCGCTCGCCTGTCCGGCGTCGCCTTCGCCTCGGACGGCGCGCTGCCCTTCCGCGACAACGTCGACCACGCGGCCCGTTACGGCGTCCAGTGGATCGCCGAGCCGGGCGGCTCGCTGCGCTCCGCCGAGGTCGCCGAGGCCTGTGCGGAACACGGGATCACCCTGGTACGCACCGGGCTCCGGCTCTTCCAGCACTGAGCCGCGCCGGTCGGCCCGGCCGCGGGCACCCCCGGCAGTCGGCTTCCGCCGCGGCCTTCCGGGGCGCGGCCGCGCACGACGGGCTTCGGGGCGGCCGCTCGCGGCGGGCGTTTCATGGCCGGCCGCCGCTCGCGGCGCGTCGTCGCGGCGGGGTCAGCTGCCGAAGACTCCGTGCCGGCCCTCCCCGGCGGTGAAACGGGCCGCGCCGGTCGCCGCCTCCGGCAGCGAGATCAGGCCGTGGGCCAACTCGTTGGCCAGCGCGTCGCGTTCGGGCAGGCCGTCCTGCTCCAGCAGGGAGAGCCGGTCCTGGCGCAGACAGGTCTGCGGGAAGGCGGCCAGTTCAGCGGCGAGCCGCTCGGCGGCGGCGCGGGCGGCGCCCGGGGGCACGACCCGGTTGACCAGGCCGATGTCCAGCGCCTCGGCGGCGTGCACCGGCCGGCCGGTGAGCACCAGGTCCATCGCCCGGCTCGCGCCGATCAGCCGGGGCAGCCGCACGGTGCCGCCGTCGACGAGCGGTACGCCCCAGCGGCGGCAGAAGACCCCGAGGACCGCGTCCTCCTCGGCGACCCGCAGATCGCACCACAGCGCCAACTCCAGTCCGCCCGCGACCGCGTGGCCGGCGATCGCGGCGATGACGGGCTTGCCGAGCCGCAGCCGGGTGGGACCCATGGGGCCCTCACCGTCCTCGACCACCTGATTGCCGCGCCCGGTCCCGATCGCCTTGAGGTCGGCGCCCGCGCAGAAGGTGCCGCCCTCGCCCCAGAGCACGGCCACTGCCGCCTGATCATCGGCCTCGAACTCCCGGAAGGCGTCGGCGAGTCGGGCCGCGGTGGGCCCGTCCACGGCGTTGCGGACGCCCGGGCGGGACAGGACGACCGTGGTCACCGCCCCGGCCCGCTCGACCCGTACGGCGGACCCGCCGCCTTCGGCGCTCTCGGTCGGCCCCATCTGCCGTGCCCTCCCCGGGGGTTGTCGCGGCTCTGTGACGCGGTTCTGTGTCGCGGTTCGGTGATCGCCGCTCAGTGGTGGCCGGTCGGCGGTCGGCGGATGCCGGTCGCCGGTGGGCCGGGAGCGGGTGCCGTCCCGCCGTCCCGGCCGGAGCCGCCGCGTTCAGCGGTGCTCCTGCAGCATGACCGCCACCGTGTCCGGCGCCAACGCCCGGAAGACGTGGGCGACATCACCCGGATAGGCGACGTAGTCGCCCGGGTCGAGCTCGACCGGTTCGTCGGCGAGCCCGACCAGGGCGCGGCCGCTGCTCAGCACGACATGCTCGATAACCCCCGGCATGTGCGGGTCCGAGTCGCGGGAGGTGCCCGGCTGGGCGGAGATCAGGTAGAGGTCCCGGCGGGCGTTCGGCGGGCAGGAGGCGAGCAGCGTGGCCACGTAGTCGGCCCGTTCGGCGGCGAAGGCCAGGCCCTCCCCGGCCCGGATGATCTGCACCTGGGGTCTCGGCGGGTCCACCAGCTGGGCGAAGGGCACGTCGAGGGTGACACTGAGCGCCCACAGCGTCTCCACACTGGGGGTTGCCGGCGCCCGACTCCAGCTGGGAGAGGGTCGATTTGGCGATACCCGCGCGGCGGGCGACCTCGGTGAGCGAGAGTCCGGCCCGGGCGCGCTCGCGCCGCAGCGACGCGGCGATGGTGG
>NZ_FMCH01000480.1 GCF_900091855.1 Streptomyces sp. DvalAA-14
TCGGGCGGTTGTTACGCTGCTGCTCTGCGGTCCGGCCGGGTCAGCGGCTCGCGCCGGGACCCTCTCTTGCGACAAGGCGGTACGGCTGGATGACCCTGCACGCTTCCCGCGACGGCGGACGCCTGGTGCTGACCCAGGGCAGGCTGACCTTGCGCGAGCAGCTTCCCGAGGACGCCGTCCAGTTGGCCGAGGGCAAGCCCGCCGCGCTGGTGTGGATCGACGGTGTGCCGGGTGACGGCACGGTGGGCGCCGCCACGATGACGGTCGCGACCTCCCGGGCCGGGGTCTACCAGCCGGGCTGGGGCCTGTTCGCGATCGTGCGCACCGAGGACGGCACCGCGGTCGGCGGCGCAGGTTTCCACGGCCCGCCGGTCCGGGGCTCGGTGGAGATCGGCTACGACCTGTCGGAGTCGGCCCGCGGCGCCGGCTGGGCGACCGAGGCCGCCCGGGCGCTGTGCCAGTGGGCGCTGGCCCAGCCGGACGTGATGACGGTGCTGGCCACCACCGAGCCGGGCAATCACGCCTCCCAGGCGGTACTGAAGCGGGTCGGCTTCGTGCGGGTCGCGGACCGGGGTGAGCTCTGGGCGTACGAGCTCACCTCGATCCCCGCCTGAGCCTGCCCGCCCCACGACGGGGCGCCGTGACCGCCTCCCGCCGTCCCTGCCGCGCCCCGCGCCCGCGCCTTCGCCCCGCCCTCGCCCTCGCCCTCGCCGGGATCGCTCGGCATCAGCGCCCGGTCCCAGCCCGTTGCGCGCTCAGCAGCCGCAGTCGCCCGCGCCGACCGGTGCGGTGAGCGGGTCGGTGTCACCCCGGACGATGCCGTCGGCGGTCCGGTAGCCGAGGCCCTCCCTGATCCAGTACTCGATGCCGCCGAGCATCTCCTTGACCTGGTAGCCGAGCGTCGCCAGCGCGTGGGCGGCGCGGGCCGCGCCGTTGCAGCCGGGACCCCAGCAGTGCACGACGACCGGCACGGCGGTGTCCAGCAGCGCGGGGGCGTCCTGCGCGATCCGCGCGGTGGGCAGGTGGAGCGCGCCGGGGATGTGGCCCTGCGCCCAGGAGGCGGCGTTGCGGGAGTCGACCAGGACGAAGCCGGGGCCGTCGGCGGCGCCGAGGGCTGCGGCCACATCGGAGACGTCGGTGTGGAAGGCGAGCGCGGCCGCGAAGTGGGCCGCGGCGTCGGCCGGGGCGGCGGGCGCGATCCGCAGGATGGGGTTGCCGGCGATGGCGGCGTCGTCGGTGAAGCCGGCCGCGGAGGTGCTGGGCAGTGTGCTGGATGGTGTGTCGGGTGGTGTGTTGGGTGGTGTGCTCATGCCGGGAAATCTAGAGGCCGCGGCGGCGGCCTTGAAGGAGCGTTCCCCGGCGCGACGGTTGATCGGCCGGGGTTTCCCCTGCTAGTCATGGGCGATGACCACGATTTCCCTGGACGCCACCGACTGGCGCCTGCTGGAGGCCCTGCAGCGCGACGGCCGGGCGGGTTACGCCGAGTTGGCGCGCGCGGTGTCGATGTCGGCGAGCGCGGTGACCGAACGGGTCAGGCGGCTGGAGGAGGCCGGCGTGATCCGCGGCTACTCGGCGGTGATCGACCACGAGCGGATCGGTCTGCCCATCCTGGCGATGGTGCGGCTGCGTTACCCGACCGGCAACTACAAACCCTTCCACGACCTGCTCGGCACCACCCCCGAGATCCTGGAGGCGCATCACGTCACCGGCGACGACTGCTTCGTGATGAAGGTCGTGGCGCGGTCCATGCGGCACCTCGAAGAGGTGACGGGGCGCATCGGCGGGCTCGGGGCGGTCACCACCAGCATCGTCTACTCCTCACCGCTGCGCGGGCGACCGCTGGTGCTGTGAGGACGTGCGGCGCCGGCTTCAGCCGCGGGTGCCCGCGCCGGTCCGCATCCGTACGGTCGAGCCGTCCCGTCCCTTGAGCACCCGGAGTTGCACCGGGATGCGGTGCCGCAGATCGGCGACGTGGCTGACGATGCCGACCGCCCGGTCCCGTTCCCGCAGTCCGTCCAGTACGTCCAGCACCTCGTCCAGTGTCTGTTCGTCCAGGCTGCCGAAGCCCTCGTCGATGAAGAGGGTGTCGAGCCGGGTGCCGCCGGACTCGTCGGTCACCACGTCGGCGAGGCCGAGGGCGAGCGCGAGCGAGGCGAAGAAGGTCTCGCCGCCGGAGAGGGTGGAGGTGTCGCGCTCGGTACCGGTCCACGCGTCGACCACCATCAGGCCGAGCCCGGACTTGGAGCGGGCGCCGCCGCGCGCGTCGGTGTGCACGAGGGTGTAGCGGCCGGCCGACATGCGCTGGAGCCGGATCCCGGCGGCGGCGGCGACCTGTTCGAGGCGGGCGGCCAGCACATAGGTCTCCAACTCCATCCGGAACCGGTTCTCGGCGCTGGTCGCCGACGCCAGGTCCGACAGCCGGGCGATCCGGTCGTACGCGGCGCGCGCGGGGGCGAGTTCCCGGATCCGGTCGGCGGCGAGGGCGGACAGCCGGTCCAGGTCCCGGCAGCGGGTGGCGGCGGCGGACTCGGCGGCCGAGGCGGTCCGCAGCCGGGT
>NZ_FMCH01000479.1 GCF_900091855.1 Streptomyces sp. DvalAA-14
AGCCGCGCCTCAGGCCCGCGCCCCGGACCCGGCGGCCCCGGACCCCGCGCCTCGGGCCCGCACCTCAGCCCCGCGCTTCGGGCCGAGACCCCGCGCCCCGCACCCCGCGCCGGCATCTGCCACCGAAGTACCCGCCAACGGAACCCCGCCCGCCCGGATGAAACCCCCCTGCCACCACCGCGAGCAACATAGAGAGCGCTCTCACACTCCAGCCCGTGACCGGTTACGCTGTGCCTGTCAATTTTCCCCCCGGAATTTCTGTTATCCGCGCGCCGAGGAGCCCTCCGTGTCCGACCCGAGCTTCGCGCCCCGTCCCACCCTGGAGGCTGTAGCGGCGCGAGCCGGGGTGTCCCGGGCGACCGCGTCCCGCGTGGTCAACGGCAGCGAAGGGGTGCGGGCGCCGCTGGCCGAGCGCGTCCGGCAGGCGGTCGACGAGCTGGGCTACGTACCCAACCAGGCCGCTCGGACCCTGGTCACCCGGCGCAACGACGCCATCGCCGTGGTGGTCGCCGAGCCGGAGACCCGCTTCTTCACCGACCCGTTCTTCGCCCAGCAGGTTCGCGGCATCAGCCGCGAACTGACCGCGCACGACAACCAGTTGGTACTGCTGCTGACCGAGGGTGCGGCCGACTACGGGCGGGTGGGCCGCTATCTGGCCGGCGGCCACGTGGACGGCGCGCTCATCTTCTCGCTGCACTCCGACGACTCGCTGCCGGTGATGGCCCGCAAGGCGGGGGTGCCGACGGTCATAGGGGGTCGGCCCAGTTGGTCGGACGGTGAGACGCTGTACGTCGACTGCGACAACCGGGGCGGCGCGCAGGCGGCGGTGCACCACTTGATCGGGCTGGGGCGGCGCCGGATCGCGCACATCGCCGGTCCGCTCGATCAGACGGCGTCGGTGGACCGGCTGGACGGCTACCGCGATGTGCTGCCGGACGTCGATCCCAAGCTGATCGCCGAGGGCGATTTCACGCCGGAGGGCGGCGCCCGGGCCATGGGCGAACTGCTGGACCGCTGGCCGGATCTGGACGCGGTGTTCGCGGCCTCCGACGTGATGGCGTCGGGCGCGCTGCGGGTGCTGCGGAACCGGGGACTGCGGGTGCCCGAGGACGTGGCGGTGGTCGGCTTCGACGACATCCCGTCGGTCTCGGAGTGGACCGATCCGCCGCTGACGACGATCCATCAGAACATCGAGGAGATGGGCCGGATGATGGCGCGGCTGCTGCTGCGCCGGGTGTCATCGCGGGCCGGGGTGGACGGGCAGCCGGCGCCCCCGCTGACGTCGATCGTGACGGCGACGCAGTTGGTGGTGCGGGCCTCGGCGTGACGCCGGGGATCGCCGGTCCGGCGGTCGTACGATCTGCGCCTTTGCGCCGGACCTCGCCTGCCGCCTCCTTGAACGCATCTCGCCGAAGCAGGGGTTGGCAGCCCCGGGCAACGGGAATGTCACGGTCGTGCAGCGAACGTGATGGTGCGGTGAAGGCCGCGCAGGAGGCGAGGAGGGTTCGGTATGGCCTACAGCGTGATTCTCGGGATTGTGATCGTCGCTCTCGTGGTCGCCGGTGTCATCGGGTCTTTCTGGAGCTCGGGCAGTCCCATCGCGGTCCGCCGCCGGCACGGGCGCGGCGGCGGCGCCGGATGAGGCCGGGCGGCGCCCGCTGATCCGCCGCCGCTGATCGGCGGCGGCCGTCGAAGGGACCGACGACCGCCGCAGTACGGCGTGCTGGCCTGCCCTGGAGCGTGCCGGTGCCTGTCGGGTCGGCCGACCTGCCGTCAGAAGACCCGGCCGTGGCGGTGGCCGCCGCCTCCGCCCCGCTTGCGCTCGTACATCTCCTTGCCGGCCACCGACCGTTTCTTCCACTCGCGCCGCAGCTCGGAGCGCAGCCGCTGGTCGGTGCGGGAGGCGAGCCACGCGTTCTCCCGCAGCAGCTTGCGGTAGCTCTCCAGCCGGCGGTGCGGCAAGGTGCCCTCCTCCAGCGCGGCGAGTACGGCGCAGCCGGGTTCCGACTGGTGCGAGCAGTCGTGGAAGCGGCAGTCCTCGGCCAGGGATTCGATCTCGGCGAACACCCGGCCGAGCCCGGCCTCGGCGTCCCACAGTCCGACCCCGCGCAGCCCCGGGGTGTCGATCAGCACGCCGCCACCGGGCATCGGCAGCAGATCCCGGGTGGTCGTGGTGTGCCGCCCCTTGCCGTCGGCGTCCCGGACGGCCTGTACCTCCTGCACGTCTCGGCCCAACAGGGCGTTGGTCAGGGTGGATTTGCCGGCGCCGGACTGCCCGAGCAGGACCGCGCTCCCGCCGTCGAGCACCGCGGCCAGCACATCGAGCCCCTCGCCGTCGGCCGCGCTCACCACGACGACCTCGACGCCGGGCGCGGCGGCCTCCGTGTCGGCCAGCAGATGCGTGGTGTCCGGCACCACATCCGCCTTGGTCAGCGCGACCACCGGCTGCGCTCCGCTCTCCCAGGCCAGGGACAAGAACCGTTCCAACCGCCCGAGCTCCAGCTCGGCGCCGAGCGAGACGCACACCACCACGTGATCCAGATTGGCGGCGAGCACCTGCCCCTCGGACCGCTTCGAGGACGTGGACCGGACGAAGGCGGTCCGGCGCGGCAGCAGCTTCCGGACGAAGCGCGGATCGGCGCCCGCGGCATCGAGCGCGGCCCAGTCGCCGGTGCAGACGATCTTCATGGGGTCGGACGGCATCACCAGCGCGGTGTCCGCCCGCACGATGCCGTCCGCGGTGAACACATCACACTTGTTCCGGTCCACCCGCACCACCCGCCCGGGCACCAGCCCCTGAGCGGCGTACGGCACGAACTCCGCCTCCCACACGTCGTCCCACCCATAGGGCACGAGGGCATGCGAAGAGGCCGAAAGAAAAGAGAAAGACAAGGGAAACCCTTCGAACAGGGTCCCCGGCGCGCGCGCCCAGGCGCGGCAGCAGAAGAGAAGTCAGCCGGAGACCACCGAGAGGAACCGCACGATCAGCTGATTACGGGCATTGCCCATCACGAAAGCAGCCATCGGGTCACACCTCCCGGATCCTTCACACGACCGACGGGGCCCGATCGGGCCCGTCACGAACTCCGGGGACGATATCGCGTTCCGCCGATACCGCACCAGCGATTTATCCGGAGCAGCCGCGGCCGCTGCCGCCCGCCGTGGCGGTGGAGCAGCCGCGGCTCCCGGTCAGCTCAGCGACGAGCGGGCGATCGGGAAGTCGAAGTAGGTCGAGGGGTAGGGCTCATTGTTGAGCGTGTAGTGCCACCACTCGACCGGCAGGTTGGTGAAGCCGGCCGCTTCCATGGCGCTCTTGAGCGTCAGGCGGTTCGCCAGCTGTACGCCGGTGATCCGGGGGTCCAGGGTGTTCGCGAGCGTGTCGAAGCAGTCGAAACCGGTCCCCATGTCGATCGAGTTGTCGGGGAAGCGGGCGCTTCGCGCCGCGTAGCAGGGCACCAGGGGCTCGCCGGGGATATAGGGGCGGGTCCGGACGGCGGGGAGCTTGACGATGGTGAGGTCCATGGTGCTGCCGCGGCTGTGACCGGACTGCGCGGCGATGTAGCCGTCGGTGAACAGGTCGGTCTTGTTCTCGTCGGGGTAGAACTCGCCCTTCATCTTCTGGTCGTTCAGGTCCTGCGCCCAGCGGACGAAGTTGTCGACGGCGCGCTGGGGGCGGTAGCAGTCGTAGACCTTGAGCGAATAGCCGGTCCTGAGCAGCTTCTGCTGGACCTTGTGGAGTGCCAGGGCGGCGGGCTCGGTGAGGATGCAGATCGGCTGTACATAGCCGTCCACGGGCGCTCCGACGAAATTGTGCGGAGTCGCGTACCGGATTTCCTGGATTATGGAGTGGTCGACCGATGCGAGGGCGACGAAGTCGGCGGGCGCCTTTACGTCGTCGGCCACCGCGGTGGTGGGCGAGAAGAGCAGTGCGGACACCATCAGGACCAGCGCGAGGAGCAGAGCGCGGGTCGTCGTCGAATGCGCGTTGCGTAACATGGGCGAAGGTATAGCAGGTCGGATCGGCGTCGATCGGGAGGAGCCGGGTCTGCCCGCTTCGGGTGCGCTGCTGGGTTCGAGAGGGCCGTCGTATGGACTGGAAGAGCCGTTTGACCGTCCGCCAGGCGGAGGGCGACCGGTTTGTGTGGAAACGCAGGCCCACGCCGGTGCTCGACCTGTCGTACGGCGATCTGCGGCTCGCGGCGGTGCGCGAGGCGGCCGGTCGGGGCACCGCCGAGCAGTGGCCGGTGATCCGTGCGCACCTGGCCGCGGCCCGGGACGGCGAGGATCTGACCTTCCTGGTCGAGGGACTGCGGACGGCCTGGGGCGTGGAGCGCTGGATCGGCGAGGTGATCGCCGCGGAACCGGGCGATCCGCTGCCGAGGCTGGTGTCCGCCGCCCGGCACATCGGCTGGGCGTGGCACGCTCGCGGTGAGTCCGACGCCGTCCCGGACCGGCAGCGGAAGCTCTTCCGGGCCCGGCTGGAGACCGCTGAGGAGCAGCTCTTCGCGGTGGTCGAGCGCGAGCCCTCGTGGGCGGCGCCCTGGTACTTCCTGCAGATCAGCGGCCGGGGCCTGGAGGTCGGGCCGCAGGAGGCCGACCGCCGGTTCGAGGCCGCCTGCCGCCGGGCGCCCGGTCACCTGGCCGCGCACCGGGAGCACCTGCAGCAGCTGTCCCGGAAATGGGGCGGCTCGCACGAGCGGATGCACGCCTTCGCCCGGGAGGCGATGCTCGCCGCGCCCGGGGGCAGCGCGCTGGGCGAGCTGGTCGCCATGGCCCACCTGGAGGAGTGGCTGAGCCTGGGCGGCGACCCGGAGTCGCTCCAGCTGAGCAGCCCGCAGGTGGTCGGCGCCCTGCACGAGGCGGCCGACCGCTCGGTGCGCCACCCGGCCTTCGTCCGGCAGCGGGACTGGACCATCACGTTCAACGTCTTCGCGATGGCCTTCGCCCTGGCCGGCGACCACCGCGCCGCACAACCGCTGTTCCGGGTGCTGGGCAAACGGGTCACCGAGACGCCCTGGAAGTACCTCGACGGAAGGTCTCCGCTGGTCCCCTACCTCCGCTGGCGCTCCCGGGTCGCCCGCTGACCGCCGCGCCCGGGCGGACACGGCGGTCCCGGGAGCGGCGATCCGAGCACGGCGATCCGAGCACGGCGATCCGAGCACGGTGCTCCGGGCGCGACGGTCCGGGCCCGGGCTCCCCGGCCGGCGGCTCCCGGCTACCGGGCTCCGACCAGGACCTCCGCCGCCGCCACCCCGGAAGCGGCGGTGGCGCCGTGGGTGAAGATCTGGACGGCGCCGGCGACGGAGTCGCCCGGCAGGCCCATTTCCACCACGATCGCGTCCGGGCGCACCCCGGCGAGGTCGGCCAGGGCGCGGCCCATCCACTTGTTGCGGGTGGCGTCCCGCACGACGATGACCAGCGGTCGCCCGGCGGCGGGCTCCAGCGCGTACTCCTGGAGGACGGCGGGGCGGGTCACCAGCTGGTGGTGGTGCACGCGGACGAAGGTGGTGCCGGGCAGCCGCTCGCGCAACGGGCCACCGACGCCCCAGGGCGTCTCCTTGCCGATGGCCAGATTGGTCGACGGCACCAGTTCCACCACGTGCGGGGGCGCGGTCAGCGGGAGGATGTCGTCCACCGGGCCGGTCAGGCGAATCGCGCGGCGGGCGGCGACGAAGCCGATGTCGCCGCTGATCGGATTGACCGGCACCGACCGGGCCAGGCCCGCCGACCATTCGGCGAACGCCCGGACCTGGTTGGACGCCTCGATCAGGCGCGCCTCGGTGAGCTCTCCGGACTGCACGGCGTGCACCAGCGCCCCGGCGAGGAGGTCGGCCACGCCTTCTCCGGCGCTCTCCCCGCCGACGCAGACGGCGTCCGCGCCGGCCACCACGGCCTTCACCGTGGCACCCTCGATGCCGTAGCGGTCGGTCACGGCGCCCATCTCGATGGCGTCGGTGACGATCAGGCCGTCGAAGCCGAGTTCCTTGCGGAGCAGCCCGCCCAGGATGCGGCTGCTGAGGGTGGCGGGCAGGTGCGCGTCGTAGGCCGGCACGAGCAGGTGGCCGCTCATGACCGCGCGCACCCCGGCATCCAGGGCCGCCCGGAAGGGGGGCAGCGCCTGCGCGGCGATGGTGTCGAGGTCGGCGTCGTAGCTGGGCAGGCCGTGGTGGGAGTCGACGGCGACGTCCCCGTGCCCGGGGAAGTGCTTGGCGCAGGCGGCGACCCCGGCCGACTGGAGTCCCCGGATCCAGGCGGCGGCATGCCGCGCCACCAGCTCGGGGTCCACGCCGAAGGACCGGACGCCGATGATGGGGTTGTCGGGGTTGGAGTTGACGTCCACGCTGGGCGCGTAGTTGAGGCTCACTCCGACGGCGTGCAGCTGGCCGCCCAGATCCCGGGAGACCGACGCGGTCAGCTCGGTGTCGTCCACGGCGCCGAGGGCGAAATTGCCCGGCCGGGTGGAACCGGTGGACGATTCGATCCGCGTGACGTCGCCCGCCTCCTCGTCGATGGCGACGATCAAGGACGGGTTCTCGGCGCGCAGTTGAGCGGTCAGCGAGGCCACCTGCTCGGGCGAGGATATGTTGCGGGAGAAGAGCACCACGGATGACAGCCCGTCACCGATGGCCCGCAGTACCCAGTCCGGCGCCTGCGTGCCGACGAAACCCGGTTGCAGGACGGAGAGCGCGAGTCGTCGCAGCTCCTCGCTGTGCTTGCTGGAGGACATCAACTGGGCCTTCCACGTAGAACCAACGCACTGGTCGCGCCTCGGCGGCCATTGGTACAGACCAACGGATACTGGCTCAGCCCGATCTGCAGTGTCAAGGGCCCCGGCGCCCACTGCGGACCGGTACGCACCGGCCACGTTGCGCACACCCCCGCACTGCCGCTACTAATGGCGGGAAGTCACCCGCGGTAGGTAATCACATGCATGCGGCAACGAATTGGTCCGCACAGCATCGCCACCGCCGGTCGCGGTCATCGAAAAAGCGCAGAAAATACTCCTTCTTCGTAAGCTCCCCATCGCTGACGCAATGTGAACCAACGTGCCACGCCGCCGACTTGGACAACGCGTCCGGTCAACTCGGCGTTTGACATTCCGAGTTGGTCTAGTCCACTTTAGTGCTGCGCGAGTTCAGCGAGCGACAACCGCGGCGTACGTCCGGGGGGACGAGCAAGCTGGCCGGCGGAGCCCACAGGGAACACCCAGGCAGGACGGGCGGTCTCTGCGCCCCGCCACCAGGCGATTCCCACCGGCGGCACCACCCATTGCCGTGCGTGTTTCCTCGCGCACCGACAGCAGCGGGGGCGGCTCTGCGGTGGCCCGCTCGTGAACTTCGAACCATGGAGCGACTTTTGTTGGCGCCCAACCGTCCTTACCGAGCCTCCTCGGAACTCCCGTACTTCAGCTCGGACGGCGACACCTATCTCGCGCAGACACCCCTGCGCGATCTCCGCAAGACCCAGAAGCTTCGCGTGCTGTCCGAGCAGGACTTCGCCTTCTGGCAGACCTACGGCTATGTCGTGGTGGAGCAGGCGATCCCCACCCGGGCCGCGCAGGAACTGCTCGAATTCGCCTGGGACTTCCAGGGGCTCGATCCCGACCGGCCGGAAACCTGGTACCAGGAACGTGAATTCCGCTCGGACCTGGACCGGGAGCTGCACATCTACGGCTTCGTGGAGGCGTACCACCACCAGTTGCTCTGGGACAGCCGCCAGACGCAGCGGGTCTACGACGCCTTCGTCGACGTCTGGGACTGCGAAGAGCTCTGGGTGACCCAGGACCGGCTCAATCTCAACCCGCCCAACATCAACAACCGCGACCGCGCCCTGATCGCCCCCACCGAGCGCGGATTCGACATCAAGCTCCACTGGGACATCGACACCACCCTCGATGTGCTCCCGCAGCGGGTGCAGGGGATCATCGCCCTGAACGACACCAAGCCCGACCAGGGCGGATTCCAGTGCGCGCCCGAACTCTTCCACCGGTTCGAGGAGTGGAAGGCGGGCCAGCCGGCCGATCGGGACCCGATCCGCCCCAACACCGATCCGGCGCAGTTCCCCGTCGTCCGGCCCGACCTCAAGGCCGGGGACCTGCTGATCTGGAACGGCGCGCTGGCGCACGGAGTCGCGCCGAACACCTCGGCGAACGGGGTCCGTTCGGCCCAGTACCTCTCCATGATGCCCGCCCTGGAGTCGCACCGGGAACTGCGCCGCTCCCGGGTCGAGTCCTGGCGCACCCTCAGCACCCCGGAGTGGAACAAGACGCTGGTCGGTGACCCCGTCCGGCACGAGTCGCTCCGCTACGGCCCGGCGACCCTGACCGAGCTGGGCGCCAAGCTGCTGGGGCTCGACTCCTGGCACCCGCGGAACGCCGACCAGGCGACCGGAGCGTAGCCGTGCGCAAGATCTGTCTGGCCCTTCCCACCAACCGGCCCTGCGCCGAGACGATTTCCGCGGTGCACCAGGAGGCGGTTTACGCCGCCGAGAACTTCGGCGTCGAGGTCCACCTACTGGTCCTGGACTCCAGCGAGGAGTCCGCCGCCGCCCGGCACGGGCAGGTTCTCCGCGACCTGCCCGCCGTACCGGGTGTGGTCGCGCACCATCTCGGCGAAGCCCAGCAGCGGGAATTCCTGGCGCGGGTGATCGGTCGGGCCGGGCTGGACAAGCCCGAACTGCTGCTCGACCTCATGCTCCCGGCCCGGCTTTCCTACGGGGCCTGCACCAATCGCGCCTTCCTGATCGCCGCCGCGCTCGGATGTGCGTCCGTGCACCGCAGGGACTCGGACAGCCGCTACCAACTCCTCGCGGGCGAGCCGGTCTTCCCCATCCACCATGAGCTGCTCTCGCTCGGCGAGCGGGCGGCCGACGCGGCGGGCGCGGTGACCGAGACCGCGCTGGACGCCCGGCACGCGGACAAACCCGTGTCCATGGTGGGCAGTTCCTTCGTCGGCGAGATGTCCGTGGACATCGAGGAGATGTACCGGATCGACCCGGACGTCTACTACGAGGTGGTCGGCCTGTGGGCGCCCTTCCACTGGTCGGCGCAGGACAAGCGGCAGTTCGCCGACGACTCCTTCCGCGGCGCCGGCGCCGAGACGTTCACCCGGGACCACTCGGTGCTGACCCTGGTCGACCCCATGCGGGTCGACATGTGCAACATCGCCTTCCGCGGAGTGCACGAACAGGTGCCGCTGATGCCGGCCACCGACACGATAGGCAGCGACTACTTCCTCATCCACCTCGTGCACGACGCCACCCTGCCCGGCGTCCTGCACAACCGGAACATCGTGAACTACTACACCGGCGAGCGCCGCACCGACGCGGGATTCATGGCGTACCAGATGCGCTTCGCCAAGTTCTTCTTGTCCATGCTCTACCTCAACGCCGTCTACGACCGGATGGAAAAGGCCGGCGAGGCCCTGCTGGACGAGCGGCACGGCATTCGGGTGCCGGTGATCGTCGACTTCCTGCGGGAGAGCAGCCGGCTGGACAACGCCGAGAACGTGCAGCGGCTGGACGCCCTCGACCGGACCTACCGCAAACTCGGCGGCAGATACGCCCGCTTCGCCGACCTCCTGGCGGAAAGCCGGGCCCGGCTGCTGGACGAGGCCCGCCGGGACATCGAGGATTTCGCCCTGCTCACCGAGACCTGGTCGGCGATGATCCGGACGAGCCGGACCACCGGTTTGTATCAGCTCCAGCGGCATCCCGGCTGAAACCGTCCATGATGCACGAGAACACTCTGCTCTCCGCGCTGGCGGCCGCCACCGACGACCGGATCGTCTTCGATCTCACCGGGATCGAGGAACGCTACGCGTCCTTGCGGCGGGAACTGCCGGACGTGTCGGTGCGCTTCGCCATGAAAGCCTGCCCGGTCGACGAGGTGCTCGCCTGCCTGGGACGGCAGGGCAGCGGCGTCGACGCGGCAAGCCTCAATGAGATCAGGCAGGCGCTGGCCGCCGGTATTCCGGTCGGCAGAATTCACTACGGCAACACCATCAAGTCCGACACGGACATCGCCGAGGCCCACCGCCTCGGTATCAGGGATTTCGCCACCGACAGCCTCGAAGATGTCAGGGCGATCGCCGCTCACGCCCCGGGTTCCCGGGTGTTCTGCCGACTGGCCACCGACGGCGAGGGCGCGCTGTGGGGCCTGAGCAAGAAATTCGGCTGTTCGGCGGCCGACGCGGTGGCCGTACTGGAAACCGCGCGGGAGGCGGGCCTGGAGGCGGCCGGCCTGTCGGTGCACGTGGGTTCCCAGCAGATGACGGCCAGTGCCTGGCGGCGGGCCATCGATCAACTGGTGGACGTCCTGGCTGAATTGGCGGGGCGGGGCACAGTGCTGCGTCAGGTCAATCTCGGCGGCGGTCTGCCGGCCCTCGGCTACGTGGACAAGCGCGGCAGGCCGCTCGACCCGCCGATCGACAAGATGTTCGCGGTGATCCGGGAGGGCATGCAGCACTGCCGGGAGGCGGCGGGGAGCGAGCTGGAATTCCTGGTGGAGCCCGGCCGGTATCTCGTCGCCGACCACGGCGCCATCCGGGCGCACGTCTCGCGGCTGACGACACGGCACGCGGCGAACGGCGATCCCCAGCACTGGCTGTATCTGAGCTGCGGGAAGTTCAACGGCCTGTTCGAGATGGACGAGCTGCAGTACCGATTCGCCTTTCCCACCCACCAGGACACCCCGTCCGTCCTGGCCACCGTCGCCGGGCCCACCTGCGACAGCGACGACGCCTACTCCCGCGCGCACGGCCCGGTCCGGGTACCCGAGTCGATCGCGTCCGGCGACCCGGTCTGGGTGCTGTCCAGCGGTGCCTACGCGGTCAGTTACATGACGCAGGGCTTCAACGGCTTCAGTCCGCTGCCCTATACGTGCGTCACCCGGACGGAAGGCGGACAGTAGATGGAACCGGACGGGCGGGTGCGGCCGGTCGGCGCCGAGGACTGGGACGGCATCGTGGCCCTCGAAGCCGCCGCCTACGCCGCCATGGGGATATCCGAGGACCGGTCCGCGCTGGAATCAAAGGTCTGGGCATCGCCGACGACCTGCTGCGTACTGGATCTCGGGCACCGGCTCGCCGGTTATCTGCTGGCCCTGCCGTACCCGGCGTTGGAATTCCCCGACCTCACCCGCCCGGAAGAGGTCGTCTTCCGTTCGCGCAACCTGCATCTGCACGATCTCGTCGTCGCCGGGGACCTTCGCGGCCGAGGACTCGGGAAGCGTCTGCTGCGCCATCTGACGGCCGGCGCCCGGCAGCAGGGATACGAGCAGATCTCCCTGGTCGCGGTCGACGGCAGCCACACCTTCTGGTCGGCGAACGGCTTCACCCCCCGGCCCGGCGCCGTGAACTCCGCGAGCTACGGGCCGAGTTCTGTGTACATGTCCATGGCCCTGCGGTCGGAAGAGGCCGGGACCCCGACAACGGTCGGCGGTCAGCCGGGCGGATCACCAGCACGAGACGAAGTGGGATGAACCTGATGTACCGCGTTCGCGATCCGTTCCGCCAAGGGCAGGTGGCCATCTCGGCGCTGTTCTTCTCCCTGGGCTTCCAGTACGCCACGTGGGCGTCGAGGCTCCCCGCGATCAAGTCGCACCTCGGCCTGACCGCCGCCGAGGTGGGTCTGCTGCTGATGGCCACCGGTATCGGTGCGGTGGCCGCGTTCCCACTGGTCACCATGCTGATGAGAAGGATGGGATCCAAGCACCTGGCGCTGGCCTCGGCGGCCGGCCTGGCCCTGCTGCTGCTCGCCATGTCCGCGCTGCCCGACTATCCGGTCGCCCTGCTGGTGATGGCGTGCGACGGCGCTCTCGTGGCCTGCCTCAACGTCGCGATGAACGCGCAGGGTGCGGCGCTGGAGGTCGCCCACGAGCGCAACGCCATGTCGAAGCTGCACGCCACCTTCAGCGGCGGGTCGCTGGCCGCGGCGCTGCTGGCGTCCGGCATGAACGCCGTGACGCCGACGGTGGCCGTCCACTTCGCGGTGGCCGCCGCGCTGATGCTGCTCGTCGTCGGGCTGCCCGCGACGGGGCTGCTGACGGCGGACCGGCCCGCGGACAGCAGCGGCCAGGAGGGTCGGGACGGTCCGGACAGCGGGCAGGACAAGCAGCGCGGCCGCTGGACCCTGCCGTCGCGGGTGACCTTGTGGCTGGGGGCCGCGATGGTGTTCGGCACGGTGACCGAGGGCGCCATGAACGACTGGTCGGCGCTGTACCTGAAGGATGTCGCCAAGGCGTCGGCGGAATTGGCCCCCATGGGGATCGCGGTCGTCTCGGTGATGATGGTGCTGGCCCGGGTGTTCGCCGACGGCTGGCGCAGCCGCTGGGGCGACGGCGTGATCGTCCGGGCCGGCAGCGCCCTGGCCGGGGCGGGACTGGCCCTCGCGCTGCTCAGCGGCGGCGTGGTGCCGGCCCTGATCGGCTTCGCCTGCGTGGGCCTCGGCATCGCCGCGGTGACCCCTTGCGTGTACGTGGCCGCGGCCAAGCAGGGCTCGGACGCGCTCACCGTGGTGGCGACGATGGGAACGGTGGGGCTGCTCGCCGGGCCGCCGGTCATCGGTTTCATAGCGAACGCGAGCGGACTGGTCTGGGGTCTGGGCGCGGTCGCCGCGTCGGCGGGCCTGGTGTCGCTGTGCAGCACGCGCATCCGCTGGACCGCGCCGGTCAGCGGCTGACGGCGGCCGACGACGGCCGACGACGGCCGATCCCGGGTGGCGACCGCCGATGCTCCGGTGGCCGTCAGCCGCCGCCCGGGATCAGCACCGCGGCGCCGTTCACCCGGTCGGCGGCCAGGTCCGCCAGTGCCTGGTCCGCCCGGCTCAGCGGATACGTGGTGACGGTGGCGCGGATCCCGATGCGTTCGGCGGTGGCGAGGAAGTCCCGGCCGTCCTGGCGGGTGTTGGAGGTGACACTGCGCAGATCCCGCTCCTGGAACAGGTGCCGCTGGTAGTTCAGGGCCGGGATGTCGGTGAGGTGGATGCCGGCCACGGCGAGTTTCCCGCCGCGGTCGAGCGCCGCCAGCGCCACCGGCACCAGGTTGCCGACCGGCGCGAAGAGGATCGCCGAGTCGAGCGGTTCGGGAGGCGCGTCGTCGGCGTCCCGCGCGGAGGACGCGCCCAGTTCCAGGGCGAGTCGGCGGGCCTGCTCGGCGCGGGTCAGGACGTGGACGCGCGCCCCGTCGGCGAGGGCCACCTGCAGGGCCAGATGGGCCGAGGCGCCGAAGCCGTAGATGCCGAGCCGCCCACCCGGCGGCAGTTCGCTGCGGCGCAGGGCGCGGAAGCCGATGATCCCGGCGCACAGCAGCGGCGCCAACTGCGCCGCTTCCGCGTCCTCGGGCAGCGCGTAGGCGTAGTCCTCGGGGACCACCGTGATGTCGGCGAAGCCGCCGTCGGCGTCCCAACCGGTGTACTGGGACGCCGGGCAGAGATTCTCCTGGCCCCGCAGGCAGTAGCGGCAGGTGCCGCAGGTGTCGCGCAGCCAGGCGCCGCCGACCCGCGCACCAAGCCGGAACCGCGAGGTGCGCTCCCCGGCGGCGATCACCCGGCCGACGATCTCGTGTCCGGGGACGGTGGACGGCCGGTGCGGCGGCAGGTCGCCCTCGGCCAGGTGCAGGTCCGTCCGGCACACCCCGCATGCCTCCACCCGCAGCAGGAGGTCGTGGGGGCCGGGCTCGGGTACGGGGCGGCGGACCATGGCCAGCGGACCCGAGGCGATCGGCCCCGTCCGTTCGACGGCCCAACCGCTCAGCTGTCCTGCCGTCGACCCGAGCGCCATGTCTCCACGATGCGGCCGATCGGCCGGGGCGGCAATCGGGGCGGCGGCCGGGGCCCGCGGCTGCCCGGCCTCAGGTGCGCCCGATGTGGCGTCCGGTGACGCTGTCCGGACGGATGCGGATCCACAGCGGGCGGTCGCCGCCGGCCCACGGCCTCGTGGTGTGCCGCGCGGTCAGCCGCTCGACGGTCTCCGGGTCGTCGATCCGCTCGACCTCGCCGGTGATGAGCACCGTCCAGCCGCTGCTCATCCGGTCGTCGATCCGGTCGACCTGGAAGGACACCTCCGTGCCGGACTCGGGACCGGCCACGCCGTGCGGGGCGGTCCGGTAGAGGATCGCCCCGTCGTCCACCGCGTAATTGACCGGCAGCACCGCGGGGGCCGGCTCGACGGCCACGGCCACCCGGCCCACCCCCTGGGCGCCGAGCTTGTCCCAGCACTCGGTCGCGGTCATCCGGACGAGAACGGGGTGGGGCGCCGCCCCGGTCCGCCCGGGTGGCGGCTCGCTCGGCCCTTCGAGCAGTTCCCGGTAGGTCAGGTGCAGGGCCGCAGCGACCCGGACCAGACCGCCGGGGTCGAAGTCGAGGTCCGCGTCCAGCAGGGTCCGCAGATAGCGCGGCGCCATGCACGCCTCGGTGGCCAGCGTGTCCTCGCTCATGCCCAACGCGTCGCGGCGCTCGGTGACGTGGCGGGCGACGACGCCCGGGCCGGGCTGCCGCGGCTGGGGTTCGGCGGACTCGTGCACGCGAGTGGCCTCCTTGGCTGTCCGGCGGGCGGTTCCCCGACGGGCCTGCGGACCGCCGCTGCTCCACCCTTCCGCAGATGACGGAGGTTCGCCATCCGACGCGCGGCCCCGCCGCGGTCGCGGGCAGGTCCGGATCGACGCGGGGATTGGCCCCGGGCCGCCGGGAGGACCGAGGCCCGGGCCCCGCCGGGCCGCTGCGGTCCCGGGCCCCGACGGGCGGACGGGGCTACGGGGCCTGCGCGGCCGGTTCCGTGTCCCCCGGTTGGGTCGGTACGAGCCCGGTCCGCCGCGGCGGCGTCACCGGCGGGCCGGACCGGACCCGCCCCAGGGCGCGGCGGCCGAGGCGGGCCGCCGAGCGGTAGAAGCGGTCGGGCAGGAAGGCGGCGTCGGCCACGATCATGGCGCCGGAGAAGATCGGCAGGCCCATCAGGACGGCGATGCCCAGGTGCATGCCCAGCAGCATGACGAGGACGACGTACTTGAGCCGGCTGAACAGGGCGAACGGAAAGGCGACTTGCAGCAGCACGGTCAGATAGCTGGACACGGCGACGAACAGCGGGTGGCTGTCCGCCACGGCCGACAGCGCCGGCCAGGGCCTGAAGAGGTCGAGGTTCAGCACGTAGTGCAGCGCGGTGCCGTTCTGCCAGCTGGCGCCCTGCACCTTGTACAGCCCGGCCGAGCCGTACAGCAGGCAGACCTGGGCGGCGATGACGAGCATGGCGCAGTTGTGCAGGGCGGTGACCAGGCAGCCGCGGGCCACCGCCGCCTGCGACCACAGGTCGCTGGTCGCGCGCCACAGTGCCCAGCGGTCGAGGCGGCCGGCGCCCGCGCGGCGGGCGGTCCTGCGGGCGTCGAGGGACCAGCGGCGGCCGCTGGCGGTGCAGGTGAGGTACAGGGCCATCAGGAGGATCAGGTTGTCGCCGCCGTCGGTCATGAAGATGGCCCGCGCGTGGAAGGCCGCCACCACGACCGCGAACAGGATCGACGTCGCCCTGGTCCGCCAGCCGAGCATGAACAGCGCGCAGACGGCGAGAGCGGCCAGGTAGCAGACGTCGAGGTACACCCTGCTGTCCGACAAGGTGAGGAAGCTGAACCACCCCGTCTGCCGGAACAACTCGGTGGCCAGTGCCGGGGTCCACGGCGAGTCGGGGCCCCAGATCTCGTCGCGGTGCGGGAACTCCCGCAGCAGGAAGGCCAGATAGATCAGCCCGTAGCCGATGCGCAGCGCCGCGGCGGCGTAGAGGGAGACGGCCCCGCGGGTCAGCAGGGTGAACCCCCGGTCCAGGAGCGAGTGGGCGCTCCGCGCGGGCCCGGCCACCGGCTCGATGCGGCCGCCCGGTGCCGGCGCGGCGGTTGCCAACTGGTCAGTGGTCATGGGTGCTCGCCTTCCACCAGGGCAGGAACCGGGTGTTGACCGCGGAGGAGGGGGTCGCCAGCGGGTGGCCGGTCGCGTCGAGACCCGCCACGGGCGCGGTGCGTACCCGCAGTTGGATCGCGGTGAAGGCGCCGTGCCGGTTCGCGGCGACGCGCTCGGCAGCGATGTTCCGCAGGTATTCCTGCCACATCGCGGCGCGTTCCGAGGACGGGGTGTCGCTGTTGCCGTGCGTGTCGAGGTAGCCGCTCCAAGCCCGGCGCAGCATGTTCTGTGCGGTGTGGCTCGGGAAGACGCTGTGCCGGACGTCGGCATTGTCGATCGCGGTCAGATCCAGCCAGCCGCCGACCTGCCGGGATCCGTCGGGGGCGGTGGACGCCGCGCGGACCGAGATCTGCGGGACGGCCGATTCCGGCTCCGGCGCGAACAGCCGCCAGTTCTGCTCGAAGAAGGGATAGATCCAGCTCTGGATCGGCCGGGCGTAGCGCTGCGAGATCTGATTCGCGGGGGCCACGTGCAGGAACACGAAGGCCACGTGGAGCAGGGAGATCAGGACGAGCGAGGCCGCGGCGGCCTTGGTCGCCAGACGCAGCGGCGGCGGCAACTCCCGCAGTCCCGCCGGGTTTGCGGGGGGCCGGTCCGGCACTCGCCCACGCGGGCGTCCCGTGCCGGGCGGCGCGCCGGGCCGGATGCCGGCGGACTGCGGCGCCCCGGCCGTCGCCCCGGCCGCCATTGCCGCGGTCACCTCGGCGGTCACCTCGGCGGTCTCCCCGGTGGTCACCGCCTTCGGTTCACCGCCGGTCCGCACCATGTCTGTCGGGCCAGTCGATGTCATCCCGGCCCCTCCTCTCGCAACTCTGCCGCTGAACTCGCGTGTGCCGGGCGGACGTCCGGCGGCGTGCGGCGGAGGTGAATCGCTCCGCCGCACGCCGCCGGTACCGCCAGCCGGGGTCAGTACTGCTTGGCCGGCTTCTCGTGGTCGTGCTTCTGGTGGTCCTTCTTCTGGTGGTCCTTGTCCTGGTCGGGGCCGTGCGGCTTCTTGGCGCACTTCTTCTTGGGCTGCTTGTGGGGCTTGCCCGGCTTGTGGCCCGGCTTGTGCGGCTTCGGGTGGTCGACCGGCTTGTTCGGGGGCTTGTGGCCGCCGTGGTGCGGGGGCCGGTGCACGCAGTGGCAGTTCTGACCGCCACCGTTGCCGCCGCCGATGTTCCCTGCCGTGTTGCCCACGGTGTTGCCGGCCGTGTTGCCCGATGTGACGTTGCCGCCGATGGAGCCGCCGGTGATGCTGCCGCCGGTGGTACCGCCGGTCGTGACACCGCCCAGGGCGCCGCTCGTCGTGCCGCCGGTGGTGACGCCGCCGAGCACCCCGCCCAGCACCCCGCCGAGCAGGCCGCCGGTGGTCGTACCGCCGGTGGTGACGCCCCCGGTGATCAGCCCGCCGGTCGTCGTACCGGTCGTCGTACCGGTCGTGGTGCCCGTGGTGGTCCCGGTGGTCGTACCGCCGGTCACCGTGCCGCAGGAGGGCCGGGTGACGTTGTTGGTGTCGAGGGTGACCGAGCCGTTGCGCGCCAGCACCCGGCCGTTGACGGTCGCTCCGGTGTTCAGCGTGTCCGAGGTCAGCGCCATCATGGTGCCGACGAAGGTGCTGTTGGTACCGAGGGTGGCCGAACTGCCGATCTGCCAGAAGACATTGCACGGCGAGGCCCCGTTGACCAGGAGTACCTGGCTGGCGGAGGCCGTGGTCAGCGTCGAGCCGATCTGGAAGACCCAGACCGCGTTGGGGTCACCGGCCGCGTCCAGGGTGAGCGGGCCGGTGATGCCGATGGAGGACGACCCGTTGTAGACGCCGGGCGCCAGGGTCAGGCCCCCGATGTCACCCGCGATGCTGGCGTCGGGCGCCTGGCTGGCGGCGTCGTTGTACGCCGTGGTCAGGTCGGTCTGCGCCTGCAGCGCGACCGCGTCGGCGGAGTGGGTGGCCCCGTTCACCAGGCCGGGCGGGAAGCCCGTGATCGCCGTGCCGGGGCTCACGCCCAGATCGCCGGTGATCACGCTGGGACCGGTGTTCGTCACGGTCTGGCCGCCCAGGACCGCGAAACTGGTGGCGGTGCCGAGCGGAACAGCTGTCGCGATGGCGCTCGCCTGCGTCGGGGTGACCGCGACCACGGTGCCGGCCAGCAGGGCGACCGATGCGATCGAAGTGGAAGCGGCACGCCAACGAGGCACGCCGGGGATGGTCAATTTCATCGAGGGGGCCTACTCCTGTTGGGGAAATGGAAAGTCCCACGGCGACCCCTGGTACGTGCTGGATCGCCGATCAGCTCTCCCCGCCGGCAGGCCGCGTTTCCTCAAGATCTGACCCGTGACGGCCAAGGGAAGAGACAGCGATTAAAGTAGGTTTATCCGAGTCTTTCGTTTTGGCGCATTAGGGTGATTCTCGCCTTGTAACCCGGATGGCGGCACGACGAATTGGCATATGCGCTGGTCAGCGGCCTGCCGTCCGTGCGGACCGGGCTGATTCGCGCCACGCCCGGCGGTCGTCGCTGCATCCTGCTGTGGGCCTTCTTCGACAAGGCGGGTGCGGGGAGAGTTCGAGGCGGCCGGCCGACGTCAGCGGGGCGGGCCGACGATGATCTGGCCGTACAGGTCGGCGGCCTCGGCCATGCGGTCCCGGGAGATCTCGAAGCCCTCCGGCCGGGGGGTCGCCAGATCGCGCCCGGCATGCCGGAACATGCCCTCGATGCCGCCGGGGGTGCACATCATCAGCAGGTCGGCCGTGTCGGAGGTGATGCGGTAGCTGTGCGGGACGTTCCGCGGCAGGAAGACGATCCCGCCCTCCGACAGCTCCATCTCCTGGTCGTCGCACCACAGCAGCGCGGTGCCCTTGATCAGCATGAAGACCTCGTCCTCACGGGTGTGCGTGTGGTACGGCGGCGCTTCACCCTTGCTGACGGTGAACCGTCCGACGGTCAACTGTCCGTCGGTGGCCGCGCTGTCCAGGAGTACCGAGAACACTCCCCCGTCGAGCCATTCGAGCTTCTGCTGCTGGTCGGGCTGTGCGAGGTAGGCCATGCTCACGGCGGAGTCCGTTCTGTGCTGGTCGGCGGGCGCCTGTCATCGGCCCGATCATCCACCGGGAACCCCGGGCCGGGCCAGTGGCCCGGGCCGGAACAGCCGTACCACCGAGCCGCTGTCCCGCCGGGTGATCGCCGGGAACGGCTCAGTCGGCGACCGGCTCCAGCACGAAGACCGGGATCTCACGGTCGACGTTCTTCTGGTAGGTGGAGTACTCGGGGTACACCGAAAGGGCCCGCTGCCACCATTCGGCCTTCTCGGCCCCGTGCACCTCACGGGCCCGCATATCGCGTCTGACCGCGCCGTCCTGCAGTTCGACCTCCGGATGCGCGCTGACGTTGTGATACCAGGCCGGATTAGTGGGGGCGCTGCCGTCGGAGGAAACCACCGCGTAGCGCCCGTTGTCCTCGACCCTGATCAGGGGATTCTTGCGCAGCACCCCGGTCTTCGCCGCTCTGGACGTCAGGATGACCACCGGCCGCCCCCGGAAGAGCCGGCCCTGCGCGCCGTCGGTCGCCTCGTACTGGGCGACCTGGTCCCGGACGCCGGGACGGGGGCTCGGTTCGTATGCGCCGTGCAGAGGCATCGCGGGACTCCTGGTCGATGTCCGAGTCGGTTGCGGCCGTGGTCGCGACGTTACCCCGGCCGCGGGGCGGCGGCATGTCGGCGGGCGGCGCGGACGTACCGCTCGCGCGGGCCGTCCTCAGGCGGTGAGTTCGAGGATTCCGGCCAGCCGGCGCCAGGCCTGGCGCGGCGCCCCCAGCGCTCCCGGCTCCCGCCGGATCTGGAGGGCCAGGTGGTCGGCTCCGGCGGTCAGGAACTCCGCGAGCCGGGCGCGCACCGCCTCGTCGGTGCCCCAGACGACGAGTTCGTCCACCATCCGGTCGCTGCCGCGGCCGGCGAAATCGCGGTCGGTGAAGCCGAGTCGCCGCAGATTCGCCTCGAAGTTGGGCAGTTGGAAGTAGTGCGGGAGGAAGCCGCGGGCGATCTCCCGCGCCTTGTCCGGGCGGCTTTCCAGCACCACCGAGACCTCGGGGGCCAGCAGCGGCTCGTCGCCGAGCACCCCGCGGGCCTTGGCGATGTACTCCGGGCCGACGAGATACGGAAGCGCGCCGGCCGAGCGGTCCCGGGCCAGCCGGAGCATCTTCGGCCCCAGCGCCGCCAGCACCCGGCGCCCGGCCGGCACCGGGCTCGCCGCGGTGTCCAGGGCGTCGAGGTAGGCGGCCATGGTGGCGCGGGGCCGCCGGTAGTCCGGTACCAGCTCCGCGTGGCTCGCGCCCAGCCCCAGGACGAACCGGTCCGGGTGCAGCCGCTCCAGACCCGCCCGCTGCTCGGCCACCACCCGCGCGGGCTCGCACCAGATGCTGGAGATCGCGGTCGCCAGCACGATCCGCTTGGTGGTGGCGGCGAGCTTCGCGGCGTGCCGCACGCTGCTGCTGCCGCCGAGCCAGAGCGCGCCGAAGCCCAACTCCTCCAGCTCGGCCGCCGCCTCCCCGAGTCCCGCCTGGCGGGCCGGCTCCTCCGCGCGCAGTTCCGGGCTGAAGATGCCGAAGGTTCCGACCGCCAATCCCGATGCCATGGCCCGCCCTGTCTGTTGTCCGGCTCGTCGCTGGTCAGGTGCCTCCCCGCCCCGCCGGCCATCCCTGCGCCCGGTGGTCTTCCCCCGTCCTGATGAAGGCCCTGCGCCACCTGGATTGTCGATATGGCGTCTTTCCGCGGTGCCGATCCCGCCGGCCCCGGCCGGCCCCGGCCGGCCTTGAGGCGCGGCGGCGCACGGCCGCACGCGGATGGCGGCACCCCGGATGCGGAGCGGTGGCGGGCCTCGCATGCTGAACGCATGACCCCTCAGCAGCCTCAGCGGATGATCGAGATCGACTCGCGGCTCGTCAGGACCGGGGCGGTTCTGACCGCGGCGGGCGCGGCGCTGGCCTGGACCGGTATGGCGATCGCGGGCTTCGCCCTGGTCACCGCCGGTCGCCGGATGCTCGACCGGATGGACACGACACCCTCCGAGCAGGCGGCCGTCAAATGGCGGCAGGCCAGGGAGGCATCCCGGGCAGGCATGCAGGCATGGCAGTCCGCCTCGGATGCCGGCAACGGGCAGATGGCCCGCTTCTGACGGCCGACTTCCGGCCGACCGCCCGTCCTGTCCCGCCCGCCGACGGCGCCCTGGCCGGCGGCGGGCGTCGAACCGATCCGCTCGAACCCACCCGGGCGCCGTGACGGACCGTCGCGGCGCCGGGAGCCGGCACCAACCGCAATCCGGGCCCCGCCCCGTCGTGTACGGGGGCGGGGCCCGTTGGCGTGACCGGTCCCCGGCCGATCGGCGGACCCGGGCGGGACCCGTGCCTCCCCACCGAAACGGAACCGGGATTCCTCATGCGATAGTCTGTCCGGCGCTGGCGGAATGGAGATTCCGCTTACCAGGACGGGCGAGGGAGTCCCATGGCGTCAGAGACCCGACGCACGCACCATCAGGTCACGTTCGCGGTGCTGGCGGCGGCAGTCGCCGCCTACGCGCTGCTCCAGTCGCTGGTCACCCCGGTACTGGGGACCATCGCGGTCGACCTGCACACCAACCAGAACACCGTCACCTGGGTGTTGACGGCTTATCTGCTGTCCGCGTCGATCTTCACGCCGATCATGGGCCGGATCGGCGACATGGTCGGCAAGGAGCGGGTGTTCGTCGCGACCCTCGTGGCCCTGTCGGTCGGCTCACTGCTGGCCGCGCTGGCCACCAATGTCACGGTCATGATCGTCGCCCGCGTCATCCAGGGCATCGGCGGCGGTGTGCTGCCGCTGGCCTTCGGCATCATCCGGGACGAGTTCCCCAAGGAGAAGCTCGCCGGGGCCGTCGGCGCGATCGCCTCGCTGAGCGCGGTCGGCGCCGGTCTGGGCATCGTGCTGGCCGGGCCGATCGTCAACGCGCTCGACTACCACTGGCTGTTCTGGCTGCCGATGATCCTGACCGTGGCGGCCGCGGTCGCCGCGCACTTCTTCGTACCGGAGTCGCCGGTGCGGACCGAGGGAAAGATCAGCTGGCCGCCCGCGCTGCTGCTGTCCGCCTGGCTGGTCGCGCTGCTCGTCGCCCTGAGCGAGGCGCCGACCTGGGGCTGGGGCTCGGGCAAGGTCGTCGGCCTGCTGATCGCCGCGGTCGTGCTGGCCGTGGCGTGGGTCGAGGTCGAACGGCGGGCCGCCGCCCCGCTGATCGACATGAACATGATGCGCCGGACGGCGGTGTGGACCAACAACCTGGTCGCGCTGCTGATCGGCGTGGGCATGTACGCGGTCTTCGCCTTCCTGCCCGAATTCGTCCAGACCCCGAAGAGCACCGGCTACGGGTTCGGCGCGAGCATCACCGAGTCGGGCCTGATCCTGCTGCCGTCCACCGTCACGATGTTCATGGTCGGGATGTGGGCCGGCAGCTTCGCCCGCCGGATCGGCGCCAAGGCCGTGGTGGTGATCGGCTGCGTCGTGGGCCTGGTCTCGATGGCCCTGCTGGCCTTCGCGCACCAGGAGAAGTGGGAGCTGTTCCTCGCCACCGCCGTCATGGGCGTCGGCTTCGGGCTGGCCTTCTCGGCCATGTCCAGCCTGATCGTCAGCGCGGTGCCGCCGGAGCAGACCGGCGTGGCCAGCGGGATGAACGCCAACATCCGTACCATCGGCGGCTCCATCGGCGCGGCCCTGATGGCCAGCATCGTCACCGCCGACCCGGCCGCCGACGGGCTGCCCCGCGAGGCGGGTTACACCCACGGCTTCGCGATGCTGGCCGGAGCGCTCGTCGTGGCCGCGCTGGCCGCGATGCTGATACCCGCCTCGGGGCGGCGGCTGCGCGGGGGCACGGACGGCGAACCCGAGCACGCCGAACTGGCGCTGGTCCCCGGCGGAACCGTGGTGGGCGACGCGTCGGAGTGATCCGGCGCGGCCGGATCGGGCGCGGGCGCGGCAGCTGCCCGCCGGCCCGGTCCGGCCCTGCCCGCCCCCGCGGCCGCCGGATCAGCCGGCCGGGGCGGGCAGGTGGGCGGCCACCCGGACCGCGCTGATGCCGCTGATGTGACGGGCGCCGCACCGGTCCTGGGGAACGACGAGTTGGGGCCCCGGGCCGTCCAGCGGCGCTCCGTCCGCCCAGGTGGCGAGCAGCACTGGGGCGCCGCAGAAGTCGGGGTCGATCTCCGCCCAGGACAGCAGCGCCAGATGTCCGTCGAGCCCGGTGACCGTGATCAGGAACCGCAACCGGTCCCGGCGGCCGGCCGGTCCGAAGGCGGGGCCGGCCGCCACGAGCACGTCGTACAGCAGCGGGCCGCGGAAGCGATGGCGCTGTACGCCGCTGGTCGCGCACTCGAAGCTGACGTCCATGTCCCGCTCGGGCCAGGCGCGCAGCGCGGTGACGGTGAGGCGGGTGGGCCGGGCGAGATCGCCCAGCAGTGCCACGGATCGCGGATCCGGGGCCGTGGGTCGCGGTTGCGGTTGCGGTTGCGGTTGCGGTTGCGGTTGCGGTTGCGGTTGCGGTTGCGGTTGCGAGGATTCTGCGTCGGATACCGCGCGGACGCGGCCGTGAAATGCCGTCACACCTCTCATATGCGCCTGTTCGCCGGGAACCGCAAGACCGCCGGGACCACCGAGTGCGCCGAAAGCCGGGGAAGGTGCGGGAAGCCGCGGGAAGTTGCCGGGGCTTGCGCGAAGCTGCCGGGAGGCCGACTACGAGGGCTGCGACCGTGTGATCGCACAAGCCCGGGGGAATGCTCGGATCGTTCGGATTCTGCAATGCTTCAGCCGGCATTGCCCTCGCAGATGCGGCGCTACCATCGCGAATACCGAGGTAGGCGTACCCGCGTCACCGTACGCGGCAGAGAGGATGACATCCTGTGACCACCCGTTTCGCGCGGCGCAGCACGTTGTGCCTGGCGGCAGGCGGCGCCGCCGCCCTGCTGGTTTTGACGGCCTGCTCCTCGGACTCCGATTCGTCGTCGGACGCGTCGCCGTCGTCGTCGGCGTCCGCGCCCTCCTCCGCGTCGCCGACACCGTCCGGTTCACCGAAGGTGTCCGGCACAGTGGTGGTGTTCGCGGCGTCTTCGCTGAAAGAGAGCTTCACCACACTCGGCAAGCAGTTCGAGACCGCCTATCCCGGCGCCAAGGTGTCGTTCAACTTCGGCGGCAGCGACACCCTGGCGGCCAGCATCACCAGCGGCGCGCCCGCCGATGTGTTCGCGGCGGCCAGTCCGAAGACCATGAAGACCGTCACGGACAAGGGCGACGGCGACGGCACGCCGACCACCTTCGTCCGCAATCAGCTGGAGATCGCCACTCTGCCCGGCAACCCCAAGCACATCAGGACCCTGAAGGACCTGACGGGATCCGGTCTGAAGGTCGCGCTGTGCGCCAAGACCGTGCCGTGCGGATCGGCGGCGCAGACCGCGCTGACCGCCAGCAACCTCAAGCTCACCCCGGTGTCGTACGAGCAGGACGTCAAGTCGGCGCTGACGAAGGTGGAGCTGAAGGAGGTCGACGCCGCGGTCGTCTACAAGACCGACGTCCAGACGGCCGGCGGCAAGGTGGACGGCGTGAACTTCCCCGAGTCGGCCAAGGCGATCAACGCGTACCCGATCGTGGAGCTCAAGGGCGCGCCCAACGCCGACGGCGCGCAGGCGTTCATCGCGCTGGTGGAGTCCTCCCTGGGCCAGAAGGTGCTGACCGAAGCGGGCTTCCTCAACCCGTGACGCGCCGTACCACCGAGCAGCTCGTCGATGCCCCGGCCGGACCCGTCGCGGTCCGGCCGGGGCGCCCGCGGGTGCCGGGACGCCCGCGGATCGGCGGACGGTTGTTCCAGGGCGGCGGCCCGCCGCTGCCGTTGCTGCTGCCGGCCCTGATCGGTCTGGCGTTCCTGCTGCTGCCGCTGCTGGCGCTGCTCATCCGGGCGCCGTGGCGGACCCTGCCGCAGCAGCTGACCAGCGCGTCGGTCTGGCAGGCGCTGCGGCTGTCGCTGGAGACGGCGACCACCGCGACGGCGGTCGCGCTGGTGCTGGGCGTGCCGCTGGCCTGGCTGCTGGCCCGCACCGTCTTCCCGGGCCGGCGGATCGTCCGGGCCCTGGTGACGCTGCCGCTGGTGCTGCCGCCGGTGGTGGGCGGCGTGGCGCTGCTGCTGGCGCTGGGCCGCAACGGAGTGGTCGGACGGTGGCTGGACTCCTGGTTCGGCATCACCTTGCCGTTCACCACCGCGGGGGTGGTGGTGGCGGAGGCGTTCGTGGCCATGCCCTTCCTGGTGATCAGCGTGGAGGGCACCCTGCGGGCCGCCGACACCCGTTACGAGGAGGCCGCGGCGACCCTGGGCGCGTCCCGCTTCACCGCCTTCCGGCGGGTCACCCTGCCGATGATCATGCCGGGGGTGGCGGCCGGCGCGGTCCTGGCGTGGGCGCGCGCGCTCGGCGAGTTCGGCGCCACCATCACTTTCGCGGGCAGCTTCCCCGGCCGCACCCAGACGATGCCGCTCGCCGTCTACCTGGCCCTCCAGGACGACCCGGCGGCGGCGATCGCCCTCAGCCTGGTCCTGCTGGCGGTCTCCATCGCGGTGCTGGCGGGGCTGCGCGACCGCTGGACGGGAACGGTATGACAACGGGCGGGCGGACACCGGGCGGACCGGCAGGCGGCGGACCGGTATCGGGCGGACCTGTGGCGGGCGGACCGGCAGCGGGCGGATCCGCGCCGGGCCGGACCGACCCGGGCCGGACCCATCCGGGGAGCCGGCCGGGGCCGGTGGCGGAGGAGACCGGCCCCGGGCCCCGGGCCGGCGCGGGCCGGGCCGCCGGTGTCAGCAAGGGTGACGGCGACGGGAGCGGGCTCGATGCCCATCTCGTCCTGGCGCAGGGCTCCTTCACCCTGGATGTCCGGCTGGCGGTCGCACCCGGACAGGTGCTGGCACTGCTCGGGCCGAACGGCGCCGGGAAGACCACGTCGCTGCGCGCGCTGGCCGGGCTGGCCGCGCTGACCGGCGGCCATCTGCGGCTGGACGGCGCGACCTTGGAGGAGCCCGCGGTACGGCGCCGGGTGCCGACCGAGCGGCGGCCGGTCGGGGTGATCTTCCAGGACTATCTGCTCTTCCCCCATCTGACGGCCCTGGAGAACGTGGCCTTCGGACCGCGCTGCCACGGCGTGCCCCGCGCGCAGGCCCGGGCGCTGGCCGCGGATCTGCTGGCGCGGATGGGACTGGCCGAGCACGCGGCTGCCAAACCGCGGCGGTTGTCCGGCGGGCAGGCGCAACGCGTCGCGCTGGCCCGGGCGTTGGCCACCGGCCCCCGGCTGCTGCTGCTCGACGAACCGCTGGCCGCGCTGGACGCGCGCGCCCGGCTGGACGTACGGGCCGAACTGCGCCGCCACCTGGCCGCGTTCGAGGCAGTGGCGGTGCTGGTCACGCACGATCCGCTGGACGCGATGGTGCTCGCCGACCGGCTGGTGGTGATCGAGGACGGCCGGGTGGTGCAGGAGGGCAGCCCGGCCGAGATCGCCCGCAGGCCGCGCACCGACTACATCGCCAGGCTGGTCGGGCTCAACCTCTACCGGGGCGCGGCGCGCGGCCGTACCGTCGGCCTCGGCGCCGACCTGGCGCTGACCACCGCGGACGAGCTGACCGGCCCCGCTTTCGTGGCTTTCCCGCCGAGCGCGGTGACCCTGTCCGCGAGCCGGCCCGGCGAGCCCGGCGCGGGCAACGCCTGGCGGGCCCGGATCACCGGGATGGAGTCGCACGGCGACCGGATCCGGGTGGCGCTGGCCGCGGGCGCGGACGCACTGCCGCTGGCCGCCGACCTGACGACGGTGGCGGTCGCCGAACTCGCCCTGGAGACCGGCGCGCAGGTGTGGGCGCAGGTGGAGGCCGCCCGGACCCACGCCTATCTCGTCTGACCGCCGCGGGCCGCTCGGGGCGGTGGCACCCGGGAGCACGTCCCGGGTGCCACCTGCTGCTCAACTCGGCAGCGTCCACTGCTGGTTGGCGCCGGTGCCGCAGGTCCAGATCTGCAGCCGGGTGCCGTTGGCAGAGCTGGGCCCGGTGGCGTCCAGGCACTTGCCGGACTGCGGGTTGACCAGCGTGCTGCCCGACTTCTGCCACACCTGCGAACCGGTGCCGTTGCAGTCGTACAGGTCCACCTTCGTGCCGTTGGCCGTGCCGGCCGCCGTCACGTCCATGCACTTGCCCAGTGCTTTCAGCGTCCCGTCACTGCCCACGGTCCAGCTCTGGGCGTTGGTGCCGTTGCAGTCGTAGAGCTGGACCGCGGCGCCATTGGTGCTACTTGCCCCGGCGACGTCCACGCACTTGCCGCCGTAGCCCTGGATGGCGCCGACCGGGTTGGCCGGCGGCGGGGTGACCGGGCCGGACTGCCCGGCCGCCCAGCGGATCTCCTGGATCAGCAGCTGGTTCTGCTGGGCGCTGGCGAAGGTCGACGACAGCGTGGTGTTGGTCGCGTAGTCCATCGCGTTGTGGCCGAAGTTGTTGTAGACCATCTTGTAGTTGCGGTTCGTCCAGACGATCGGGTAGTACCCGCTGTACCAGGTCTGGTCGGGGTCGGTCCCGATCGGGAACGTCGACTGGTCCATCGAGGCCAGGATGTCGATGTTCGGGTTCTGCCGCAGGTCGTTCTGCCAGCTGTACCACTCGCTGACCGAGGACGTGATGGTGGACGGCAGGCCGGCGGTGGCCGGGTGGCCGGGGTCCTCGATCTTCAGCGTCTCCGAGGTCGGCCCCCAGCTGTTGGACTCGAACAGCCCGGTACCGAGGAAGGTCTGGTGGTACCAGGACCAGCTGTTGGACGAGGAGTCGTTGTAGGCCGCCACATGGAAGCCGATCCAGCCGCCGCCGTTGTTCATGTACGTCTGGAAGGCGCTCTGCTCGGCTGCGGTCTGCGGGGCGTTGTCGAGGAACATCACCACCTGGTAGTTGGCCAGGTTGGCGGCGTTGAGCTGGGTCCAGTCGTTGGTCGAGGTGTACGAGAAGCCGTACTGCGCCGCGTGCTGCGGGAACCAGGCGTTCGCCTCGTGCACGAAGCTGATGTGCGCGGCGTCGTAGGTGCCGTCGTAGAAGGCGAGCACCTTGAAGGGTGTCGCGGCCCGGGCGTGGTGGGCGGGCGCCACCTGGAGGCCGAACACCACGGCGACCAGGGCGAGTAGCCGTATCAGGGTGCGGGACCAGGGTATTGCCGTGCGGGTTGCGGTCATGGGGGGCCCTTCCTCGTTCGCGAACGGTGGGGGAGCGAGCTCGTGCACCAGGATTCAAAGGTCTGGACGATGTTCATGTCAATGACTTTGGTCCATACCATCTCCGCGACACTTCCCCCCTCGGTACCGCGGTCCCAGGAGTCCCCCGACGCCGGCCCCCGGACCTCGATCCGCAGGTCGGCGCGCGCGGCAGGCGCGCGGGCTGGGGTGCGCCCTCGCGGCGGCGCGACCGACCGGGCGGGAGCGACCGTCCGGGGCGGCACGGGCGGGTGTCCGTTTCCTTCACGACGCGGGCGCCCGCCCTGTCTACCGTGGGCTCCATGACAGCACGCACCGCACCCCGCTTCGACCTGATCGGCCTGACGGTCGCCGACATGGCCGCCTCGCTCGCCTTCTACCGGCGCCTCGGCATCGAACTGCCCGCGGCGGCGGACACCCAGCCGCACACCGAGGCGGTCCTGCCCGGCGGCCTGCGGATCGCCTGGGACACCGTCGAGACGGTCCGCTCCTTCGACCCCGAGTGGACCCCGGCGGCCGGCAGCCGCGTCTCCCTCGCCTTCGACTGCGGCTCCCCGGAAGCCGTGGACGCGCTCTGGACCGAGCTGACCGAGGCTGGCCACACGGGCCGGCTCAAGCCCTGGGACGCCTTCTGGGGACAGCGCTACGCGATCCTGCACGACCCGGACGGCAACGCGGTGGACCTGTTCGCCGCCTCGCAGCCGCTGTCCGAGCCGGCGCCGCAGTCGGAGCGGCAGTCGGAGCCGCAGCTGCCGGACGCCTAGGTGTTCTGTCCGGGGAGACGGGCGGCCGCCCCGTGGGCGATCGAGAGTGCCCCGGACGTCGCCGCGGTGTCGTCGCCGGTGGCGAAACTGACGACGGCCAAGGTGTTGCCCACCACGACCACGACCAGCCTCTCCCGGGAGACGAACGGGCCGTTCACCACCCGGATCTCGGCGTACCAGGACGCGTCGCCGATGCCGGCCGACCCCCGGCGGTGCCACCGTCTCCGTCGCCGTGTCGCCGGTGAAGCCGCCGCAGTCGGCAAGGGTGGAGCTGACGGAAAACAACTCCCGGCGGACGGCGCCGACTTGCCGTGGCGCAGCCGGACGCGGACGCGCGAGCCCGCCCGGTCCGTCCGGACCGGCTCCTACTGCTCGGCGCCGGCCAGCAGTTCGGTGAGCGGGACGCCGGTCAGGGCCTTGACCTCGCGGGAGAGGTGGGGCTGGTCGGCGTAGCCGGAGTCGGCGGCTACCGTGGCGAAGGGGGCGCCGGCGCGGGCCAGGGTGAGGGCGCGCTGGAGGCGCAGCACCCGGGCGAGGGTCTTGGGGCCGTAGCCGAAGGCAGCCTCGCAGCGGCGGCGCAACTGCCGCTCCCCCAGGCCCGTTCGGGCCGCGATCTCGCCGAC
>NZ_FMCH01000478.1 GCF_900091855.1 Streptomyces sp. DvalAA-14
ACCCGGTCTCACCGCCCGCGCGGGCCCGCGCGCTGGCCGCCCTGCTGCCCGCCGCGACCCTGGCCGTGGTCACCGACGGGCGCCACGACACCTTTAACGACATCCAGCACCGCAGTGTGGCCGCCCTCGTCGTCCAGTGGCTGGAGCGCCTGCGCGCGGCCGGCCCGCCCCTGCTGACCGTGGAGGGCAGCGCGGTCTTCTGAGCTCCCCGGGAGGCGGACCCGCCCGGTCCGCCTCCCCTTCACGCGAGGCCGTCACGGCCCGCCCGTTCGGAACGCGTGCCCGACAAGGCCCGACGCCTCGCGGCCAGTTCGGCCGTCCCCGCCCCGGAAGGAACCGCTCGCCATGACTGTGACCCCCTCCCTTGCCGCTACCGCCGCCGACTCCGCCCACCGGGCCCCCGCCCCGCGTCCGGGTCAGCCGCCGGAGGCCGGCGGCGCGGATCTGCTGCGCAGGACCTTGCGCCGGCAGGCGAACACCGTGGCGGTGGTGACCGTGCCGGGGCCCGCGGGCTTCACCGCCACCTCCTTCACCTCCGCCTCGCTCGAACCCGCCCTGGTCTCCTTCTACTTGGCGTCGACCGCGTCGACCGCGGCGGCGGTACGGGCCGCGGATCTGTTCGCCGTCCATCTGCTGGCCGCCGAACAGACGGAGCTGGCAAGGGGGTTCGCCCGCAGCGGCGTGGACCGGTTCGCGGGCGTGGCGTGGGCGCCCGGGGAGGGCGGTGTCCCGCTGCTCGCCGGGGTCGACGCGTGGCTGACCGCGCGGACCGTCCAAGTCCACGACATCGGCGACCACTTCCTGGTGGTCGGTCGCATCCTGGCGGCCGGCGGCCCGGCCGCGGCGGCGCCGCTGGTGCACCACAACGGGGCCTTCGGCACCTTCGACACCGCTTCGGGCACCTGACGGACCCACCGGCCCCGGGAGCACCCGATCAGGCCGGCTTGCCCGCCTCGATCAGATACCGGGTGGCATGGGCCACGAACGGCCCCTCGGCCGCGATGAGTTCGTGCAGGTCCCGCAGCCGGTCCCGGTACTGCTCGACGGTGAAGCCCGGCACCATCCAGATCACCTTGCGCAGGAAGTAGACCACCGCGCCGATGTCCAGGAACTCCATCCGCAGTGATTCCAGGCGCAGATCGAGCACGTCGAGCCCGGCCGCGGCGGCGCCCTCGCGGGACCGGTCGGGGTGGCGGCCCTCGCGCACCCGCGGTGGCTGCCGGCCGAGGAAGAACTCGACCAGTTCGACGACGCTCGCCGGGCCGACGTGCTGGGCGAAGTAACGGCCGCCGGGCCGCAGCACCCGGGCGATCTCCTGCCACCACACGGTCACCGGGTGGCGGCTGGTCACCAGGTCGAAGGCCGCGTCGGCGAACGGCAGCGGCGGTTCGTCGGCGTCGGCGACCACGACCGCGCCGCGCGGGTGCAGCAGGGCGGTGGCCTTGGCCAGATTCGGCGGCCAGGACTCGGTGGCGGCCATCACCGGGGGCAGCAGCGGCGCACCGGCCAGTACCTCGCCGCCGCCGGTCTGGATGTCCAGCGCCGCCCCCACCCGGGCCAGCCGCTCCCCCATCAGCCGCTGATAGCCCCAGGAGGGCCGCTGTTCGGTGGCCCGGCCGTCCAGCCAGGAGAAGTCCCAGCCGTCGACCGACACGGAGTCGGCCTCGGCCACCAGTTCGTCGAAGGTACGGGGCATGGCCTCATCCTGGCCGTCCAACGGACCGGCGGGCCAGTGGATTTCGCCGGCGGAGACAGCCCGGCGCCGGCGGAGCCCGGCAGTGCCCGGCGCCGCGCCGTCATCCGGCCGAGATGGCCTCGAAGGCGGCGGCGAGGCTCTCGCTGTCCTCGGGCGACATCGCCTGCTCGATCGCGGGCACCAGGTCGCGGCGCTCGTGGAAGAGGTACTGGTACATCTGGGCGAGCGCGCCGTCGATGGTCAGCGTGCGGGTTTCGTCGGGGTGGCGGCCGGTGAGGGCCTTGTCCAGGATGCCCTGGATCAAGTCGCCCTCCTGCCGGTCGCGTTCCACCACATCGACCGCGATGTTCCGCCGCGTCAGCACCTTGCGGACGGTGGCCTCCTTCGCCGCCGAGTGCCGGGCGAAGGAGTCGGCCAGCGGGCGCAGTTCCTCGGGTTCGACGACGCCGCGCATGCGGACGTCCTCGACCATGGCGAGCAGCAGCGAGCCGGAGGTGACCAGGCTGGCGCCGAGGCCGGTGGGCAGTTTCTCCCCGTTGCGGTGGTAGGTCGCCTCGGGGGCGACGGCCGCGCCGGGCCCGTCCTTGCGGCGGCGGTGCGGCCAGTGGAAGGCCCGCCGCCCGGTGCGTTCCCTGGCGTGTCGGCCGCCCTTCGAGGCGATGCCCGTCGATCCGGCGCCGCTGTGGCCGCCGGTCCGGTCGCCGCCCGCTGCGCGCGGGTCGTGCTGGTTGCTTCCGCTCGCTGCTGCCATCCCACCGCTCCTTCTGTGCTCGCTTGCCGGGCGGGTCCGCCCGCCGGCGGGGTTCGCCGGCCGCGGATCGCGCCGCTGCCCCCGCCGGCGCCCGGCGGGGGCTTCCCCGAGTCAGTCGAAGGTGTCTTCCTCCCGGTCGGGTACGACGTGGACCGCGGCTTCCTCGGCGGAGGCCGCGCCCCCGTCGATGCCGACGTCCAGGGCGGTCACTCCCTCGTCCTGGAGGTGGGCGCCTTCGCCGGGGCCGATCAGCCGACCCGAGCGGCGGTCGCCGACCTCGTCGTCGTACAGCTCGCCGTCGGTGTCGCTGCTGTCGCCCAGCCCGTCGCCGGCCGACGGCCCCTGGTCCGGGGTCTCCCGCCGCAGCCGGACGTCCAGGGACTCGCCGTCGCGCTGTTCCTCGGCGGTGGTGCCGGTGTCATTGACGACCAGCGGCCGCTCCGGCGGCGAGTAGCCCTCGTCCAGCACGTCGTCGAGGCCGCGGTCCACCAGGGTGTCCTCGGGCTCCAGCGGTCCGGCGTCCTCCCGGATCTCGCTGTCGTCCGGCTGGTAGACGTCGTCCCCCATGCCGAAATCCGCGGGCTCGGTCATGTCATCGCCCCCACTTCGTGCAGGATCCTCTTGTTGAAGGCGTCGAGGTCGGCCGGCTTCCGGCTGGTGATCAGCGTGTTCGGGCCGTTGGCGCAGACCACGACCTTCTCGTCCACCCAGCTGCCGCCGGCGTTGGTGATGTCGGTCCGCAGGCTCGGCCAGGAGGTCAGGGTGCGCCCCTGGAGCACGCCGGCCTCGACCAGCGTCCAGGGCGCGTGGCAGATCGCGGCCACCGGCTTGCCGGCGTCGAAGAAGCCCCGGACGAAGTCCACCGCCCGCTCGTCCGTCCGCAGCGCGTCGGGGTTGGCGACTCCGCCGGGCAGCACCAGCAGGTCGAAGTCGTCCGCCGAGACGCGGTCCACCGTCAGGTCCACCGGGAAGGTGTCGCCCTTGTCCAGGTGGTTGAACGCCTGGACGGAGCCCGGCGCGGTGGACAGCAGCTGCGGGGTCTCGCCCGTCGTGGTGAGCGCCTGCCAGGGCGAGGTGAGTTCGATCTGCTCGACGCCCTCCGGCGCCACCAGGAATGCGGTTCGCACGGACGATCACGTCCTCTCGCGTGTCGATCGGTCGGACGGGAGGCCGCCCCGCGGAGCCTGCGTCGCCCCGCGGGCCGCCGGAACCCGTTCAAACCGGGCCTCCCGCCGCTACGGCGAGACGCCTACCCGGGTGATCGGGACGGAAACGATCGCCACACCGGCCGCCCTGGACCCGGGAGAGCGCCGCTCGGCGCGAGCGCCCTCCCTTCCATCATCAGGCGTCTTCGGGGTTGCTGCGATGCCTGGCCCACAGCGGCAGTGCGAACCAGCACAGCGCGAACCACACCACCATCGCGCCGACCAGCCAGGCGGCCCAGCTGTCGTGGATCGCCACCCGCAGCACGAGCAGCAGCGTGGAGGCCATGGTGCACAGCAGCAGCACCAGGCCGAGCACGGTCAGCCGGGAGGCCAGCAGCACCGTCTCCGGCTTGAGCCGGCGGCCGGTGAGCAGCCGGTGCATGGACACCGGGCCGATCAGCGCGCCGGTGGTCGCCGCGCCGAGCACCACGGTGACGGTGTAGAGGTGCCGGTCGGCGGCGGACAGGCCGGTGAAGCGCTGCTGGAAGACCACGGTGAGCAGGAATCCGAACAGGATCTGGACGCCGGTCTGGGCGACGCGCAGTTCCTGGAGCAGGTCGCCCCAGCGCCGGTCGGCGCGCTCCTCGGGTGTCTCGTCGCCCCGCCCCCAGCCGCGGTCGGCGCCCTCGCGGCTCCGGTCGGCGTCGCCGCTGGGGTGGTCGGTCATCGCCAGGCTCCCTCCGGCTGGTCCGGTACGGCACCGCGGGCCGCGGGCCGCGGTGCGATCAGGTCCAGCAGCGCGTCCAGGCCGCCTTCGGACAGGGCGCGGCGCTGCCGGGTCGCGCCGGTACCCAGGTCGAGCAGTCTGCCGACACCGGCGGTGACCCGTTCGGCGTCGCCGAGTTCGACCAGCGCCGGGCCGATGTGGTCGAGCAGCGCGCCGACCACGTCGGCCGCGTGGGCGGGGGTGCCGTGCCGGGGGTCCACCAGGTCGTCGGCCAGGCCGTGGCGGGCGGCGTGCCACCCCGCCGCGTACAGGATGCTGCTCGGCGGGTCCAGCGGGCGGGCGCCGCGCCGGGAGGCGCGCAGCGCGGTCGTCACCAGGGCGCGGGCGATGCCGGCCAGGGTGACGGCGCTGTCGATGTCGAGCTGTACGTCCGGGGTGCGGACCTCCAGCGTCGGGTACTCCTCGGACAGCCGGGCGTGCCAGTACAGCTGGTGGCGGTCCCGGATCACGCCGGTGGCCAGCAGCGCGTCGACCCGGCGCTCGTACGCGACGCCGTCGGCGAAGAACGGCGGCGAGCCGCTGACCGGCCAGCGGCCGAAGACCACCGTGCGCCAGCTGGCGAAGCCGGTGTCGCGGCCGTCCCAGAACGGCGAATTGGCGCCGAGCGCGACCAGGACGGGCAGCCAGGGCCGTATCCGGCCGAGCGCGGCGGCGCCCGCCGAGCGGTCCGGGACCGCCACATGGATGTGCATACCGCAGATGAGCTGCTCGTCCACCAGCCGGCCGGCGTCGATCCGCATCCGCTGGTAGCGCTGGTTCTGGGTGACGGGCACGGTGCGGCCGGAGCTCATCGGGGCGCCGCCGGTCGCGGCGAGCCGGCAGCCGGCCCGGTCGGCGGCCGCGCCGACCGCCTGCCGGAAACGGGCCAGGTGGCCGGTCACGTCGTCCAGGCCGGTGCACACGGGGGTGGCGACTTCGACCTGGGCCTGCAGGAGCTCGCTGTCGACCTCGTCACGCCCGAGCACCGGTTCCAGGTCGGCCGCCTCCTGGACCTGCCGGGCCCGGGGGGCCGGCAGCCCGGTCTCCCGATCGAGCAGCAGGTACTCCTC
Organism: Streptomyces sp. DvalAA-14; assembly: GCF_900091855.1. Taxonomy (GTDB): domain Bacteria; phylum Actinomycetota; class Actinomycetes; order Streptomycetales; family Streptomycetaceae; genus Actinacidiphila. The sequence goes on from NZ_FMCH01000478.1 coordinate 5,429, forward strand.
TTCAACGCCGAGGGTGGCGTGCGCGGTCGTCATGGGAGGAGGTCTACCCCGGATCCGGTACGTCACCAGGTGCATGTTCCGGCCCGCGGCGGTGGGCCGGGCGGTGGCCCCGGGGCGGTCGTACGCATGAGCGGCAGGGCTACGGGGCACCCGTTTTGCGTATATCTGCCGCAGCCCGAGGGAAGGACCGCACACCGTGGGCACAGCGCACGCCTCAGCGTGGCAACCGCAGGAACCGTCCCGGGGCCGCCGGGACGCGTCGGGGGCCGCCGCGAGCGCTGGGGGCGGACCGGAGCGGACGGCCGGGGGCCACGACCGCCGCTGGCCCGCCCTGGCGGTGTGTCTGACGGCGAGTTTCATGACGCTGCTCGACGTGAGCATCGTCAATGTCGCGCTGCCCTCGATCCGGACCGGTATCGGCGCCTCGCAGAGCGGGCTGCAGTGGGTGCTGTCGGGCTACGCGCTGACCTTCGGCCTGGTGCTGGTGTCGGCCGGCCGGGTGGGCGACGTCCGGGGGCGGCGCACCGTCTTCCTGGTGGGGCTCGCGATGTTCACCGTGACCAGCGCTCTGGCGGGCGCGGCGCAGAACGAGTCCTGGCTGGTCGCCGCGCGGCTGCTGCAGGGTGTGGCGGGCGGCATCCTCGTCCCGCAGGTGTCCGGTTTCATCCAGCAGATGTTCCGCGGCGCCGAGCGGGGCCGGGCGTTCGGCCTGCTGGGCGCGACCATCGGGGTGTCGACGGCGATCGGCCCGCTGCTCGGCGGCCTGCTGATCCAGGCGTTCGGCACCCATGAGGGCTGGCGCGCCGTCTTCTATGTGAATCTGCCGATCGGTGCCATCGCGCTGCCGCTGGCCCACCGGCTGCTGCCGGGCCCGCCGCGGCCCGAGCCGGGCGAACCGCGCCGCCGCACCGATCTGGACCCGGTGGGGGTCCTGCTGCTGGGCCTGGGCACCGTCGCCCTGCTGCTGCCGTTCGTGCAGGAGCGGCAGTGGTCCGGCCCGCTGAAGTGGGTGCTGATCCCGGTGTCGCTGGTGGTCCTGGCGGCTTTCGTCGGGTGGGAGCGGCGGCACGCGGTGCGGCACGCGCCGCTGGTGGACCTGTCGCTGTTCCGGCACCGGTCGTACGGGCTCGGGGTGTTGCTGTCGCTGCTGTATTTCGCCGGTTTCACCGCGGTGTTCTTCATCTTCACCCTGTTCCTGCAGAACGGGCGGGGGTACACCGCGCTGGAGGCGGGCCTGTCGATCATGCCGTTCGCGCTGGGTTCGGCGGGTGCGGCAGCGGTCGGGGGCCGGGTGGTGACCCGGATCGGGCGCCCGCTGGTGGCGGCCGGGCTGGTGATGGTGGTGATCGGGCTGCTGGGCGCGGTGCTGGCGGTGCATCTGGAGGCCGGCCGTTCGGTGGGCTTCGTCACCGCGGCCCCGCTGCTGCTGGCCGGGCTCGGCAGCGGCCTGGTCATCTCGCCGAACCAGACCCTGACGCTCAGCGAGGTCCCGGTGGCCCGGGCGGGCAGCGCGGGCGGTGTGCTCCAGACCGCCCAGCGGATCGGCTCCGCGGCCGGTATCGCCGCGGTCGGCTCGGTGTTCTTCAACCGGGTGGGCGGCGCCCGCCCGGACTGGTCCGGCGGTTTCCAGCTGGGGCTGCTGACCGCGACCGGGCTGGCCGCGCTGGCGCTGATCGTGGCCCTGGTGGACATCATCACCGGCCCGTCCACCCCGCCGGACGCCGGGAAGGGGCGGCCGCCCGGGGGCGCCGGGCAGGGGGCACGAGGAGCCCTATCCGGCGGGCGCGGACCACGGCTGACCCACGCACGTGCCGGCACGCGATCGAGGGCTAGGCCGTGTCTGACAAATAGCGCCGTCCGCCCGCAGGGCGGGGCCCCGCGGCGTCTGGTGCGTGCGATCGCAAGGCGGAGGGGTGTCCTCGTAGTGGGCTACTCGGACGACCCCGACAACGCAGCGAGCGCGCGTGCCAGGCGTCGCGGGGCAGGCGGGATTTGTCAGACACGGCCTAGGCCACGCCCCGCGGCCGGAACTGCACGCTGATGCGGCCGCCGACGTCGGCCCGGGTCTTGGGGATCGAGTGGTCCCAGGTGCGCTGGCAGGAGCCGCCCATGACGATCAGGTCGCCGTGGCCGAGCGGCTGCCGGACGGTGGCGCCGCCGCCGCCGCGGGGGCGCAGCAGCAGCGGTCGCGGCTCGCCGAGGGAGACGATGGCGACCATCGTGTCCTGCTCGTTGCCCCGGCCGATCCGGTCGCCGTGCCAGGCCACGCTGTCGCGGCCGTCGCGGTAGTAGCACAGGCCCGCGGTGACGAAGGCCTCGCCGAGTTCCTCGGCGTAGTGGGCGTTGAGCCGGGCGCGGGCGTCGTCGAGCAGGGGCTCGGGCAGCGGATCGCCCCAGCCGTAGTGGGCGAGCAGGCGCGGGACGGCGACGATGTTGTCGTACATCCGGCGTTCCTCGGCCCGCCAGGGCACCTCGGCCGCCAGCCGGGCGAAGAGGTCGTCGGCGCCGCTCAGCCAGCCGGGCAGGGTGTCGATCCAGGCGCCCCGGCCCAGCTCGGTGCGGCGTGCCGCGGCCAGATCGCCGATTCCGGGGTCTCCGGTTCCGAAGAGGGACACTTGCTGGTGGTGCATGGTTGCTACATTACCGCAGCAATCGCACGTATATTCGAATCCCGCCCCCCGCTCGGGATCGCACCGCGGATCGCGGACCTGCGGCCCGGGACGGCGGGACAGCAGCGGCACCGCGCCCGCGCCGCGGCGGGAAGCACGAGCGGGCCGCCCGACGCAGGATGGACGCATGCTCTTCGCCGAAGTCGCCCGGGTCTCCCGGGAGATCGCGCGGACCTCCGCCCGGTCGCGCAAGACCTCGCTGCTCGCCGAGTTCTTCCGGGACGCCGAGCCGGCCGACGCGCCGATCGCCATCGCGTACCTGGCCGGCCGGCTGCCGCAGGGCCGGCTCGGCATCGGCTGGGCCGCGCTGCGCGACCGGGCGGCGCCGGCCGCCGAGCCGACCCTGACCGTGCTCGCGGTGGACCGGGCGCTGACCGGCGTGGGCGCGGTGTCGGGACCGGGCGCCCAGGCCGGCCGCCGGGCACTGCTCCAGCAGCTGTTCGGCGCCGCGACGGCGCCGGAGCAGGAGTACCTGCTGGGCCTGCTGACCGGTGAGGTGCGGCAGGGCGCGCTGGACGCGGCCGCGGTGGAAGGGCTGGCGCGGCGGACCGGGAGCGCGCCGGCCGGCGTGCGCCGCGCGGTGATGCGTGGCCGGCGCCTGGAACCGGTGGCGGTGG
>NZ_FMCH01000550.1 GCF_900091855.1 Streptomyces sp. DvalAA-14
TCGGCCCGCTCCTGGCCGTAGGTGGCCAGCAGCGCGCCGGCTTCGATCGGGTCGCCCAGCGGTGTGCCGGTGCCGTGCGCCTCGACCACGTCGACGTCGGCGGCCGTCAGGCCCGCGTTGGCCAGCGCCTGCCGGATCACCCGCTGCTGGGAGGGGCCGTTGGGCGCGGTGAGTCCGCTGCTGGCCCCGTCCTGGTTCACCGCGGTGCCGCGGACCACCGCGAGCACCCGGTGTCCGTTGCGGCGGGCGTCGGAGAGCCGTTCCAGCACCAGCATCCCGGCGCCCTCGCCCCATGCGGTGCCGTCCGCCGCGCCCGCGAAGGCCTTCACCCGGCCGTTGGCCGCCAGCGCCCGCTGGCGGCTGTGCTCGACGAAGACGAAGGGCGAGGCGAGGACGGCGACCCCGCCGGCCAGGGCGAGTGAGCAGTCGCCCTGGCGCAGGGCCTGGGCGGCCAGGTGCAGGGCGACCAGCGAGGAGGAGCAGGCGGTGTCGACGGAGACGGCCGGCCCTTCCAGGCCCAGCACATAGGAGACACGCCCCGAGGCCACACTGCCGTGGCTGCCCGTCGTCAGATAGCCCTGCAACTCGTCGGCGACCGACGGGAGTCGGCTGATGTAGTCGTGGTACATCACCCCGGCGTAGACACCGGTCGCGGTGCCGCGCAGGCTGCTGGGGTCGATGCCGGCGTGCTCGAACGCCTCCCAGGACGTCTCCAGCAGCAGCCGCTGCTGCGGGTCCATCGCCAGCGCCTCGCGGGGGGAGATCCCGAAGAACTCGGCGTCGAAACCGGCCACGTCGTACAGGAAGGCGCCCTCGCGGACGTAGGACGTGCCGTGGTGGTCCGGGTCGGGGTCGTACAGGCCCTCGACGTCCCAGCCGCGGTCGCCGGGGAAGGCGCCCACCACGTCCACGCCCGACTCCACCAGCGACCACAGGGCGTCCGGCGAGGCCACACCGCCGGGGTAGCGGCACGCCATCCCCACGATCGCCACCGGCTCGTCCGCGGCCGCGAGCAGTTCCTGGTTCTGCCGCCGCAGCCGGGCGGTCTCCTTGAGGGAATCCCGCAGCGCGTTGACGACGGCCTGCGACGGTGCGGTCTTTTCGTCCATGACCTCTACGACCTCTTCTTCTCTTCCTGCGGGGCTGTCGGGATCTTCCGGACGGGTTCGGCCGGGCCGGCTCAGCGGTCCAGGCCCTCCTGGGCCAGCCGGATCAGTTCCTCGACGTCCATGTCGTCGATCTGGTCCAGCTCGGCCTCGGCGACGAGGAGTTGCGTCTCGTCCAGGGCGGTCCGCTCCGTCGCGGACGCCGGCTCCAGCGCTTCCGGGAACAGCTCCGACCGCAACTGCGCGGCCAGCACCTCGGGTGACGGGTAGTCGAAGACGAGCGTGGCGGGCAGCCGCAGACCGGTCCTGCGGTTCAGCCGGTTGCGCAGTTCCACCGCGGACAACGACGTGAAGCCCAGGTCCTTGAAACCGCGCCGGACATCCACCCCGTCCGGCGACGGGTGGTCCAGCACCGTGGCGACCTCGGCCCGGACCAGGTCGAGCAGGGACTTCAGCCGGTCGGCCGGCGCCAGCGGCGCCAGCCGCTCCGCCAAGGTGGCCGGCGCGCCGGCCGCGGCCGGCACGGTACCGCGCGCCGCGGTCCGGCGTGCCGGG
>NZ_FMCH01000477.1 GCF_900091855.1 Streptomyces sp. DvalAA-14
TGCTGGCGAGCAGCGCCAAGAACGTCGAGGAGGCACTCGCCAAGGCGGGTCCCTGCGCGGTCGAGGAGAAACTCGACGGGATCCGGGTGCAGATCCACCGGGACGCCGACGGCGTGCGGATCTTCACCCGGGCCCTGGACGACGTGACCGGCCGGCTGCCGGAGATCGTCGCGACGGCCGCCGCGCTGGGCGCGGAGCGCTTCATCCTGGACGGCGAGGTACTGGCCTTCGACGCGGCCGGCCGGCCCCGGCCCTTCCAGGAGACCGCCGGCCGGGTCGGCTCCCGGGTGGACGTGGCGTCGGCGGCCCGCGCGCTGCCGGTGCACGCGGTGTTCTTCGACCTGCTGTCCGTCGACGGCCGCGACCTGCTGGACCTGCCCTACGACGAGCGGCACGCCGCGCTGGAGACCCTGGTCCCGGCCGAGCTGCGGGTACGGCGCGAGGTGGTGGCCGACCCCGGGGACCCCGAGCAGCTCGCCCGGGCCGCCGCCTTCTTCACCGCGACCCTGGACCGGGGCCACGAGGGCGTCGTCGTCAAGTCCGCCGGCGGGAGCTACGCGGCCGGGCGGCGCGGCGCCTCCTGGATCAAGGTCAAGCCGGTGCACACCTTGGACCTGGTGGTGCTGGCGGTGGAGCGGGGCCACGGCCGGCGGACCGGGACGCTGTCCAACCTGCATCTGGGCGCCCGCGACGAGGACGGGTCGTTCGTGATGCTCGGCAAGACGTTCAAGGGCCTGACCGACGCGCTGCTGGCCTGGCAGACCGAGCGGCTGGGCGCGCTGGCGGTGAGCGACGACGGGTACACCGTCACCGTGCGGCCCGAACTGGTGGTGGAGATCGCCTACGACGGGGTGCAGACCTCGCCGCGCTACCCGGCCGGCCTCGCCCTGCGCTTCGCCCGGGTGATCCGCTACCGGGAGGACAAGTCGGCGGCCGAGGCCGACACGGTGGCCGCGGTACGGGCGGCGCACGCCGGGAGCTGAGGCCGCGCGGACCCGGATCGGGTTGGCGGCGGCGGGTTCGGGTACCCGATGGGCCGCGACCGTGTGCGACAGGAGGCGAAGCGCGATGACGACGACACAGCGGGACACGATTGCAGCGCTGCTCGACGATTACGGACGCACGTACACCGAGGATGCGGGCATCTCGCTGAAGGACGCCCCGCAGCCGCTCTACCAGTTGCTGGTGCTGTCCGGCCTGCTCAGCACCCGGATCAGGGCCGGCGTGGCGGTCTCGGCGGCCCGGGAGCTGTTCGCGGCGGGCATGCGCGACCCGAAGCGGATGGCGGACGCCACCTGGCAGCAGCGGGTCGACGCGCTGGGCCGGGGCGGCTACCGGCGCTACGACGAGCGGACCGCGACCCAGCTCGGCGACGGCGCCCGGCTCGTCACCGAGCGCTACGGCGGCGATCTGCGCCGGATGCGCGCCGAGGCGGACGGGACCTTGGCGGAGCTCGCGCACCGGCTGCGGGACTTCCCCGGTGTCGGCCCGGCCGGGGTGCACATCTTCGTGCGCGAGGTCCAGTCCGTCTGGCCGGAGTTCGCGCCCTACCTGGACGACAAGGCGCTGGACGGCGCCCGGCGCCTCGGCCTGCCCGACAGCCAGGCGTCCCTGAAGCGGCTGGCGGGCGACGCGGAGCCGGCCCGGCTGGCCTCGGCGCTGGTCCGGGTGGCGCTGGACAAGCGGGCGCCGGCGACGGTGCGCGAGCACGCCGCGGCCTGAGCCGGGGTCCCCGGCGCCGGCGGCGGCCGGCCGCGCGGCCTCAGATCTGCGCGCCGACCGCCACCATCAGCACCGCGAGCCCGACGGTGAGCCAGGTGACGTAGTCGCCGAGCACCCCGGAGTGCAGCCGCCGCAACGGGGTGATCAGGCGGCGGTCGCCGGCGGCGGCCGCCGTGCGCACCACCCGGGCGGCGCTCCAGCGCAGGTCGGGGCGCCAGACGGTGGCCGCGGCCAGGCAGAAGGCCAGGCCCGCGGAGAGCAGGCCGAGCAGCACACCGGAGGTCGTCCAGGCCGCCTCCGGGATCCGCCGGACCGGCGCGGGCACCGGCAGCGCCTGGACCTGGTCCACATAGCCGGCGCGGTCCTCGAAGGTGCGGGCGGCGCCGGCCATCGCCCGGCTGACGCCCGGCACCACGCCGACCAGCAGCGCGGCGGCGAGCAGCGCCGCGGGAACGGCGGTCATGGTCTTGGGCACCGCCCGCAGCGGGTCGCGGACCTCCGGGTCCTCCCCGTCCCCGCTGGTCTCGATGTCGGAACAGCTCAGTTCAGGTTCGGGGCCGGTGCCGTAGAAGATCCGCAGCGCGGCCCGCAGCACCGCGCCGCCGGTCAGCACCGAGGCCAGCACGTACACCGCCGTCAGCCCGGCGGCGTGGTCCCCGGCCGCGTGTTCGGCGACCGCCTTGCCCAGCGCGGTGCCGAAGGGCGGCAGCCCGGCCACCGCCAGCCCGCCGAGCAGGAACATCGCACCGCTGTAGGGGTATCCCCGGCCGCGCCCGTGCAGCCCGTACTCGTCCACCGAGCCGTTCCGGTCCAGCAGCACACCGGTCAGTGCGAAGAGCGCCGCCTTCACCCCGGCGTGTCCGGCGACGTACAGCGCGGTCCCGGCGGTGGCGGCCGGGCTGAGCAGGCTCAGGCCCAGCAGGAACAGCCCGGTGTGGCTGATGGTGGAAAAGGCCAGCAGCCGCTTCAGATGCCGCTGCTGCCAGCACATCACCGCCCCGATCAGCGCGGTCAGCACGCCGAGCGCGGCCATCGTGTGGGTGAAGGCCGCGGCCGGCACACCGCCGGCGCCGCCGAAGACGACCAGGTAGACGCGGGCCACGCCGTAGACGCCCAGTTCCACCATCACCCCGGACATCAGCATGCTCACCGGGGAAGGCGCCACCGCGTGCGCGTCGGGCAGCCAGAAGTGGAACGGCACGGTGGCGGACTTCACCAGCATCCCGGCGATGACCAGCACGAACGCGGCCACCGTCAGCAGGTCGGCCCGGTGCCCGGCGAGCGCGGCGCCCGTCTGGGCCATGCCCAGCTCCCCGGTGCGCGCGTACAGCAGAGCGATGCCGAGCAGCGAGGCGTAGGCGGCCAGGGAGTTGACCACCCCGAAGGTCAGCGCGCCGTGCAGCGACCGGGGGTCCTCGACGTGCTGGCCGGTCAGCGCGTAGGCCACCACACCCATCAGTTCGAAGAACACGAAGGCGTTGAACAGGTCGCCGGTGAGGGCGAATCCGCACATGCCGGCCTCGAAGAGCAGCAGCAGCGCCGGGAAGGTCCCGCCGTGGTCGCCCGGCCGCTCGTCGAAGTACTTCCAGGAGTAGGCCAGTACGGCCAGCATCAGCGCGGCCACCAGCAGGGCCAGGCCGACACCGAGCCGGTCGCCGACCAGCGCGATGCCGACGCCGTGCCCGGCGTGCAGAGTCCAGCCGCCGGCCCAGGACACCACCCGCTGGTCGCGGGTCTCACCCACCCGCACCCACAGCAGCGACAGGTCCGCCGCGGTCACCACGGCGAAGGCGGCGGCCAGTACGTCGCTGGCGGCCCGGGGCAGCAGCCGGCCGGCCAGCACCAGCAGCGCGGCACCGATCAGCGGTGTGGCCACGGCCAGGGGGAGCAGGTCCACCGTTGTCGGCACGGGCGGCCCTCAGCCCTTCAACTCGGTGAGTTGTTCCGGGTTCACCGTTCCGCTGCGCTTGCGGATCTGGATCACCAGGCTCAGCAGCAGCGCGGTGACGGTGGCGCCCACCACGATGTCGGTGAGCACCAGCGCCTGGACCACGGGGTCCACCACCGGTGTGGTCACCGGGATGTCGGAGAAGACCGGCGCGGTGCCGCCGCGCCGGTAGCCGATGCCGAGCAGCAGCACATAGGTGGACGACTGGGCGACCGCCAGGCAGCCCACCGCGTGCACGAGGTTGCGGCTGGTCACCATGCCGTAGACGCCCACCAGGAAGATCCAGCCGGCGGCGAGGAAGGGCAGCACCGTCATGCTCCGGACTCCTGTTCCGAGGGCGGCCCGTCGTCCTCGGGGGAGGCGATCTCCACGGCCTGGTCGAGGAATTGGGCGATCAGCACGATCACGCCGGAGGCGACCTCGATGCCGACGGCGGCGTTCACCAGCGGCACCAGGCCGGCCGACGCCAGCTGGTTGAAGGTGCCCAGCGGCAGCACGTTCTGCAAGTACGCGGCGCCGGCCGCCAGTCCGGCCAGGCCCAGCGCGCCGAAGGCGCCCGCGCCGACCGCGTCGAGCGCGGCGAAGACAGCCAGCGGCCGGACCCGGCGCAGCACCCGGTAGTCGGCGGCGACATATGCCAGATGCAGGCCGGTGGCGAGCACCACCCCGCCCTGGAAGCCGCCGCCGGGGCTGAGTTGGCCGTGGGCGACGATGTACGCCCCCACCAGCACCGTCACCGGCAGCAGCCCGACGCCCAGCAGCAGGGTGGACGGCAGCACCCGGCTGGGTTCGGGCTTGCCGCGGTTCTCGGCGCGCATCCGGCGCAGCAGGGAGACGGCGCCGAGCACCGCGCCGAACAGGATCGACTCCTCGCCGAGGGTGTCCAGGGCGCGCTGGTCGAAGTTGATCGCGGAGATCACATTGGCGGTGCGGTGCTGCAGGGAGGCGGCGACCGCCCGGGCGCCGTAGGGGTGGTTCTTGGTGCCGAAGCGCGGCAGCTCCGTGCAGGCGATGGCGAAGACCACCGCGAAGGCGGCGGCGGCCAGCAGGAACAGCACACCGCGCACCCGGCGGGTCACCGGTCGTCCTCGCGCTCGGAGGGCCGCCGGGGCGCCTGGCGCCCGACCGGTCCGCGGCGGATCTTGCGGACCGTCAGCAGGATCAGCAGCGGAGTCACCGCGGTGCCGACGGCCAGCTGGGACAGCGCCACGTCGGGGGCCTGCAGGACCAGGAACAGCAGCGACAGGCAGACCCCGAGCACGGCGAGCACCACCGCCTGCCGGGCCGGATCGCGGGTCAGCGCCGCCACCGTGGCGGCCACGGTGACCAGCACCAGGGCCGCGGCCACCAGGAAGTCGACGGCGCCGGGCGAGGTGTTCACGTCGGCGGCTCCGTCAGTCCGCCGTCCGGCGCCTCGCCCTCGCGCGCCATCGTGCGGCCGATGACGATCGCGATCACCGGTCCGGACACCGCGGTCAGCGCCCCGATGAACAGCAGCTTCACCGCCTCCCGCCCCCCTCCGGCGTCGAGCGCCAGCGCCAGGCAGATCAGCGGCACCCCGAGGGAACTGGCCGGCGCCAGCGCGTGCAGCCGGGTGTACGCCGTGGGCAGCGCGAGCAGCGCGAGCGCCGACAGCAGCAGGGCGGCCGTGCCGCAGAACAGCAGCGCGAGCGCGAATCCGTGCCGGACGTCCATCTCAGCCGTTCCCCCGCTCCGCGTCCCGCCGCCAGTCGCGCGGCGACTGGCCGGTACCGCCGGCCAGGCAGCGGGCGAAGACCAGCGTCCCGGCGGGGGCCAGCACCGCCAGCACGAGCGCGACGTCGATGTAGGACGGGCGGTGCAGGCCGCGGGCGGCCAGCAGGAAGACGGCCACCGCCATCACCCCGGCCAGCGACATCCCGGCCAGCCGCTGCGCGGCCTCGCCCCGGCTGGCCCGCAGCAGGCAGGGTCCGACGCCGGCGGGCAGCAGCACACAGGCAACCACGATCCAGGCATTCATCTCACGTCAACCGCCGTCCGCCCAGGGCCCGTTCCACCCGTGAGACCGATGGGCCCAGCACATGGGCCGTCAGGTCGTAGGCGGTGGACGGCGTTTCGGCGGCCCGGTCGGTGGTCGCGCCGGCGATGTCGATGACGCAGGCGCCCGGCGAGGCGGACAGCAGCGCCGCGGCCAGGGCGGCGTCGGTCCCGGGAGCCAGCCGGATGGTGACGACCGCGCCGGGTTCGCCGGCGCCGCGCAGCGCCCGGACGACGGTGGCGGCCAACTGGCCCGTCTCACCGAGCAGGGTGAGCGGGAAGCCCGCGGCAGCCGCCCCGATCCGGCGGCTGCCGCGGAGCCTTGGGTGCTCGGCGCGGCGCATCGCCTCGGCGGCGATCGCGCCGAGCAGCGCGAATCCGGCACCCACTTCCAGTTCCAGCGGCGGGACGGCGGAAATGAGGATCACGTAGAGCAGGAAGAGCAGCCCCCACCAGACCACCACGTTGACCGTGGTCGCCAGTGTTTCGCGCGCCATCCCCAGCCGCCTCCTCGCTCACGCCGTCCGCTCGCCTGGGCCCGGTATACCGGGCGGCCGGCGCCGCGCCCGCGTACCGGCGGGGACACGCCCGTCCGGGCCACTCCGATGCCACGGGCGGCGTCCGTCCCGGGCCGGAACGGCGAAACGCGGCTCAGCGGCTCACTGGTTGTCGAGCCGGAGCTGCGCCTCCTGCTCCTGGTCGCCGGCCGCGGTACCGACCACGCGGACCGCGAAGGCCTCCGCCAGACTCTCCCGCAGCCGGTCCACCGCGCGGTAGCCGCCCTGCGCGGTGACGGTTACCGGTTCGGACAGCCGGGCCGGGCCGGGCAGCGCCAGTGTCTGCGAGACGTCGTAGGTGGCGGTCCAGATGGTGGGCCGGCCGGTCTCGTCGTCGTCCGGCAGGTCGTCGGCGGACCGGTCGGAGGGGAAGCTGGTGCTCAGTGCGGTCAGCACGGCGCGCGCGTCCTCCTTGGCGCAGCCGTCGAGGGTCACCGCCACCTGGGCGGAGGGCTCTGCGGTCTGGTCTTGGGCGGTGGTCACGATGGTTCCTTCCGGGGACAGCACAAGGGACAGCACAAGGGACAGGGAAATCGGGGGCGGCTACCGGCGCAGCGCGGCTCGCAGCGCCGGCAGCAGGGTCTTCTCGGCCCACCGGATGAACGGGACCTGCTGGTCGCCGCCGACCTGGACCAGCGCGATCTCGTCGAATCCGGCGTCGGCGTACGGCAGTACGGCCTCGACGAAGGCGTCCACGTCGTCCCCGCAGGGGATGGACGCGGCGACGGTCTCCGGGCTGACGAACTGGCTCGCGCCCTCGAAACCGGCCGGGCCGGGGAGTTCGGAGTTGACCTTCCAGCCGAAGCCGAACCAGCGGAACTGGTCGTGCGCGCGGGCCACGGCCGCGGCGCGGTCGGTGCCGTAGCTGACCGGGAGCTGGCCGACCCGGGGCTTGCCGGCGCCGCCGTAGCGGTCGAAGGCATCGATCAGCTCGGCCCGGGGCTGCGTGGCGATGACCAGGTCCGCGAGCCGGCCGGCCACCTGGCAGGAGCGGTCGCCGGAGACGGCCACCCCAATCGGCGGCGGGGTGTCCGGCAGGTCCCACAGCCGGGCGTCGCGGACCTCGAAGTGCGGTCCGCGGTGGTTCACCGTCTCGCCGTCGAACAGGGCGCGGATGATCCCGACGGCCTCCTCCAGCTTCTCGACCCGGACCGAGGCGGCCGGCCAGCCGCCGCCGACGACGTGCTCGTTGAGGTTCTCCCCCGAGCCGAGGCCGAGCCGGAAGCGGCCTTCGGAGAGCAGCTGCATCGTGGCGGCCTTCTGCGCGACGACGGCCGGGTGGTAGCGGGTCGTCGGGCAGGTCACGATAGGTCATCAGCGGGATGCGGCGGGTGGCCTGGGCGGCGGCGCCCAGCACGGTCCAGGCGTAGGGGGCGTGGCCCTGCGAGGCGAGCCAGGGGAAGTAGTGGTCGGACGTGACGGAGAAATCGAAGCCCGCGTCTTCCGCGGCGACCACATGATCGACCAGATCGCGGGGCCCGGAATGCTCGGTCATCATTGTGTATCCGATTTGCACCATGGTGAGCGTTTTTCCGGTTCGGGCCGGGCAAAACCCGGCGCTGCTGCGAATGGGGGTCCGAGCGGGGCGTACGGATGGCGCTGGCTGGGCCGATCGGTCGGATCGGGTGGAACGGGTCCGGCAGAATCGGGGAATGCCCCGAAAGCCCTCACCCGCACGTACCCCCGGTCCGGCCGGCTACGCAGCCACCGCCGCCTGCCCCTGCGGTCTCGGCCCGCCCTACGGCGAGTGCTGCGGCGCCTTCCACGCCGGGCGCGGCGCCGCGCCGACCGCCGAGCGGCTGATGCGCTCGCGCTACAGCGCGTTCGCGGTGGCGGACACCGGATATCTGCTGCGGACCTGGTCCGCCGGCACCCGGCCGCCCGCCCTGAGCCTCGATCCGCGGGTGCGCTGGACCGGCCTCGAGGTGCTCGGGACCACCGGCGGCAGCGCCTTCCACACGCAGGGCACGGTGGAGTTCCGGGCCCGCTACCGGTCGGGCGCCGAGGCCGGCGAGCAGCGGGAGAACAGCGCCTTCAGCCGCGAGGACGGCTTGTGGGTCTACGTCGGCGAAGTCCAGCGGTAGACCGCGCCGGCGGGCCGGGCCGGGCCGGGACGCCGTCCCGTCCCGTCCGGCCCGGACGGGACGGGACTAGGACAGGAAGGGAAGGGACGGGACGCCGGGAGGTCAGGCCACCGGGTCGCGCGCGTCGTAGCGCGCGAAGCCGCGCTGGAACGCGCCGATCAGCGTGATCACCAGGATGCAGGCCAGGCCGCCGCCGACGAGGGCGACGGTGGGGGTGAAGATGTCGGCCGCCGAACCGGCCAGGAAGTCGCCGAGGCGGGGGCCGCCGACCACGACCACCAGGAACACGCCTTGGAGCCGGCCGCGCATGTCGTCCGGCGCCGCCGACTGGAGCATGGTGTTGCGGAAGACCATCGAGACGGTGTCCGCGCAGCCGGCCAGCGCCAGGAAGAGCAGGCCGAGCCACAGGTTCCGGGTGAGCCCGAAGACCGCGATCGCCGCGCCCCAGGAGGCGATGGCGATCAGGACCGCCAGCCCCTGGCGGTTGACCCGGCCGAGCCAGCCGGAAAAGACGCTGCCCAGCAGGGCGCCGACCGCCGGGGCGGCGGCGAGCAGGCCGACCGTGCGGCTGTCGCCGCCGAACCACAGGCCGGCCACCGCCGGGAAGAGCACCCGGGGCTGGGCCAGCACCATGGCGGCCAGGTCGGAGACGAAGGTGGTGCGCAGATTGGGCCGGGCGCCGAGGTAGCGCAGCCCCTCCAGCACCGACGGACGGCGCCGGGCCGCCGCGACGGCCGCCTCCCCCTGGCCGACGGCGGCGAGCTTGCTCTCCGGCAGCATGGCCGGCAGCCGCCACATGGCGTAGAGCGAGGCGGTGAAGGCCAGCACGTCGATCAGGTAGGCCGCCTGGTAGCCCCAGAATCCGACGAAGACGCCGCCCAGCATGGGCCCGGCCATCTGCCCGACGCCGCCGGCCAGCGAGGCCAGCGCGTTGGCCGCGGGCAACTGCTCGGGCGGCAGCAGTCTGGGGATCATCGAGGATCGGGCGGGTGAGTTCATCGCGAAGAAGACCGCCTGGAGGGCGACGATCCCGTACAGCAGCGCCACCGACCGCAGACCGGCGATCGCCACCAAGGCGAGCCCCAGGGACAGCAGCGTCAGCGCCGTGGAGGTGATCAGGCCGAGCCGGCGGCGGTCCACCACGTCCGCGACCGCCCCGCCGTACAGGCCGAAGGCGATCAGCGGGACGAGCGAGAACAGACCGACCAGGCCGACGTAGAAGCTGGAGCCGGTGATCGCGTAGACCTGCAGGGCGACGGCCATCGCCGTCATCTGCTGCCCGATGTAGGAGACGGTGTTGCCGAACCACAGCCGCCGGAAGTCGGCGTGCTCCCGCAGCGGCGAGATGTCGGCGAGCATCCGGGTGAGCCGGGACCCCCGCCGGGCGGGCGGGGGGCCGGGTATCAGCGACCCGGATGGCCCAGGGGTGTCGCGACGGTCTTTCTCACTGTTGAGCACGGGAAACCGTAACAATCACGCCATGTCAGCCGGTGGCCGGGGCCGTCGTCGCCGGTGCGGACCCGGTGCAGGCCCGGTGCGGACCCGGTGCGGGCCGTGGGCAGCCGGTATTCGAGCGGCCCACCGCCCGGTGGGCCCAGGAGGGTGAGTCGGCCGTAAACCGGCTGGTGACAGCCCGCGGCCGGGCATACGCTGTGCGGGACGAGCCGACTCCAGGGGAAGTACAGGGCCCCGGAGTCCGTCCCGGAACGAGTCGCCACCTCGGCCGCGCTTCCGGACCCCGCACAGGCGCCACCGCGTCCGCACCGCCCAAAGAACGAACCCCCGGGGGCGCCGGCGCACCGCCACGGCCGTTTCTGGGGTCCCCCGTGCCGAGGGCCGGGGGAGTATCCGGCCCATGCGACGACGTAAGGAGTGCGCTGTGTCAGCAGATCCGCTCAAGCGCAAGGAAAAGACGGTGGAACGCGGCGGCGACGGAGCCTCGCTGTTCAAGGAGGAGCGCCCGCTGGACGCCTGGGCGCGCTGTGCGCCGATCCGGCTCGCCGGTTACGAGGACGATCTGTCGGAGACGCACATCCTGCGCAGTATCGATTAGGCAGCGACCGGGCACCGACCAGGCCGGGCCCGCACCGGGCCCGGACCGCACGGTGCGACCGGCCGGCCACCGGGGCCGGTCGGCCCCGGGCGCCTCGGTCCGAGCCTCGGTCCGGCCGGCGGCCCCGCGCGCCTCGCGGGTCGCTTTGTCGACACAGCATCAGATCGGGCCGCTTTTTTTCCGATGCACCGCGCATGCATCGGAAAAGGCCGGGCAGACGGCTGTCGACTTCGCCGAACACCGAGGAGATCGACGATGCTGATGGCCCACCCGACTGTGCTGCGGACCCTGGTGGAGCGCTACGAGGCGCTCCGCGCGCTCGCCGACCAGTACGGCGCCGAGGGCGTGGAGGTCGGCGGCGGCGTCGACCCGCGCATCCGGCAGCAGCTGCAGGACACCGTCTACACCCTGTGCGTGTCCACCGGGACCCGGGAGATCGGGCCGGCGCTCGCCGCGGCCCGCGACCACATGGAGCGGTCCGCCTTCGCGGCGGACGATGTCGCCCCGGCGCACCGCGAGGCGGCCTGACCGGTCGCCGACGGCCGTCCGCACCGCCCCTCAAGGCCCTCGGGGTACGGGGGTCCTCTCATGCGCCGGGGGAATATGACGCGTTCTCGGCGCCCGGAATGACCCCGCCGGATCCGCTCATGGGAAAAACACAGAAAACCTTCCCCCATTGCCCCGGAATTCCCACGGACGCGCTGCTCAGAGCCCATATCCGGCCGACCGCGAACTGACCAGGGGCCGGTCACCCATTGGGATGAAATCCGGGGGCGGCATGACCTGATTGGCCCCCTGCTGCGTTGTTCCGGGTGCGGACGTACGGTCCGCGCGGAAATTCCGGAAGGCAGGGAGCGTATGAACAGGGTCGCCCGAAAGGGACTCGTCACCGCGATGGTCACCGGCGGCGTACTGGCCTCGGCGGGGTATGCCCAGGCGGATTCCGCGGCCGAGGGGGCCGGCACGGGTTCGCCCGGCGTCCTGTCGGGCAATACGGTCCAGGTGCCGGTCGACATTCCGCTCAATGCATGTGGAAATACGATCAATGTAGTGGGCCTGTTGAATCCGGCGATCGGCAACGGCTGCGCCAACACCTCGCAGCGGGGCGGGACTTCGCGGTCCCGTGACGCCCGGGCGTCCAACGGCGCCCGCCCGGCGCGGCCCTCGGGGCCCGGCGCGGTGGATCCCGGCGGACCGCGCCGGGCCGGTTCGGCCGCGGGCAAGGACGCACCGGCCAGGAGCCTCGGCTCGGCACTCCTCGGCTCCGGTGCCGGAGCCCAGGCGCTGGCCGGCAGCGGCGGCTCGGCGGGGGTGCTGGCCGGGAATGTGCTGGCGCTGCCGCTCCACCTCCCGATCAACGTGTCGGGCAACTCGGTCGACGTCGTCGGCATCGGCGACCCGGCCTTCGGCAACAGCGCCGTCGGCACCACCCCGGTGACCGGCGGGACTCCGCCCGCGACCGTCCGCACCCCTCCCCCGCCGCCCGCGCACCGGCCGATCCCCGCGCCGCCGGCCAACCCGGGGCCCAGCCGTTCGGTGGCCACCGAGAATCCGGTACTGGCGCACACCGGCGCCGAGGACATCGGCGGGACCGCCGCCTGGGGCGCCGGGCTGCTGCTCGGCGGCGCGCTGCTCGCCCGCCGGTTCCGCCCCGGCCGGGACTGACCCCCCACCAGCGACGACACCGAGGGGACCGGGCACCGCGGGGCGTCCGGCCTCTAAGGTAGATGCGTACACATGAACGTACCGGCGCAGGGACGCGCGCGAGCGCGCCACCGCGACCGGCGCGTTCGTGCGCCGTCGTACCGCTCAGTTGGCCGTACCGCTCAGTTCGCCGTTGGTGTCGCGAAGACGTGACTCAAGGAGCCCCGCAATGGCGTTGCCGGAAGGCACGCTCAGCCACCGCTACCGTGGCGAGCACCCCGTCCGCACTCTCTGCTACCTCTTCCATCCCGACCGGCGCCGGGTCGCGCTGGCCGTGCTCGCGTTCTTCGCCAAGCACACCCCGGTGTGGCTGCTGCCGCTGATCACCGCCAACGTGGTGGACGTCGTCGTCCAGCACCGGCCGATATCCGTCCTGTGGTGGAACTCCGCGATCCTGCTGGTGATCCTGCTGCTCAACTTGCCGCTGCACCTGGCCTACGTGCGCTGCATGCAGGGGTCGATCCGCCGGACCGGCACCCGGCTGCGCACCGCGCTGTGCCAGCGGATGCAGCAACTCTCCATCGGCTACCACTCCCGGGTCAGCGCGGGAGTGCTGCAGGCCAAGGTGATCCGGGACGTGGAGAGCATCGAGACCGCCGCCCAGCAGACCGCCGACAACGGGCTGGCCGCCGTCGCGACGCTGTCCGGCGGTCTGGTCGTCATCGGCATCCAGGCGCCGGCCTTCCTGCCGGTCTTCCTGGTCGTGGTGCCGGCCTCGGCGATGCTGGTGGTGCGGCTGCGCCGGCGGCTGCGCGACCACAACGAGTCGTTCCGCCAGCAGGTGGAGGTGCTGTCCTCCCGGGTCAGCGAGATGACCACGCTGATCCCGATCACCCGCGCGCACGGCCTGGAGAACACCGCGCTGCACCGGGTGGACCGCACCCTCGGGGAGGTGCTGCACGCCGGACTGCGCCTGGACCGGCTCAACGGCTGGTTCGGCTCGATCGCCTGGATCCTGCTCAACGCCATCGGTGTCGCCTGCCTGTCGGGCTCGGCGCTGGTCGCGTACTACGGCTGGCTGAACGTCAGCCCCGGCACCGTGGTGATGCTCAGTGCCTACTTCTCCAGCCTGACCGCCTCGGTCACCACCCTGCTCACCCTCACCCCGCAGATCGGCAAGGGCCTGGAGTCGGTGCGCTCGATAGGCGAGGTGCTGCAGGCGCCGGACCTGGAGCAGAACGACGGCAAGGCCGAAGTGGCGGGCGTGGTCGGCCGCTTCGAGTTCCGCGGGGTCGGCCACACCTACCCGGACAGCGCGTCGCCGTCGCTGACCGGCTTCGAGCTGGACGTACGGCCCGGCGAGACGATCGCGCTGGTCGGCGGCTCGGGCGCGGGCAAGTCCACCGTGCTGAACCTGGTGATCGGCTTCCTGCGGCCGACCGAGGGGCGGATCCTGCTCGACGGGGTGGACATGGAGACCCTCGACCTGCGCGGCTACCGCAGCTGGCTGTCGGTGGTGCCGCAGGAGTCCATCCTGTTCGAGGGCAGCATCCGGGAGAACGTCACCTACGGGATGACGGACGTGCCGCACGAGGCGGTCCGCACCGCGCTGCGCGACGCCAACGCGCTGGAGTTCATCGACCGGCTGCCGCTGGGTCTGGACACCGTGGTCGGTGAGCGCGGCGCCCGGCTGTCCGGCGGGCAGAAGCAGCGGCTGGCCATCGCCCGGGCACTGATCCGCGATCCGCGGGTGCTGATCCTGGACGAGGCCACCTCGGCGCTGGACTCCCGCTCGGAGGCGCTGGTCCAGCAGGCGCTGAGCCGGCTGGTACGCGGCCGTACCGTCTTCGTGGTCGCGCACCGGCTGTCCACGATCAGGAACGCGGACCGGATCGTCGTCCTGGACGACGGGCGGATCGCGGAGATCGGCTCGCACGCGGAACTGCTGCGCAGCGGCGGCGCGTACGCGGGCCTGCAGGCCGCCCAGCTGGCCTGAAGCCCGGGTGCCCCGGGGGTGGCGGCCGGCTCAGCCGGCCAGCGCGGCGGAGACCATGGTCTGCGCCTCCTGCTGCACCTTCGCCAGGTGGTCCTCGCCCAGGAAGGACTCCGCGTAGACCTTGTAGACGTCCTCCGTGCCGGACGGGCGGGCGGCGAACCAGGCGTTCTCGGTGCAGACCTTGATGCCGCCGAGCGGGGCGCCGTTGCCGGGCGCGTGGGTGAGCACGGCGGTGACCCGCTCACCGGCCAGTTCGTCGGCCGCCACCTGCTCGGGCGACAGCTTGGCCAGGACCGCCTTCTGCTCGCGGTCGGCGGGCGCGTCGGTCCGGGCGTAGGCGGGCGCGCCGAACTCGCTGGTCAGGTCGGCGTAGTGGGCCGAGGGGGTGCGCCCGGTGACGGCGGTGATCTCGGCGGCCAGCAGGGCCAGCAGGATGCCGTCCTTGTCGGTGGTCCACACGCTGCCGTCGCGCCGCAGGAAGGACCCGCCGGCCGACTCCTCCCCGCCGAAGGCCAGCGTGCCGCCGAGCAGCCCGTCCACGAACCATTTGAAGCCGACCGGGACTTCGGTGAGCGGCCGGCCGAGCCCGGCGACCACCTTGTCGATCATCGAGGAGGACACCAGCGTCTTGCCGATGGCGAGCTCCGGTCCCCACTGCTCACGGTGGCCGGCCAGATAGGAGATGGCCACGGCGAGGTAGTGGTTGGGGTTCATCAGGCCGGCGTCGGGGGTGACGATGCCGTGCCGGTCGGCGTCGGCGTCGTTGCCGGTGGCGATGCCGTACTCGTCCTTGCGGGCGATCAGCGA
Source organism: Streptomyces sp. DvalAA-14 (assembly GCF_900091855.1). Classification (GTDB taxonomy): domain Bacteria; phylum Actinomycetota; class Actinomycetes; order Streptomycetales; family Streptomycetaceae; genus Actinacidiphila. The sequence goes on from NZ_FMCH01000477.1 coordinate 14,828, forward strand.
GGCCATCGCGTAGGGCGAGGAGCAGTCCATCCGGATCTTGCCGTCCCAGTCCAGCGTCATGAAGCGCCAGGTCGGGTCGGCGTACGGATTGACCACCGTCAGGTCGAGGCCGTGGGTCTCGGCGATCCGCCCCCAGTAGTCCACCGAGGCGCCGCCGAGCGGGTCGGCGCCGATGGTCAGGCCGGAGTTGCGCACCGCCTCCAGGTCGAGCACCGACGGCAGGTCGTTCACGTAGGTGCCGAGGAAGTCGTAGCGGCCGGTGGTGTCGGCGGCCAGTGCCCGGGTGTAGGGGATGCGGCGGACGGACTTCAGGCCGTCGGCGATCAGCGCGTTGGCACGGTCCTGGATCCAGCCGGTGGCGTCGGAGGCCGCCGGTCCGCCGCTCGGCGGGTTGTACTTGAAGCCGCCGTCGGCCGGCGGATTGTGGGAGGGGGTGACCACCACGCCGTCCGCGAAGGCGTCGGCGCGGCCCCGGTTGTGGGTGAGGACGGCGTGCGAGACGGCCGGGGTGGGCGTCCAGCCGTCGGCCTGGTCGATCAGCACGGTGACCCCGTTGGCGGCGAACACCTCCAGCGCGGTGACCCGGGCGGGTTCGGACAGCGCGTGGGTGTCCGCGCCGATGAACAGCGGGCCGGTGGTGTTCTGCCGCTCGCGGTAGTCGCAGATCGCCTGGCTGGTGGCGGCGATGTGGTCCTCGTTGAAGGCGGTGGCGAAAGCGGAACCGCGGTGTCCGGAGGTGCCGAAGGCCACCCGCTGGTCGGGCTCGCCGGGGTCGGGGTGCAGAGCGTAGTAGGCGGTGACCAGTCGGGCGACGTCCACCAGGTCCTCCGGCCGGGCCGGCATTCCGGCGCGCTCGTGCGGCATCCGCGTCTCCTTGTGTCTGCGTGACTGGGTGTCTGAGGGTGTGGGGGTCAGGGCCCCTTGCTTGTGCGTTCCCCATTTTCACGTGTCCGCTCCCCCGGGGCAGTGCGGGGCACGACGGGCGCGGCGCCAGGCCGGGTTCGGGGGCGGGCTTCGGGCGCGGCGCCCGGGCCCCTTTCGGCTGCGCCCGCGGGCCGGGCGTTATGGTGGGGACGCTTCGGCGGCCATCAGGACGGCGGCCCACCGGACGGGAGAGGCGGGTGTGATGTCCAGGCCTGATCCGCCCGCTTCCCATGGCGTACGGCTGGCCTCGCGGCCGGGCCGATGGGTGCTGGCGGCGGCGGTTCTCGGCTCGGGCATGGCGCTGCTGGACGGCACGGTGGTGAACATCGCGCTCCCCCGGATCGGTGAGGACCTCGGCGCGTCGCTGGCCACCTTGCAGTGGACGGTCAACGGCTATCTGCTGACGCTGGCCGGGCTGATCCTGCTCGGCGGCGGCCTGGGCGACCGGTACGGGCGGCGCCGGGTGTTCGTGGTCGGCGCGATCTGGTTCGCGCTGGCCTCCGCGCTGTGCGGCATCGCCCAGGACAGCGCGACGCTGATCATCTCGCGGGCCCTCCAGGGCGTGGGCGGGGCGCTGCTGACGCCGGGTTCGCTGTCGCTGGTGCAGGCCACCTTCCGCCGCGAGGACCGGGCGAAGGCGGTGGGCGCCTGGTCCGGCCTGGGCGGAGTGGCGGGCGCGGTGGGCCCGTTCATCGGCGGCTATCTGGTGGACGGCCCCGGCTGGCGGTGGATCTTCCTGATCAATGTGCCGATCGCGGCCGTCGTGGTCCTCATCGCCCAACGGCATGTGCCCGAGAGCCGGGACCGCACCGCCTCGGGCTCCTTCGACGTGACCGGGGCGGCGCTGGCCGCGCTGTGCCTGGCCGGCATCACCTACGCGCTGATCTCCGCCTCCGGGCACCCCTCGCCGCTGCTGCTGGTCGGGCCGGCGGCGCTCGGGCTGGCGTGCGGGGTGGCCTTCGTACGGGTCGAGCAGCGCCGGGCGCATCCGATGCTGCCGCTGTCGGTGTTCTCGTCGCGGCTGTTCACCTCGATAAACCTGGTGACGCTGCTGCTGTACGCGGCGATCGGCGGCGTCTTCTTCACCCTGCCGGTGCAACTGCAGATCGCGGCCGGCTACAGCGCGCTGCGGGCCGGGATCGCGACGCTGCCGCTGACCTTGCTGTTGCTGCTGCTGTCCGCGCCGGCCGGCGCGCTGGCGCAGCGGATCGGGCCGCGGCTGCTGCTGACGGTGGGACCGCTGGTCACCGGGATCGGGCTGCTGCTGCTCACCCGGATCGGGCCGGGTGCCTCGGGCTATTTCGTCGATGTGCTGCCCGCGGTGCTGGTGCAGGGGGTGGGGATGAGCATGATCGTGGCACCGCTGACCGCGACCGTGCTGGCCTCGGTGGATGTGACCCATTCCGGGATCGCCAGCGGCGTCAACAACGCCGCGGCCCGGGTCGCCCAGTTGCTCGCGGTGGCGGCGCTGCCGCTGGCGATCGGGCTGTCGAACCAGGCGTACCGCTCGCCGCACGCGGTGGACACCGCCTTCAGCAAGGCCATGTGGATCTGCGCCGGGCTGTGCGCGATCGCCGCGGTGCTCGCGCTGCTGCTGATCCCCTCGGGGGCGCTGCGGGAGGACGACGGGGACGAGCCGCGGGCGCTGCCGGAGTGCCGAACGAATTGCGGGTTCGCCGCTCCCCCGCTGGAGCCCGGCTCCACCGGCTCCACCCGGGCCACCGGCTGACCGGCCGGGCGGCCGGCAGAAGGACCCCGTCGAGCGACCCAACCGGCCGGCTCCTTGGGCCGATCGGGGAGCCGTGGGGGCCCGGGGGTCAGTCCTCCGGCTCGGTGAGCAGCTGCTCCAGCACCGGCAGCGCCGCCCGCAGGGTGCGGCCCTGGTCGGGGGTGAGCCGGGACATCCGGCGGGCCAGCAGTTCGGAGCGCTCGCGGCGGATCCGGACCAGCAGATCGGTGCCGGCCGGGGCGATGCTGACCAGCCAGGACCGGCCGTCGGACGGGTCCGGTTCCTTGCGGATCAGCCCGGCGGCGGCCAGCGGGCCGACGGTACGGGTCGCCGAGGGCGCCGCCACCCGCTCGTAGGCGGCCAGCTCACCGAGTCGCATCGGGCCCTGCTCCTCGATCCTGGCCAGCGCGGACAACTGGGCGTAGGTGAGGTTGAGGTCGTCACCGGAGGCCTGCGCCATCTGGCGGTACAGCCGGGCGATGAGCAGCCGCAGCCGGGCCACGTCCGGCGACGAGGGCCCGGCGGCCGGCGGCGGCGCGGCGGAGGGCGCCCCGTGCCCGTCAGTCCTGGCGGTCATGACGGGGCGCCTCCTTGGTGCCGTGCCCGCCGTACGGGGGTCCGTACGGCGGTGCCGGCGCGGTCAGTTCTCCGGGCCGGCGCTGCTGGTCGAGCTGGTCGAGCTGGTCGTCGAGCTGGTCGTGGACGTGGCGCCGCCGGCCGAGCCGTTCGGCGCGCCGGCCGCCGGTACGGCGCCCGCCGCGACCGCCACGCCGGTGGTGATGCCCGCGGCCCGGTCCGGACGGCTGCGGATCAGCGACGCGCCCGCCGCGACCAAGGACATCACGATCGCCAGGCCGAAGACCACGACGAGGCCGTCGTGGAACGGACCGGAGATCAGATGCGGGAAGAACTCCCGGCCGGTGAGCGTGTGCGCGTTGACTGCCGGCAGCTTACCGAGCAGGTCCGGGCCGAGCAGCTGCTGGATCGGGTTGTAGCCGAGGAAGGCCGCGAACAGCGTACCGACCGGTGGCAGCGTGGCGACCTGGTGGGCGTTGGCCGCGGGTACGCCCTGGGCGGTCAGGCCGGAGCTGAGCGTGTGGGGCAGCGAGCGGGCCAGGCCGGCCACCATCAGGGAGAAGAAGACGCCGATGGACAGCACCATGCCGGCGTTCTGGAAGGTGGCCCGCATCCCGGAGGCGGCGCCGCGCGCCTCGGCCGGCACGCTGGCCATGATGATCGAGGTGTTGGGCGCCGCGAACAGCCCGCCGCCGACTCCGTTGAGGAAGATCACCAGCGCGAAGACCCAGTAGTTGAAGTCGGTGGGCAGCAGCAGCAGTCCGCCGAAGGACGCGGCCATCACCACGAAGCCCGCGGCGGCGAACAGCCGGGCGCCGTAGCGGTCGGAGAGGTAGCCGGCGATCGGGCCGGCCGCGAGGAAGCCGACGGTCAGCGGCAGCAGGTAGATGCCGGCCCACAGCGGGGTGTCGGCGTAGTTGTAGCCGTGCAGCGGGAGCCAGATGCCCTGCAGCCAGATGATCAGCATGAACTGCAGGCCGCCGCGGGCGATGGAGCCGAGCAGGGTGGCCGCGTTGCCGCCGGCGAAGGTCCGGTTGCGGAACAGCTTGAGCGGGAACATCGGCTCGGCGACCTTGGACTCGATCAGGCAGAACGCCACCAGCATGGCGACACCGCCGATCAGCCCGGCCAGCACCCACGGGTTGGTCCAGCCCATGGTGTGGCCGCCGTAGGGCTGGATGCCGTAGGTGATGCCGGCCAGCAGCGCGGTCAGGCCGACGGCGAAGCTGATGTTGCCCCACCAGTCCATCCTCGCCGGCCGGCGGATGCCGGTGTCGTGCAGCGAGCGGTAGGCCCAGACGGTGCCGATCAGCCCGATGGGCACGTTCACCCAGAAGATGGAGCGCCAGTTCCACTCGGCGAGCAGGCCGCCGAGGACCAGGCCGATGAAGGAGCCGGCGATACCGGCCACCATGTTGACGCCCAGTGCCATGCCCCGCTGGCGGGCCGGGAAGGCGTCGGTGATGATCGCCGCCGAGTTGGCCATCAGCATGGAGCCGCCGACCGCCTGCGCCACCCGCCAGCCGATCAGCCACAGTGCTCCGCCGCCGCCGTGCATCGGGTCGACGGACAGGATCACCGAGGTGACGGTGAAGATCAGGAAGCCGGTGTTGTAGATCTTGACCCGGCCCAGGATGTCGCCGAGGCGGCCGAGGGTCACCACCAGCACGGCGGTCACCAGCATGTAGCCCATCAGCATCCACAGCAGGTAGCTGACGTTGCCCGGCTGGAGGGGGTCGAGCCGGATGCCGGTGAAGATCGCGGGCAGCGAGATCAGCACGATGGACGAGTTGATCGTGGCGATCAGCATGCCCAGGGTCGTATTGGACAGGGCAACCCACTTGTAGTGCGGGTGGTCCGCGTCGATACGCGGTGTCCGCCGCTGTATTCGTGTCGCGTCTTCGGTCATGGGTCGGTCCACACCACCAGGAGGAGAGCAGTTACTTAACTTAGGTTAAGTAACTCTACCATCGCCATGTCCCTGTCGGACGGCGGG
>NZ_FMCH01000476.1 GCF_900091855.1 Streptomyces sp. DvalAA-14
CGCCGCTGCGCCGCCCCCCGCATCAAACCGGAACACCGCCCCTACCGCACGGTCGACGGCAACATCCGGATCGGCAGCGTGATCTACGGCATCGGCGCCGAGATCGCCGACCCCGACGGGTGGATCTGGACCCTCACCCAGGTGATGGACGGCAGCCGCACGACCGCCCAGATCGCCGCCGAGGTGGCCGTCCGGCACCCGGCGGTCGCGCCGGCCACCGTCCGGTCCGCGATGGCCGATCTGCGCGAAGCGGGCTTCATGGACGACGCGGCGGCGCCGCTGCCGGCCGGCCTCGGCGACCGGGACCCGATCCGGCACGCCCGCGGGGTGGCGCTGCTGCGCTGGATGGATCTCAGCCCGCAGGCCAGCCCCTGGCAGGCCCAACTGCGATTACGCCAGGCCCGGGTGGTGGTGCTGGGGGTGGGGGGTACCGGCGGGGTCGCCGCGCAGCTCCTGGTCGCCTCCGGGGTCGGACACCTGCACGCGGTGGATCCGGACGTGGTCGAACTGTCCAATCTCAATCGGCAGTTGCTCTACCGCGAGGCGGACATCGGCTCCCGGAAGGCCGACGCCGCGGTGGCCGCGCTGCGCTCGCTGAACTCCGACGTGACGGTGACCGGAGAACCGCGCGAGGTCAGCGGCCCGGACGATCTCGCGGCGCTGCTGGCGTACGGCGAGGGCGGCCCGTACGACCTGCTGGTTCTCGGCGCGGACCGGCCCCCGGAGATCCGGCGCTGGGCCAACCGGGTCTGCCTGGCGCTCAAGCTGCCCTGGGTGGAGGGCGGTTACCGGGGACCGCTGGTGACCGCCGGCGTCTACGTACCGGGCGACGGACCCTGCTGGGAGTGTCAGCGGGCCGGCGAGGTCGAGCGGCGCGATCTGCGGCTGGGGCCCGGACAGAGCGAGGACGCGGCCTCCCCGCGGATGCCGTGGAACCCGGCGAGCGCGGTCACCGCGGCCCTGTCCGGCACACTGGTCGCCCACGTGGCGCTGGCCCTGCTCAGCGGGGTGCCGCCGATGCAGCCGGGGTTCCGGTACGGGGTGAATCTGATGGTGCTCGGCGATCCCGTCCTGCAGCGCCACCCGCGCCGGCCCGACTGCCCGGCCTGCGGCGACCGTTCACCGCGGACACCGAATCTCAACTGACGGCCCAGCGGCGGCTGTCCGCGCCACCGGTTACCGGCCGGGCCGCTCATCGCCGGCCCGCTCCACCGCCGCGAGCACCATCCTCGCCTGGAGTTCGGCCTGGGTGCCCACCGGCACCCAGCGGGCGTCCAGCGCCGCGACCAGATCCCGGGCGCCCGCGTCCACCCGGCGCTCCAACCGGGAACGCAGCCGCGCCGGTTCGGCGTTCGGGTCGTCGGCGGGGAAAGCCCGGCTCTCGTCGAGCAGCCGCAGCAGCATGCCCGAGGCGCGCAGCGGGACCCGGCGGGCGGCGATGTCCAGGGCCGCGACATGCGCCATGGTCAGCCGCCCGGGGCAGTGGCCGGCGAGGGCCTCGTAGTCGTCGGCCAGCCCGGAGAACGCCGCCGCCGCGTCTTCGGCGCCGCGCAGCAGCGGCTCATCCACTCGGCCGAGCAGCGCGACCGTCCGCTCCAGCGCTGCGGCGGTGGTCGCGCCGTCCTTGCGCAGCCGGGCCGCCAGCACGGCGACCGTGTGCCAGCCGTCGGGGTGCGGGGCGGGGTCGGCGATCCGCCGGGTCGCCCACATCGGCACCTCGACCACCGCGGTCGTCCCGCCGTGGCGGTGCGGACGGCACCAGGTGGAGCCCTCGACGCCGGCCGGCCCGCCCGCGAGCCGCCCCGGCCCCTCGGCGGGCAGCACGTACACACCCGGGCCGGGGCTGTCCCAAGCCAGGGCGTCCTGCGTTCCGGTCTGCACCGGCACGTCGAGTTCGGCCGCGCACTTGCCGAACGGCTCGGCCAGGCCCGGGAGATCGGCGGTCAGCCGGATCCGGCCGCCGCCGACGTCCATGCCGTGCAGGGTGCACTGCAACACCGGCCGCAACGCGTCGATGACCGCCGACAGGGCCGCGGATTCCGGCAGATCCGCGCCCGGACCGCCCAAGGAGCCCGCCCATTCGGGCTGTTCGGCGATGGCCGGCCGGAAAGTGTGCCGGAAATGCACCGCCGGCGGTCGCGCCCCGGCCGGCCCGCTCTCGTTGAGCACCGCGCCGTCCGGGTCGAGGCAGAGCAGGAAATCCCAGGTCAGATCGGCCTCGGCATGCCGCTGCCGGTCCCATACCGCCTGCTCGGCCAGCCACAGCACGCTCGCGCCGCCGGCCGGCTCGTCCGGATGCGCCCCGGCCACCACCAGCACATGGCGGCTGCCGTGCCCCACCGACAGCAGCCACAACGGCCGTCCGGCGCGGGATTCGCCGGCCAGCCGCATCCGGCACAGGTCCGGGTGGCGCTGGGTGAGCAGGCGGGCCGCCGCCGCGACACCGGAAACGGTCGGATACGCGTCTGGCCCGCGCATGACGGCTCCTCCTCGGCGCAACCCGGCCCGACGGCTCTGTCCGACCGGTTCCCTTCCCATCCGCCCCGACCACCGGTCCCGTTGGACCCGGGATCAACGCGGCCCTGCCCAACCCAAGCCCGACTCCCGCCCAACGTCGGCTCGGACCACCGCCGAACCACGCCGGGGTCCTTGGCCCGGCCCCGCGCCCGGCTCCGACCGTTGCAACCGTCCCGCCCGTTCCGCCCGCCCGTCCACGCCCGCAGCCGGTCAATTCCCCTTCCGCGTAGGGCAATTGAGCGGCGAGGATCCATCGGCGTGGGCCGCCGGCCCGCGCACTGATCAGACTCTGCGGCCCGCCACCGGGTGTCAAGGGCGCCGTCCGGCGCGGGCGGCGGCCCGCGCACGGGCGTCGTCCGGCCCCGCAGGTGATCCTCGGAGACACCCGCCGCACCCGCCCCGCCGGCACCGGATCGCGCCCGCCGCTCACCCCGCGCCCCCCGGGCCCTGGGGCAGCCCGCCCGTGCCGGGGACGGCCGCGGAGCCTGTGCCAGACTCGGCGCAGTGAGCGACGAGACGGTGGGCGCGGCGGCAGCGGGGACATGGCGGCTCGGGGACCTCACGGTCAACCGGCTCGGATTCGGCGCGATGCGGCTGACCTCCACCGCGGACGGCCGGCCCAGCGACGGCGCGCGGGCGATCGGGGTGCTGCGGCGGGCGGTGGAGTTGGGGGTCGATCACATCGACACCGCCAGCTTCTACGTCTCGGACTTGCGGTCGGCGAACGAGCTGATCAACAGCGCGCTGGGCGGCCCGTACCCCGACAACCTGGTCATCACCACCAAGGTCGGCCCCGGCAAGGACGCGAACGGCGAGTGGACGCCGGCCGCACGCCCCGACCAGCTGCGCGGCCAGGTCGAGGAGAATCTGCGGCAGCTCGGCCGTGACCACCTCGACGTGGTGAACCTGCGGGTGCACGCCGCCGATTCGGTGGCGGAACGCTTCGGCGTCCTGGCCGAGCTGCGCGGGGCCGGACTGATTCGGCACCTCGGTGTTTCCAACGTGCGCGCCCACCAGCTCGCCGAGGCGATGGCCATCGCGCCGGTGGTGTGCGTGCAGAACCGCTACGGGCTCGGCATCCGCGGTGACGACGAACTGCTGGCCGAGTGCGGTCGCCTCGGCATCGCGTTCGTACCGTTCTTCGCCATTGTGGGCTCCCGCACGGCGGCCATCGGGGCCGGCGGCGGGACCGCCGCCCCCGGTGAGGAGGCCGAGGTGGTGGGCGAGGTGGCCCGCGCCCATGGCGCCTCCCCGGCGCAGATCCGCCTCGCCTGGACCCTCCACCGCGGACCCCACGTCCTGGCCATCCCCGGCACCGGCGACCCCGACCACCTGGAGGCGAACATCGCGGCGGGCGCGATCCGGCTGTCCCCGGCGGAGTTGGCCCGGCTGGACGGCCTGGGGGCCCTGGCCGGCTGAGCCGGCGGACCGACGGAGCCGGCGCAGGGGACCGAGGGGCCGAACCGGCTCAGCCCGCGGCGACATCCGCCGCGATGTCCGTCACGACGTCCGCGACGACGTCCGCGACGACGCAACTGACGTTGTCCGGAGCGCCGGACCGATGGGCCAGCGCCACCAGCTCGCGTACGGTCTCGTCCGGGTCGGCGACGGAACGGATCACCCGGTGCACCTCGGCTTCCGGCACCACCGAGGACAGCCCGTCGGAGCAGAGCAGATAGCGGTCGCCGGCCTGGGCGTCGTGCAGCCGCAGATCGGCGGCCGCCGCCCCCGGGGCCCCGCTCAACGCCTTGGCCAGCAGCGATCGTTGCGGATGGGAGGCGGCTTCCTCGGGCGTCAGCCGCCCCTCGTCGATCATCGACTGCACGAGCGTGTGGTCGTGGGTGATCCGGAACAGCTCGCCGTCGCGCAGCAGATACGCCCGGGAGTCACCGATGTGGACCAGGGCCAGCTGGGAACCGGTCCACAGCATCGCGGTGAGCGTGGTCCCCACCTCCAGCGGCGCCGGTCGGCCGGCGGCCACCCGCCGCACCGCCTGGCCGGCCAGTTCGACGGCGTCCTCCAGGACGTTCAGCAGGCTGCCGGCCGGGATGCCGTCGGTCTCCAGCCGCCGGAGCGCGTCCATCGCCCCGGCGGCGGCCCGGTCGCCGCCCGCCCCGAAGCCGTCGGCGACCGCCAGCAGGCGGGAGCCGGCGTAAGCGGTGTCCTGGTTGCTCTCGCGGACCAGGCCCGCGTCCGACAGGGCGGCGTAGCGGATGGCGAGAGGTGCGGTGGTCGATGACATGGTGGGATCGTCCTTCCGGGACAGATGCGCCACGAGGAAGCCGGCCAGGTCGCGCCGGGCGGCGATGTCGGCCTCGACACCGGCCCAGTACGCGCGGACCTCCCGGGCGGCGTCCGGCGCGTCCAGCGCACAGACGTCCCGGATCCGGGCCAGCGGCATTCCGAGCCGCCGCAGCCACGCCACCAGCCGGGCCTGTTCCAACTGCCCGGCCGCGTAGAACCGGTAGCCGTTGACCGGATCGACCCGCGCGGGTGTCAGCAGCCCCAACTCGTCGTACAGCCGCAGTGCCTTCGGTGACAGCCGCGAAGCCTTGGCGAAGGCGCCGATGCTCAGCAGTTCCACACCCGTCTCCCTTCCGCCCGGCCGCGCGGACCGGTATCGGCCGGTACTGACCGGTACTGACCTGTGCCGACCTCTGCCGTTTCCTCGTACCGGGCGCCTCGCCCGGCCCTGTTGATGCTGGGCCTTTCCCCAAGGACAAGGTCAAGCCCGAGCACGGGGAGCGCGACGGATCCGAGGAGCGCGGGCCGGTCAGAGGTCGAGCACGGCGATGTCGAACCGGCTGAGGCGCTCCGGATCACCGATCACGTCGATGGCGGTGATCCCCCTGTCGCCGACGGTGAAGCGGAGAACGAGCAGGAGCCGTCCGCGCGGGGCCGTTACGAGGCCGACCACGCCGTCGATCAGCGCCGGTTCGGTGAAGCGCACCCGATCCGCCGACGCCGACGCGCCCTTGACCACGCTCTGGGCGCCGCGCAGCACGAGCGGTACCCGGAACGGGCCGGACGCCGGGTCGGCGCGGAGCACCACGTCCGGATCCAGCAGCGCGACCAGCGCTTCGAAGTCCCCGCCGCGCGAGGCGGCCAGGAAGGCCTCGACCACCCGGCGCTGCCGGGCCGCGTCGGCGGCCGGCAGCGGGGAGGCACCCCGGACCCGGCGGCGGGCGCGGCTGGCGAGTTGCCGGGCCGCGGTCGGGGAGCGCTCGACCATCGGGCCGATCTCGTCGAAGGGCACCGCGAACAGGTCGTGCAGCACGAAGGCGAGCCGCTCGGCGGGGGTGAGGGTGTCGAGCACCACCAGCAGCGCCAGCCCGACCGAGTCGGCCAGCAGCGCTTCCTGCTCGGGGTCGCCGACCTCGCCGCGGCCGGCCACCGGCTCGGCCACCTGCGGGGGGAGCGGGTCCTCGCGCCGCGTCGCCCGGGCGCGCAGCATGTTCAACGACACCCGGGCCACCACGGTCGTCAGCCAGGCGTCGAGATTCTCCACGCCACTGGTGTCGGCCCGGCTGAGCCGCAGCCAGGCCTCCTGGACGGCGTCGTCCGCCTCACTCGCCGAGCCGAGCATCCGGTAGGCGACCGCCCGCAGCCGCATGCGGTGCTCCTCGAACTGCTCCGGCAGCCACGCGCCGCCGTCCACCGTCTCGTCCGCCGTCTCGTCCACCGGGTCACTTTCCTCCGTCGCGGGGTGTCTCACCAGGAGACCCGCGAAAGCCCGCGGATGTGACGGCGGGGCGTCCTGGGGTCACGACGCCCCGGGCTCGTGACTGTCGTAGGGCCGCGTGATGATCTCCATCCCGTGCCCGGCCGGATCCTTGAAGTACAGGCCGCGCCCGCCGTGATGGTGGTTGATCTCGCCCGGCCGGGCCAGATACGGGTCGGCGTAGTAGGTGAGATCCGCCTGCAGGATCCGTGCGAAGGCGCCGTCGAACTCCTCGTCCGACACGAGGAACGCGTAGTGCTGCACGGTGATCGAATCGGCCGGCACGGTGGCGAAGTCCAAGGTGACGCCGTTGCTGGTGGCGACCGGGATGAACGGTCCCCATTCCGCCCCGACCCGCAGGCCCAGGATGTGCGCCAGGAATGCGGCGGACTCGCGGTTGTCCCGGGCGTGGACGATGGTGTGATTCAGCTCGACCGGCATGGCTGGCCCGCCTCCGTAAGGCACCGCACGACGCCTCCATGCCTCACCCGGCCGGTGACCGACACACGCCGCCGCGCCCCCGATCCTAGGCAGCGCCCCGGCCGCCCGTCGATGCCCCCGCCCCAAAACGGCCGGGCCGAGGGCCCGGCCTTCGGTGTCACGACTCCGTCGGTTTGTGGGTGAGGAAGAAGCCCTGCTGGCCCTGGCGGGGTTTTTCGCTCGCGTCGGGTTCGCGGATGAGGCGGGCGTCGACGGGGAGGCCGGACTCGTTCAGGAGGGCGGCGAGGTGATCGGGGGCGAGCCAGTAGACGTCGAGCGTGAGCGGGAGTTCGTGGCCGTATGCCTGGCCCAGAGGGCGGCGCAGGTCGCCGACCTTGAAGGCCAGGAGCAAGGGGGCGCCGGGGGCCAGCACCCGGTGGCATTCCGCGAACACCTTCGGCAGCAGCTCCGGCGGGGTGTGGACGGTCGAGTACCAGACGAGGGCCCCGCCGAGAGTGTTGTCCGCCAGGTCCAGCGCGGTCATCGAACCCTGTTCGAAGCGCAGACCCGGATGCCTCCGGCGGGCGACGGCGATCATCTCGGCGGACAGGTCGACGCCGAACACGTCCACGCCGAGTGAGCTCAGGTGGGCCGTGACGCGGCCGGGCCCGCAGCCGAGGTCGGCGACCGGCCCGAGGCCGGCTGCCCGCACCAGCTCGGCGAACGCGGCGAGCATGGCGCGGTCCAGCGGTTTGTCGTCCAGTTCGTCGCGCAGGAGCTTCTCGTAGTCGACGGCGACCGCGTCGTAGACGGTACGGGTGGTGTGGAGGTACTCCGCTTCGGTCATGGCGGAGGACTGTAGCCCCGGGCGTCCTGCCCCCGCCGGTCGGCGGCCCCGGCCGCACCCCGCCGCCGGCGGCACTCCGTGCGAGACACAGCAAGCAAGATGCTTGCAAAAGTTAGCGCGGTGGGGGACAGTGGAGCCATGGGTGCGCTGAAGGTGGGAGGGCTCGGGGAGTTCCTGCGGGAGCAGCGGCGCGGTGCGCAGTTGAGTCTGCGGCAGCTCGCGGAGGCGGCCGGTGTGTCGAATCCGTATCTGAGCCAGATCGAGCGCGGGCTGCGCAAGCCCAGTGCCGAGATCCTGCAGCAGCTCGCCAAGGCGCTGCGGATATCCGCGGAGACGCTCTACGTGCAGGCGGGAATTCTCGACGCACGGGAGCGGGACGAGCTGGAGGTGCCGGCGGCGATCCTGGCCGACCCGTCGATCAGTGAGCGGCAGAAGCAGGTGCTCATCCAGATCTACGAGTCCTTCCGCAAGGAGAACACCGCGGCGGCCGGCGCCGAGCAGGAAGCCGCGCCCGAGGACGGCCGGGAAGCCGCGCACCCGGCGGACAGCCGGATCACGGAGCAGGCGACGGGGAAGACAACGACGACGTGACGGGAGCGGCCGGCCGCGCTGCGGCGGGCGTGCCCGTACGGGAGGAATACAGAGATGACGATCACCGATGACATCGTGAAGGGCCTCCGCAACCCGACGCCGCTGTACGCGGTCGCCGGTACGGCCGATCTGGCCGCGGAGAAGCTGCGGGAGGTGCCGGCCCTGATCGGCAGGATCCGCGAGCAGGCGCCGGACCAGTTCGGCAAGATCCGGTCCACCGACCCCAAGACCGTGCAGGAGCGGGTCGCCGCGCAGGCCAAGGACGCGCAGACCCGGCTGAACGAGACGTTCGCCGACCTGGACCTCAAGGAGCTGCGCGACTTCAAGCGACTCGGCGAGTCCGTGCAGGACCTGGCGCTGCAGGGCGTCGGCCGGGCCGCGGAGTACGCGGTACGGGCGCGGGAGACGTACGACGAGCTGGCCGTACGCGGCAAGGGCGCGGTGGCCACCTGGCGTGGCGAGGCCGCCGACGAGGTGGTGGAGATCGCCGCCGCCGTCGAGCCCACTCCGGACCCGGCTCCGGCTCCCGCCGCCGAGGAGCAGGCGAAGCCCGCCGCCCCGAAGAAGTCGCCCGGCCGCCGCACCAGCCCGAAGAAGGCGTCCGACGACGGCGCCGAGTAGCGACCGAGCAGTACGGGAGGCGCGGGAGCCGGCCGTCCCCCGGCGTCGAGGTCCCGGAGCGGACCTTGACGCGACGTTGACGGTCGGCCCGAACGGGTCGGGGCACGCTTGGTGCGCCCGGCCCGTTCTGCGGGTAGGACCGGTACGGTGAGTGGACGGTGAGTGCGCCGAGCGGCGACGACCGGGGACGACTAAGGCGGTGGACGGCGTGTTGATTGACGGGTTTTATTCGGTGCTCGCCCTGGTCTCACGGGCGCTCTTCCTCTTCGCGGTCTTCGCGTTCATCGACGCGGCGGTCCGCCGCCAGGACGCCTACCGCGCCGCCGAGAAGAAGTCCAAGACCTTCTGGCTGGTCGTCCTGGGCGTGGCGGCCGCCGTGCTCTGGTTCCTGTCGATCGTCTCGATCCTGCCGCTGATCGCCCTGGTCGCGGTGATCGTCTACATGGTGGACGTGCGTCCCGCGGTCCGGGCCGTCACCGGGGGCGGTGGCGGAGGCGGCATCGGCGGCTTCGGCGGCGGCGGCCGGCTCTTCCGCCGCGGTGGCGGCGGTGGCGGGGGCAGCAGCAGCGACGGTCCCTACGGCCCGTACAACGGCCGCCGCTGACGCAGGAGGTCGCCGCTGACGAGGACGGCCGGCGCCCCGCGTCGGCCGAGCCGGCGGCGGCGATCAGCCGCGCCGCTCCAGCAGTACGACCGCCACGTCGTCTGTCAGCTCGCCGCCGTTCAGCTCCCGCACCCGGGTGACCGCCGCGTCCAGCAGTTCCTCGCCGCGCAGCCCGTCGGCCAGCAGCTGCGTCACGATCCCGACCATGCCGTCCTGGCCCAGCCGTTGCCGGCCCTCGCCGATCCGGCCCTCGATCAGGCCGTCGGTGTAGAGCATCAGGCTCCAGACATCGTCAAGCCGGACCGGGATGCGGGTCCAGGCGGCATCCTCCAGCAGACCCAGCGCCGGACCGCCCTCCTCGTACGGCAGCAGTCTCGGCACCCGGCCGGGCCCGGTGAGCAGCGGGGCCGGGTGGCCGGCCAGGAAGAGGTCAGCCGAGCGTCCGTCCGGCGCGATGTCCACCACGGACAAGGTGGCGAAGGTCTCCTCGTTGTCCCGCTCGTGCTCCAGCACTTCCTGGAGGGTGCGCAGCAGGGTCTCGCCGCCGATGCCGGCGAAGGTCAGCGCGCGCCAGGCGATCCGCAGTTCGACGCCGAGCGCGGCGGCGTCCGGGCCGTGCCCGCAGACGTCACCGATCATGGCGTGCACGGTGCCGTCCGGGGTGCGCACGGTGTCGTAGAAGTCGCCGCCGAGCAGCGCCCGGCTGCGCCCGGGGCGATAACGCGCGGCGAACCGCAGGCCGGTGGCGCCCTCCAGCAGCGGGGTGGGCAGCAGGCCGCGTTCCAGCCGGGAGTTCTCCTGGGCGAGCAGCCGGGTCTCGGTGAGCTGGCGCTGCGCGAGGTCGGCCCGCTTGCGTTCGACGGCGTAGCGCACCGCCCGGATGACGGTGGGCGCGTTGATCTCGTGGCGGGACAGGTGGTCCTGTGCCCCGATGCGTACGACTTCCGCGGCCTGCCCCTCGTCGGCGCCGTCGGTGAGGACGAGGACGGCGGTGCCCAGTGCGAGGCGCAGCACCTGCCGGAGGGTGTCCGTCGCGTCGGGCGGGTCGGGGAGGTCGAGCAGGATGCAGTGCACGTCGTCGGTGAGCAGCCGGCCGGCGGCGGTGAGGTTGCGGGCCCGCAGGATGCGGATGCGCGGGCCGTTGCCTTCCTGGAACCAGGGGGCGGTGAAGGCGCCGGCCGGGTCCTCGCCGATCACCAGCAGGGTCAGGGCGGGGGCGCCGGCCGAATCCTGGCGCTGGCGGGGGAGGACGACCGGGGGCGGCCGGCCCGGTCCATGGGCGGCGTCGCGGGCGGTGTCCTCGGTCACGTCCTCGGCTGTCGCCGCGCTCCGGGCGGCGACTCGGGCCGCACCTTCCCGGGGCGTGGGTACGCTTTCGCGGCCCCCGGCCCCGGACACGGTGGCTGCGGGCCGTTCGGTGTCGCGCTCGACTGCGGACATCAACCGACTCCTTCCCGTCCCCCGATCTCGCTCCCCTGGAGGGCTCAGTCAGGCGACCCTAGTGGCAGCGGCGGCCGTCACGGGAGGGTGGCCGGTCAATCGTCAGCGTCATATGCCAAGTTCAGGGCGGGATTTCGCGGGTCATGTGCGGATACGCGCATGACAAACATCACGCCAAGAGGCCGCAACCTTGCCCCGCTGAGACGGTCTCGCGCGCGAGGCATGGGCGGGTCCGGGGCGGTGGCCGGCTGCCACCGCGCCCCGCCCCTCCGGCGAAGTCACCCCGGCGCCACCGCGCCCCACGCCACCGTTACCTCGCCCTGCCGCCACCGCGCCGGCCCGTCCACCACCGGCCAGCCGGCGTCCCGCAACTCCCGTACCGCCCGCGCCCAGCGCTGCCGCGCGCCCAGTGAGGACAGCGGCGCCGCGGTCGCCCAGGCCCGGTCGAAAGCGGTCAGGAAGGCGTGCACCGGCTCGCCCGGCACATTGCGGTGGATCAACGCCTTCGGCAGGCGTTCGGCCAGGTCGGAGGGCCGGTCCAGGGAGGCGAGCCGGGTCGCGAAGGTGACCGTGCGCGGGCCCTCGGGGCCCAGGGCGACCCAGACGTGGCGGCGGCCGATCTCGTCGCAGGTGCCCTCCACCAGCAGGCCACCGGGGGCGAGCCGGGCCCGCAGCCGGTCCCAGACGGCGGCGACCTCGGCCTCGTCGTACTGCCGCAGGACGTTCGCGGCCCGGATCAGCACCGGGCGCCGGCCGCCGGGCAGCGGGACCTCGAAGCCGCCGTGCCGGAAGGTGAGGCCCGGCCGGGCGTACGGCTGGGCCGCGGCCACCCGGGCCGGGTCGATCTCGATCCCGGCCACCTCGGCGTCCGGCCGCACCCGGCGCAGCCGGTCCAGCAGTTCGACCGCGGTCCAGGGCGCCGCGCCGTAGCCGAGGTCGACCGCGAGCGGATCGGCGGCGCCGCGCAGTTGCCAGGCGTGGGTGGCGGCGATCCAGCGGTCCATCCGGCGCAGCCGGTTCGGGTTGGTGGTCCCCCTGGTGACCACGCCGACCGCCCGCACACCGCTCATGGGACGAGGGTACGGCGGCCGGCGCGGCCGAAAACGCGGTTGCGCCGCGGCGGACGGCAGGTATCGGTTCGGCAACGGGGAAATGGAATACCGGATTCCGGCGTTGAGCACGGTTGACGACCGACGGCTGCCGGAAGGAACACATGGTGACCACGTACACGTCCCGACTGGGCGCCCTGCGCGGCGTCGGCGTCCACAAGCGGCGCGTCGGGGGGCGGCGGGTGCGGCGGGTGGCGATGCTGAGCGTGCACACCTCGCCACTGCACCAGCCGGGTACCGGCGACGCCGGCGGTATGAACGTGTACATCGTGGAGCTGGCCAGGAGGCTGGCCGAGCGGGACATCGAAGTCGAGATCTTCACCCGGGCCACCGCGGGCGGCCTGCCTTGCAAGGTGGAGCTGGCCCCGGGCGTGTCCGTGCGGCACGTGTACGCCGGTCCGTACGGCGGTCTGGCCAAGGAGGAGCTGCCCGCGCAGCTGTGCGCCTTCACGCACGGCGTGATGCAGGCCTGGGCCGGCCACCGCCCCGACTACTACGACTTGGTGCACTCCCACTACTGGTTGTCCGGCCACGTCGGATGGCTGGCCGCGCAGCGCTGGGGTGTGCCGCTGGTGCACGCCATGCACACCATGGCCAAGGTCAAGAACGCCGCCCTCGCCGAGGGCGACTGTCCCGAGCCCACGGCCCGGGTGATCGGCGAGACGCAGATCGTCTCGGCCGCCGACCGGCTGATCGCCAACACCGAGGAAGAGGCCGCCGAGCTGGTCCGGCACTACGCCGCGGTTCCCGGCAAGGTCGCGGTGGTGCACCCCGGTGTCAATCTCGACCGTTTCCGGCCCGACCCCGGCCGCGCCGCCGCCCGGGCCCGGCTCGGCCTGCCGCAGGACGCGCTGATCCCGTTGTTCGCCGGCCGGATACAGCCCCTCAAGGCCCCTGACGTGCTGATCCGCGCGGTCGCGGTGCTGCTGGACGAGGACCCGGCGCTGCGTGACCGGATCGTCGTCCCGGTGGTCGGCGGCCCGAGCGGCAGCGGCCTGGCGAAGCCGGAGGCGCTGCACAAGCTGGCCGCCCAGCTCGGGGTGGCCGATGTCGTACGGTTCCAGCCGCCGGTGGACCAGGAGCGGCTCGCCGACTGGTACCGGGCGGCGACGGTGCTGGTCATGCCGTCGCACAGCGAGTCCTTCGGGCTGGTCGCCATCGAGGCGCAGGCCTGCGGGACTCCGGTGATCGCGGCGGCGGTCGGCGGCCTGCCGGTCGCGGTACGCGACGGGGCCACCGGCTTCCTGGTGTCCGGCCACGACCCGCGCGACTACGCGGCCGCGCTGCGCCGCTTCGTGGACCAGCCGCAGTTGGGCGACACCCTCGGCGCGGCGGCGGCCCGGCACGCCCGCGACTTCGGCTGGGGCACGGCGGCGGCGGACACGGCCGAGGCCTACGCGGACGCGCAGGCGGAGCACCGGCGTCACCTACGATCGGCCCATGGCTGAGCAGCAGGGGAACGGGCGCGGGCGCGACCTGGGCAGGAAGCCGGGCGCCGACGCGGGGACGGACGCCGGGACCGATACGGACGCCGGCGCCGACCGGGGAGCCGGCGCCCGCACCGCCCCCGAGCAGGCAGCCGCCCGGACGCTCGAACAGGCATTCCGCGAGGCGGAGTTGACCTGGGAGTCGCCGGCCGCCGGCACGTACGTCGTCCAACTCCCCGGCACCCGCAAGCTCTCCACGACCTGCCAGTTCATCGTCGGCCGCCACACCGTCTCCCTCAACGCCTTCGTCGTCCGCCACCCCGACGAGAACCAGGAAGCGTTCTACCGCTGGCTGCTGGAGCGCAACCTGCGGACGTACGGCGTGAGTTACGCGGTCGACCGGCTCGGTGACGTCTATCTGAGCGGGCGGCTCCCGCTCGCCGCGGTGACCGTCGAGGAGATCGACCGGCTGCTGGGTGCGGTGCTGGAGAACGCCGACGGCTCCTTCAACACCCTGCTGGAGCTGGGCTTCGCGACCGCGATCCGCAAGGAGTACGCCTGGCGGGTGGCCCGCGGTGAACCCACCCGCAATCTGGAGGCGTTCAGCCATCTGACGGGCGATCAGTTCTGAACGCTCCCTGCGTCGTGCGCGCTGTCGGGCACTACCAGGACAGCGGGCCGTTGACGTCGAAGTAGCCGCCGGTCGGGCCGTCCGGGCCCACCTGCGCCATCCGGACGATGATCTCCGCGCCCTGTTCGACGGTCTGCGTCCCGGTGTTCGCGTTCAGATCCGTCTTGGTGTAGCCGGGCTCCACCGCGTTGATCCGCATCTCCGGGAACGCCTTGGCGTACTGCACGGTGATCATGTTGACCGCGGTCTTCGACGCCGGATAGGCGACCCCGGGGTAGAAGTAGGTCGGGGTGCCCTCGGCGGCCACCTGGCTGATCGAGCCCAGGCTGCTGCTCAGGTTCACCACGACCGGGGCGGCGGACCGCCGCAGCAGCGGCAGGAACGCCTGGGTGACGCGCACCACGCCGAAGACGTTCGTCCCGAACAGGCGGCTCATCACCTCGGCGCTCTCCTCCTCGGCGCGGAACACGCCGCCGTCCGGGGACCGCTCCTCGATGCCCGCGTTGTTGACCAGCACGTCCAGTCCGCCGGCCGCTTCGACGGTCCGCACCGCGGCGGCGACCGACGCGTTGTCGGTGACGTCCAGCAGGACGGCCCGCGCGCCCAGTTGTTCGGCGGCCTTGCGACCGCGTTCGGCGTCCCTGCTGCCGATCCATACGGTGTGGCCGGCGGCTACGAGTCGGCGGGCGGTCTCGAAGCCGAGACCCTTGTTCGCTCCGGTGATCAGTGTTGTCGTCATGCTTGAAGACTCCCGCCGGACCGGCCCGGCCAGCCAGTGCTCCGGTCTTCCTGGGACCGCCCGTACCAGGCTCGTGCCGGGCCGGCCGGCGGCCGGCGGTGCACACTGGACGGCATGGCGACCGCAGAATTCGGCAGGGCGATGCGCCGCTGGCGCGACCGGATCGCACCCGACGCGGCCGGGCTGCCGGCCGGCGGACACCGGCGGGCGGCCGGTCTGCGCCGCGAGGAGCTGGCCCTGCTGGCCGGGATCTCCGTCGACTACGTCACCCGCCTCGAACAGGGCCGCGCCTCCAACCCCTCCTCGCAGATCGTCGAAGCTTTGGCCAGAGCTTTGCGGCTGTCCGGAACCGAGCGCGCCCACCTGTTCCGGCTGGCCGGGCTGGCGCCGCCGGGCCCGGAAACGGTCCCCGCGTACATCACCCCGAGCGTCCAGCGCCTGCTGGACCGGCTGACCGGCACCCCTGTCGCCGTCTACGACGCGGCCTGGACACTGATCGTGGCCAACCCGCCGTACGCGGCCCTGATGGGTGACCCCTCCGGATGGCGCGGCAGCGAGCGCAACGGCGTGTGGCGCACCTTCCTCGCACCCCGCAACCGGGTCCAGCACACCGTGGAGTCCCGGCGCGCGCTGGAGGCCGCCCAGGTCGCCGACCTGCGGGCCGCCGCCGCCCGCTACCCGGCCGACCAGCGGCTGCGGCGACTGGTCGCGGAACTCGTCGCGGGCAGTGAGCGGTTCGCCGAACTGTGGGAATCCGGCGCCGTCGGCCAGCACGAGGCCGCCCGCAAGACCATCGAGCATCCGCACGTGGGCCTGCTGACCCTGGACTGCGACGTGCTCAGCGTGACCGGCAGCGACCTGCGCATCATGATCTACACGGCCGAGCCCGGCACCAAGGACGCCGAGCGCCTCGCCCTGCTCACCGTGCTCGGCACCCAGGCGCTGGTCGGCTGACGCCACGCGGGGCGGCGCTCTGCGGGGCACCGCTGTGCGGGGCACCGCTCTCCGGGGCGGCGCCCGAACACCGTCGGACCCGGGGCCATCACCCGGACGGCCCCCGGATTCACCCGGGCCCCGGGCTCAGGTTGACAGGCGGACCGCCGCTGCGAGGGTGGAAGCAACCACCGTGGGGGCGGACCAGGAGGAACGCATGGTCACCGTCGAGAGCCTGTCGCTGGACGACGCCCGGAAAGTGATCGCGGCCGGGGAGAAGAAGGCCCAGGAGATCGGTCAGCCCAGCAACATCGCCGTGGTCGACCACGGCGGGAACCTCGTCGCCCACATCCGGATGGACGACGCCTGGATCGGCAGCATCGATGTCTCCATCAACAAAGCCTTCACCGCCCGCGCCTTCGAGATCTCCACCAAGGACCTCGCGTCGAACGCCGGCCCTGGCGACCAGTTCTTCGGGATCAGCGGCTCCAACCAGGGCCGGATCATGATCTTCGCCGGGGGCATCCCGCTGCTCCGGAACGGCAAGGTCGTCGGCGCGGTCGGCGTCAGCGGCGGCTCCGGCGTCCAGGACCAAAGCGTGGCGGAGGCCGCCGCCGCGGCGTTCGGCGGCAAGTGACCCGGCCGTTCCGGCGGGCGCCGGCCGGGGCGAAACCGCTGGCCCGGCACGGCTCGGCCCGGAGGTATCCCTCTATCCTCGTCCTCGGGGACGGCGACAGGGGGAGGCCGCAATGGCCAAGAGGGATCAAGACGGCCCGGACTTGGGACCGTTGGAGATACGCGCCGGCGGGCTTGGCCGACTGCTGGCCAAGGCCATGCTGCCCGCCACGGCGCTGGTCCTGCAAGCCGTCGTCCGGGACGGGTTCGCGGGCACGATCGACACGGTGATCTGTGCGTTCGTCGGTGCCATGGTTCTCGGCGTCGGCGTGCGTCACGTGCGCTGGCGCTCCAAGGGGTGCCTGGTCCGGTTGGACGAGGCCGGCGTCACCTTGACCGGTGTGCGCACCGTGGGCTGGGCCGAGATCCGCGAGGTCCGCGAAGTGCACAGGAACGCGTGGGAAGGCTTGGTCTTCCTGCCACAGGACGACGCCGTGCTGCCGATGTTCGACATCCCGCTGTTCGTCCTGCGGCGACGCACCCGGAGGGACCGCCGGACCCGCTTGTGGGGCAGCCCCTTGGTGCTGTCCCCGATGAACCTGGACGCGTCCAGGACCCAGATCGTCGACGCGGTACGGCGGTTCAGCGGGGGCGTGCCGATACTCGACGAGAAGCGGGAACTCGTCGTCAGCTAGCGGGTGCGGACCCGGACGGGTCGACCTCGTTCGGGAGCACGTCGGCCGGGGCGAGGACCGCGGCCCAGACGACCTTCCCCGGGCCCTCGCGGTCGGTGACGCCCCACCGGCCGCCGGTGATCGCATCGATGATGGCCAGACCCCGGCCCCGTTCGTCGGTGTCCGCCGCCTTGGTGAGGACAGGACGCTCGTCCCGGGCGTCGTGGACCTCCAGGATCACGCCCTGCTCCGTCCGCAGAAAGCTCGTGCCGATGTCCCGGCCGGGTACGCGGCCGTGTCGCTGCGCGTTCGTCATCAACTCCGACAGCACGAGGCCGGCGTCGTCGGCCAGCGCCGACATGCCCCAAGCCGCGAGCTGTGATGCGAGCGCATGACGAGCCCTGTGGACTCCGTCGGGGCTCGCGGTCCACAGCCGCTGGGGAGGCGTGTACTGCCTGGGCCGGATCTCGTCGTACTCTCCGGACATCACCACCGCGATCGGAACTCCCATGTCGTGCCTGGCCCTTCGGCTTTCAGTATTCCGGTTCCCTGTGACCTTCGTTACTCCTAGGCTGAACCAGATCAACGCTGGGTGACAGGGGGCCGGTGCCTACGGCGCCGCTCGAATACGTCGGAAGGTGAGCCATGACCCGAGCAGGCGAAGAGCAACCCGGCGGCTCGTGGCTGCACTTCTACGCCGAGGAGCTGAGGACGACGCGCGAGGCGCGGGGGATGTCGCAGCGGGGCCTGGCCTCCCATACGACGTACAGCTACCAGCAGGTCTGCAACGTGGAGGCGGCCCGACGCACACCGTCCCAGTCGTTCAGCCGGGAGGTGGACGTGGCGCTGGAGACGGGGGATCGCTTCCAGCGGATTCTGCGGCGGGTGTTGGATGATCCATTCCCGGAGTGGTTCAAGGGCGCGGCCAAAGAGGAACAGCGGGCGGACCGGATCAGGATTTACGAGGCGCAGGTCATCCCCGGGCTCTTCCAGAATGAGGAGTACACCCGCGCACAAATGAACTGGGGACAGCCTCGTATGCCTGCCGAGCGACTGGAGATCGAGGTCGCGGGCCGCCTGAAACGCCAGGAACTGCTGACCCGCGAGAATCCTCCCTTCGTCTGGGTGATCCTGGACGAGTCGGCACTGCTGCGGCCGATCGGCGGCCGCGGAGTGATGACCGGGCAGCTTCAACGCCTCCTACGCGAGGCCGAGTCGCCGAACATCGTGATCCAGATTGTGCGGCTACGGACAGACAACCATCCTGGCCTCGACGGCTCGTTCACGATCTGGAGTTACGAGGATCACGAAGACGTGGTGTATGCCGAAGGGATGATGACCGGCGGAATTATCGAGAGGCGCCAAGACGTGGCATCGGCTAACTTGTCCTACGATCTCCTGCAAGCGGTGGCTCTGGACCCGGGCATGTCGCTTGACTTCATCCGCTCCGTATTGAAGGACGAGTACAGCGCATGATGGATGACACCCTGCAGGGCGTTGACTGGTACAAGTCGAGCTACAGCAATAGCTCCGGTGGCAACTGCGTAGAAATCGCCGACGGCGTCCCCGGTGTCGTCCCCGTCCGGGACAGCAAGGACCCCGAGGGCCCGGCCCTCCGCTTCACCCCGGCCAGTTGGACCGCTTTCCTGGCCGACCTGAAGGCCGACCGCCTCCCCTTCTGACCCCCGAACTCAAGCCCGTTGCGGAACGGCAACCCGTATCGCCGGAAGCGTCAGCACGGCGAGCGCCGCTGCCAGCTGCCACACCGCGCCGAAGCCCAGCACACTCGAGGTGCCGACGAGGACGGAAAGCGGCCCTGCCGCGGCGAGCCCCACCGGGCCGAGGGCGAACGCCCCGAAGGTGCTGTACGCGCTGATCCGGGCGAGGGTGCGAGGCGGCACCTGCGCCTGGGTGGCGGTGGTGTAGAGGGTGCCGGAAAGGGCGCTTCCGACGCCGGCGAGCAGTGCGGCGGCGCAGATCCAGGGCAGCGGCCGGCCCGTGGCGAGGGCGGCGGACGGCAGGGCCCAGCCCAAGGTCGCGGCGGTCGCCACGAACAGTGGGCGGCGCGGGCGGCGCCCGAGCATGAGCAGCCCGCCGATCACTGCGCCCGCCCCGTACAGCGCCATGACCAGGCCCCACGCGGTGGCGCCCCCAAGGCTGCGCTGGGCGACGACCGGGCCGAGGACCAGGAACGGCGCCCAGACCAGCAGGTTGAACAGCCCGACGTGCAGCGAGGTCACCCACAGCCAGGTACGGGAACGGAACTCCGTCCATCCTTCGCGGAGGTCCGCAGCGAAGGACGAGGCACGGGGGGACGGCCGGACCGTCGAGGGCAGCAGGAGCAGAGCCGTGACGCTCACCGCGTAGCTGCCGGCGTCCAACGCGAGCACTGAGGACGCGCCGGCAGCCGTGATCATGAGCCCGGCGAGCACGGGTCCGGCGATGGACGTGGCCGAACGGGCCATGCCGAGAAGCGCGTTGGCGTCAGAAAGCCCACCACCGGGTGCGATGCCCGGGACGAGCGCGTTGAGCGCGGGCGTGAACAACGCCTCGGCCGCGCCCCAGACCGCGACCAGCGCGATCAGCGTCCACAACTCCGCGCTCCCGCCGAGGAAGGCCAAGGCCAGCCCGGTCTGGGTCAGACACCGTACGGCGTCGGCGGTCAGCATCACCCGGCGGCTGCCCAGCCGGTCGCCGACGACTCCGCCGAGCAGCAGCACCAGGACCAGCGGCAGGATCCGGGCCGCGAGGACGCAGCCGAGTTGGGTGCCTCCGCCGCCGGTCTGCAGCACGGCGAACGTCACGGCGATCGAGGCCATCGACGATCCGAGCAGGGACGTGGTGTAGCCGGCGAAGAAGCGGCGGAAGGCGCGTTCTCGCAGCGCCGCCGGGCGGAGATTCAGGGTCATGGGCGCAGCGTGCAAGGGCCGTTCGGTGACACGCCAGGCCTGGGGCCGAGAATACTTGAGCCTGGATAAGTCAATTTATGATTGCCACGGGCGCGTTGACGGTACCGTTTACTGCGGTGAGTCGACGAGGAGGCCATCGTGAGTCGTCCGGTTGAGTACGCCGTCGCGGTGGACCGGTTCCTGTGCGGCGCCGCGCTGAGCCCGGGTTCCCGCCGGATCTACCGGATCGCTCTCACCACTTGGGCCTGGGCACTGGTGGACCGTGCGGTGCCGGTCGGCGGCGAACGCCGCAACGCCGCGCCACCGGCCGTCCCGTTGACCCTGCTCGACACCCCGTACGCGGCCGGCCGGATACGGGAAGCGTTCACCGCACGCGCCGCGACCGTCGGCGTCCGCACCGCCAACCGGGAGTTGTCGATCCTCGGCAGCGCGGTCGGTTGGTGGCGGGCCCAAGGCTGGCTGTCCGGCGACCCCACCGCCGGCTTGCGGCCCCTGCCGGTGAAGAAGACGCCGGACGCCTGTACGGGCACGGGCATGGTTGCGAGCATGGGCACGGGCACGAATACGGGCCAAGGCCCGGCGTCGGTCAAGGGGTCAGCTCCGGACGCCGACCCGACCCCGGGCTCACCCACCGGCTCCCGACTCGTCGCACACGAGATCCGCGCCGTCCTGGCCCTGCCCGCCCCGCTGCGCGAGCAGACCTTCTGGCATCTGCTGCACGAGACCGGCGGGCGGATCGACCGTGTCCTCGCTCTCGACCTCGATGACCTGGACCTGCCCTGTCGCCGTAGTCGCGACCGCCGCGAGTCCCCACTGCGCTGGGCCGACGGCTCGGCCCACCTGCTCCCCCTGCTGATCCTCGGCCGCGTTACCGGTCCTGTCTTCGTGACCGCCCGCGGCCGTCTCTCCTACCGCCGCGCCGCCGAACTCTTCACCGCCGCCACCCGCCCGCTCGACCCACGCGGCCGGGGGTGGACGCTGCGGCAGTTGCAGCGCTGAGCAGCCTCTGTCACGTCACGACGGCAGGGACACCCGGCCCGGCGTGGTCGCTTCGGCCGGCTCGGGCAGTGGGCGGGGGCGCAGCAGCAGGTAGTAGCCGGCGCCCGCGGCCGTGCCGACCACCGCGCAGCCGATCCAGACGGCGTTGCTGCCGAGGTGGTCCAGGGTGAGGCCGCCCACCAGGGGGCCGGCGAAGGCGGCGGCGGACCAGGAGAGGGTGAACATGCCCTGGTAGCGGCCGCGGGCGGTGGCCGGGGCGAGGTCCGCGACGGCCGACATCGAGGCGGGCGCGTGCACGATCTCGCCGAGGGTCCAGATCACAACGGTGAAGGCGTAGAAGCCGACCGACGCGGCGAACGCGGTCAGGCCGAAGCCCCAGGCGAGCACGCAGGACCCGACGCCGAGCAGCGTGCCGCTGGCGTAGCGGCGCAGGGCGCGGGTGAGCGGGAGTTGCAGCAGCACGATCACCAGGCCGTTGATCGCGGCGACCAGGCCGAACTGCCGGGCCGACAGGCCGTGTGCGCCCATGTCGATGGCCAGCGTTGAGTTGCCCTGCTGCTCGACGCTGCCCAGCAGGAAGGTGAAGACGACCAGCGCCATGAAGCGCCGGTCGCGGACGACGTCCAACAAGGTGAGGCCGGCCGCCGCCGGGTCCCGGTCCCGCCGCGAGGCGGCGACCAGCGTCTCCTTGGCCTTGGCGAAGACGACCACCGCGCACAGCAGTGTGGTCAGCGCGTCGCCGAGGAAGAGCCACAGATAGCCCTCGGCGGCGATGAAGCCGGCCGCCGCCGCGGAGACGCCGAAACCGACGTTCACCGCCCAGTAGTTGAGCGAGAAGGCGCGGACCCGGTCCGCGGCCGGTACGAGGTCGGCGATCATCGCCTGGAGGGCCGGCCGCGAGGCACTGGCGGTCAGGCCGAGCAGGGCGGCGACCGCGGCGATGCCGAGCGGATCGGCGACCAGGCCGAGTACGGCAGTGCCGAGCGCGGTCCCGACCTGCGCGGCCAGCAGCGTCCGGCGGCGGCCGACGCGGTCCGCCAGCGCCCCGCCGAGCACGGCGCCGCCCGCGCCACCGAGACCGTAGAGCGCGGCGACCAGGCCCGCGTACGAGGGGGAGTAGCCGCGCTGCACGGTCAGGTAGAGCGCCAGGAAGGTGACGACGAAGCCGCCCAGGCGATTGATCAGGGTGCTGGTCCACAGCCACCAGAACTGACCGGGCAGACCGGAGACCGTTTCCCGCACCGCCTGCCTGGCCTGCGCGGCTGCCCTCATACAACGTCCTCCCCGTAATGGCTGCTGGTGCCTTGCGCAGGTTACCGAGGCCGGTCGAGAGGCGCCAATGGATTTCGATTAGGCTCGGCCCCATGGCTGCTGCTGCGTACAAGCTGATCCTGCTCCGCCACGGCGAGAGCGAGTGGAACGCGAAGAACCTGTTCACCGGCTGGGTGGACGTCAATCTCAACGAGAAGGGCGAGAAGGAGGCGGTGCGCGGCGGTGAGCTGCTCAAGGACGCCGGCCTGCTCCCCGACGTGGTGCACACCTCCGTGCTGAAGCGGGCGATCCGCACCGCGCAGCTCGCGCTGGAGGCCGCCGACCGGCTCTGGATCCCCGTCCAGCGCACCTGGCGCCTGAACGAGCGCCACTACGGCGCGCTCCAGGGCAAGGACAAGGCGCAGACGCTCGCGGAGTTCGGCGAGGAGCAGTTCATGCTCTGGCGCCGCTCCTACGACACCCCGCCGCCGGTCCTCGCGGACGGCGCCGACTTCTCCCAGTCCGACGACCCGCGCTACGCCTCGATCCCGCCGGAGCTGCGGCCCCGCACCGAGTGCCTCAAGGACGTCGTCGAGCGGATGCTGCCCTACTGGTACGACGGCATCATCCCGGACCTGCTGGCCGGCCGCACCGTCCTGGTCGCCGCCCACGGCAACTCCCTGCGCGCCCTGGTCAAGCACCTCGACGGCATCTCCGACGCCGACATCGCCGGCCTCAACATCCCCACCGGCGTCCCCCTCGCCTACGACCTCGACGCCGACTTCCGCCCCCTCAACCCGGGCGGCACCTACCTCGACCCGGAGGCGGCGGCAGCCTCCATCGAGGCCGTCAAGAACCAGGGCAAGAAGTAGCCCCTTTCGCCAACACGCCCCTGACCTGCGGTTTCTGCGCGGAGCAGGGGCGTTTTCATGGCCTGGGCCCCGTCGGGGCCCTCAGTTTCCCGGGGAGCGCAGGCCCAGCCACTGCTCGGCGCCCCACGCCTCGAACCGCTCCACCTCGGTGAACCCCAGCTTCGCCGCGAGGCGCATCGAACCGGCGTTGGCGCTCTGGGTGGTGAGCACCACCGGCTCACCGGGAAGGACGCCGTCGAACCAGTCGAGCGCCGCCGCGCACGCCTCGGCGGCGTACCCGAATCCCCATGCCCGCGGCAGGAACAGGTAGCCGAGGTCGGCCTTCCCGGCGGCAGCCGGGCGACGGTGCCCGGTCGCTCTCCTGAGCAGGATCTGGCCGATCATCGCCCCGTCGAGATCAACGACGAAACTCCCGGGCCACTGTTCGGGCACCGCCGGCGTCTCGCGCTCGAGCTCGTCGCGCGGGCGGGGACCGCCGAGGTACCTGTGCACCTCCGGCGAGGCGAGCAGCTCCACGAACGCCCCACGATCCCGCGCCTCGGGCGCACGGAGCACGAGGCGTTCGGTCCTGATCGGCGCGGGCGGCCACGTCACGATTCCCAGATCCTCCATCGGCGCACGCTAACAGACGGCCGAGGGTGGCGAATGGGCACAACTCGGCGGCGTCCGCGCCACGTTCGGGTGAAAGCGGAACGTTTCGGCGTGCGGCAACCGGGTGACCGGGGGCAGATCTCGCCGGTGGGCGGGCAGGTCTGAGGAGGCTTGAGTTCCCTCACACAAGGAGCGATTCCATGCGGATGCGCACCACCCTCGCCGCCGCCGTCGGCGCCCTCACGCTGCTCCTCGCGGTCCCCGGACCCGCGTCGGCCGCCGAAGGCGAGTTCCGCTACCTCTACACCGTCCCCGGCGGCGACCTGGCGCCCGGAGCCCTGCTGGATCCCCCCAGCCGGGAATGCCTCACCATCCCGGAAGCGGCCCACGCGTACCTGCCCCCGGCGCGCGCACCCCGCAACGGCACCGACGCCACGGCGACGGTCTTCACCGGCCCGCACTGCGACGGCGACTACTACACCCTCCGCCCCGGCGGCTCGGCGAGCACCCGGCTGGAACTGCGCTCCGTCGTGTTCTCCTGATCCCGGCGTGAAAAGCGGGCCCCACCCGGGGTGTTCCGGGTGGGGCCCGCTTGGTTGCTGGGGCTCAGTGGGTGCAGCCGCCGCACTGGCAGGGGGCGCCGGACTGGCAGCCGCAGCCGCAGCCCGAGCCGCAGCCGCAAGCGGCGACCAGGGGGAGCGGCGTACGCGGCAGGGCCGGTGTCGCGTCGGTCGGTGCGGGCCGGGTGCGGTGGGCGGGCGGTGGCGTGGGAGATTCCGACATCAGTACAGCCTCCTCGGACGTGCCTGCCGCCAGTGAACCCCGCCACGAACCGGCGCTTCAAGGGCGCACAAGGGCATTTCGCCCCGACCCCGTCCGCTCACGCGCCCCGCGACTGCCGGCGCGCCTCCCGGGTCCGCCGCACGCCCCACCCGCTCCCCGCCCGGACAGGGCCTGGTGCCTCAGGCTCCCTCGACCACCGTCGGCGCCGGCGTCAGCTCGTCCGCGTGCTCGCCGGTGACCAGGTAGACGACCCGTTTGGCGACCGACACCGCGTGGTCCGCGAACCGCTCGTAGTAGCGGCCGACCAGGGTGACGTCCACCGCGGTCTCTATGCCGTGCTTCCAGCGGTCGTCCAGCAGGTGCTGGAACAGGCTGCGGTGCAGCTCGTCCATGCGGTCGTCGTCGGCCTCCAGCTGGAGCGCGTCGTCGACGTCCTTGGTGACGATGACCTCCGCGCACTTCACCATCAGCCGCTGGGCGAGCTGGCCCATCTCCAGGATGGTGGCGTGCAGGTCACCGGGCACCGCGGAGTTGGGGAAGCGGAGCCGGGCGAGCTTGGCGACGTGGCGGGCCAGGTCGCCGGAGCGCTCCAGGTCGGCGCTCATCCGCAGGCTGGTGACGACGATCCGCAGGTCGGTGGCGACCGGCTGCTGCCGGGCCAGCAGATTGATCGCCCGGGTCTCCAGCCCGCGCTGGAGGTCGTCGACCTTCTCGTCCGCGGCGATGACGCTTTCCGCGACGTTCAGGTCGGCGTCCAGCAGCGCGGTCGTGGCCCGGCCGATCGCGGAGCCGACGAGGCGGGCCATCTCGACCAGCCCGTCACCGATCGAGTCCAGCTCCTCGTGGTATGCGTCCCGCATCGCGTTCCTTCCGTCCGAACAGAGGCTTCTCCTCCACGCTGACACGCTGTCGGGCGCACGCGTACCGGCCGCGCACCCAGAGTGAATCGGCACCTACGTGAAGGTGAACTCTTGGCAACGTACATCCGAGAGGTATCTCTCAGGCTTGTGGAGTGTTTGAGCGAGCCACCTAATCTGGAGCCATGGACGTGAACGCGGCAGTCGCCGCAGCCAGCGCGATAGCCGGTCTGCTGACCGGCGTGATCGCCGTGCTCGCGTTCCGCTGGAGCGAGCGGGAACAGGCCCGCCCCACCCGAACCGCACTGAGACCGGATCATATGACTGCAGTATTGCCCCCGGGCGTGGACACCGTATTGTCGGTTCTGCGCTCGTCGGCTGTCGTCCTGGACGAGGGTGACATAGTGGTCAAGGCCAGCTCGGCGGCATATGCCCTCGGACTGGTTCGAGGCGGCCGGCTGGCCGTCGACCAGATGCTGCAGATGGCCCGTGAAACCCGGCGGGACGGCGAGATACGGCAGGTGGAACTCGACCTGCCGCGCCGCGGCGCCGGCCGCGGGGAAGGACTCGCGGTCTCCGCCCGGGTCGCCCCCCTGGGCTCACGCCTGGTGCTGCTGCTGGTCGAGGACCTCACCGAGGCCCGCCGTATCGAAGCCGTACGCCGTGACTTCGTGGCCAATGTCAGCCATGAACTGAAGACACCGGTCGGCGCGCTCTCCCTGCTCTCCGAAGCGGTGATGGACGCGGCCGACGATCCCGAGGCGGTCAACCGCTTCGCCGGGCGGATGCAGATCGAGGCCACCCGGCTGACCAGCCTGGTGCAGGAGATCATCGACCTGTCCCGGGTACAGAACGACGACCTGCTCGACGACGCCGAACCGGTCGCCGTCGAGGACCTGGTGGCCGAGGCGGTCGACCGCTGCCGCCACCAGGCCAACACCAAACAGATCACCATGGCCACCGGGACCCCGCCCGATCTCTTCATTTGGGGAAACCGGGGTCAGCTCGCCGCCGCACTGGGCAACCTGGTGGAGAACGCCGTCAACTACAGCCCGGCCCGGACCAGGGTCGGGATAGCCGGACGCCGGATCCCTGCCACCGGGGGAGACCTGATTGAGATCTCCGTCACCGACCAGGGCATCGGTATCTCCGAGAAGGACCGCGACCGGGTCTTCGAGCGCTTCTACCGGGTGGACCCGGCGCGCTCAAGGGCCACCGGCGGCACCGGGCTCGGTTTGTCCATCGTCAAGCACGTGGCCGCCTCGCACGGCGGGGAGGTCACGGTGTGGAGCGCCGAAGGCCAGGGCTCCACTTTCACACTGCGGCTTCCCGAGGCCGGGATCGCCCGCGACCGCGCGCTGCCGCCCGGCACCGATCCCGAAGCCGAAGCGGACGCAGACCCGGCCGACGAGCCGTCGGACGACCAGCTTTTCCAGACCCTGCCCGAACACATCCCCGCCCCGGAGGTCCTTCCGTGACCCGCGTACTCGTCGTAGAGGACGAAGAGTCCTTCAGCGACGCGCTGTCGTACATGCTCCGCAAGGAGGGCTTCGAGGTCGCCATCTCCGCGACCGGGCCCGACGCGCTGGACGAGTTCGAGCGCAATGGCGCCGACCTGGTACTGCTCGACCTGATGCTGCCGGGTCTGCCCGGCACCGAGGTATGCCGCCAGCTGCGTCTCAAGTCCAATGTCCCGGTGATCATGGTCACCGCCAAGGACAGCGAAATCGACAAGGTCGTCGGCCTCGAAATAGGCGCGGACGACTACGTGACCAAGCCGTTCTCCTCCCGGGAACTGGTCGCGCGCATCCGTGCGGTACTGCGCCGCCGCGGCGAGCCCGAGGAGATCTCCCCGGCCGCCCTGGAGGCCGGCCCGGTCCGGATGGACGTCGACCGGCACGTGGTCACCGTCAGCGGCGGCAAGGTGGACCTCCCGCTCAAGGAGTTCGACCTGCTGGAGATGCTGCTGCGCAACGCCGGGCGCGTGCTGACCCGGATGCAGCTCATCGACCGGGTCTGGGGCGCCGACTACGTCGGTGACACCAAGACCCTCGACGTGCACGTCAAGCGGCTGCGCGCCAAGATCGAGCCGGACCCGGGCGCCCCGCGCTACCTGGTGACGGTCCGGGGTCTCGGCTACAAGTTCGAGCCGTAAACACGCGTCGCGAAGACGACGCGAAGACGACGCGAAGACGAGAAGAGCAGTGCGGAAGGGGGCCCGGCGATCGCCGGGCCCCCTTCGCTGCCTTCCGCGCCTACGCGGTGGGGGTGGCCGTGCCGGTCGGCGTGCCCGTCGGCGTCGCCGTGTCCGTCGAGCCCGGCGTCGCGGTGCCGCCGGCGCCGGTGGTGGGCGTCGCCGTGCCGGTCGCGCTCGGGGACGGCGTCGTGGTGGCCGGCAGCGAGCCGGGGCCGTAGGGCTTGAAGTAGCCGTTGGCCGGCGTCACGTTGATCGGCAGCGAGACCGGGCCGGTGGCGCTGAACAGGAACACCGCGGTCTGCACGTCACCGTCGCGCAGCGACTCGCTGCCGGTGTCGATGGTCGCCGCCGGGTTGCCCTTGCCGCCCAGCAGGACCGAGCCGTTGGCCGGGACGGTGATGCTCCGGGCACCCTTGGGGCCGATCAGCCGCGCGGCCAGCGAACCGGACAGCCGCACCGACTGCAGGGTCTGCGCGGTCCTGCCGTTGTTGAACAGCCGGGCCGAGACGGTGGCCGGGCCGTTCGGCTGGGTGAGGACGAAGGCGTTCTGCACCTTGATGACGCCGACACTGGCCGCTGCGCTGTCCGGGTGGACCTCCAGCGTCCTCGCACCTTCCCCCGCGCCGCAGGCGACCAGCGGGGCGAGCGAGAGCGCGACAACGGCGGGGAAAGCGGCGCGACGGAAGCTGCGGACCACGGCGGCGCATCTCCTTGGGCAGGAAGGGAAGATCTTCGGGCGGCCTTAGATTACCGAGCCGCCCGGCACTCCGCGCACCGGCCCCGCCCTTTACGTGACCACATCAGACCCGGCCGATCACGGCGCTGATCGCGGTACTGATCGCCGTACCGATCGCCGTACTGATCACGGCACGGATCTCGGCAGCGATCACGGCACGATCACCACGCCGATTTCCATGACTGGGCAAAATTGGATCTTCAACG
This sequence comes from Streptomyces sp. DvalAA-14, assembly GCF_900091855.1. Taxonomy (GTDB): domain Bacteria; phylum Actinomycetota; class Actinomycetes; order Streptomycetales; family Streptomycetaceae; genus Actinacidiphila. The sequence continues at coordinate 28,291 of NZ_FMCH01000476.1, forward strand.
ATCGAGAACCCGAACGGAGTAGCGAAGCACCACTCGTCCGGGAGGGACAAATGCGGACGTATGGCCCCTAGCAAGGGGGCTTCCGGAGCTGTAACGGGCACGTTTCGACCCCGCCGTATACCCGCTCCGACCTGCGAATACCCCTTCCAGGGCGCACCCTCCAGCACGTCCCGGGGGCGCTTGTCAAGCCCCGAGATGTGCCCTGACCTGCGAAAACGCCATTCAGATGAGGCCGTTCCCGTGTTACTCTGGATAGCCACGGAAGGGGTACCTGTCACATGACGTTCAAGGTTGGCGACACCGTGGTCTATCCCCATCACGGGGCCGCGCTGATCGAGGCTATCGAAATTCGCCAGATCAAAGGCGTGGACAAGACCTACTTGGTGCTCAAGGTCGCCCAGGGCGACTTGACGGTACGTGTGCCCGCGGACAATGCGGAGTTCGTCGGAGTACGCGACGTGGTCGGTCAGGAGGGTCTGGACCGGGTCTTCGAGGTGCTGCGCGCGCCGTACACCGAGGAGCCCACCAACTGGTCCCGCCGATACAAGGCAAATCTGGAGAAGCTCGCCTCCGGTGATGTCATCAAGGTCGCGGAAGTCGTGCGCGACCTGTGGCGCCGGGAGCGTGAGCGCGGCCTGTCGGCCGGTGAGAAGCGCATGCTCGCCAAGGCTCGGCAGATCCTGGTCAGCGAGTTGGCCCTGGCGGAGAACACCAACGAGGACAAGGCAGAGGCTCTGCTCGACGAGGTCCTCGCGTCGTAAGACCGTCCCCTTTCGGACGTTCTCGTAATCGCGACGACCGACGGCACACCACCTGCGCCGATGTGACGTACCCGACCTACGAAGACGCACCCCCGGACCCGTCCGGGGACCCTGCCGCGGCACCCGGTTGAGCATGACGACCGGGTGCTGCGGCATGCTCGTCCCGCAGCACGCTTGATTCAGGGCATGCTCACCCCGCGACATGCCCCGCACGGTGCCGGCCCGGCCACCCCGGCCACCTCGGAAGGGGTGGGCGACCTGGGCGTATTCTCCCGGACTTCACGGAAGGGGTCCGGAAGAACGCCGCGTCCGGCACCTTGAATGCGATACCCATCTCACGCAAGGACACAAACCTGCGTACCGCAGCCGTCATTCCCGCCGCCGGACGTGGCGTCCGGCTCGGCCCCGGCGCGCCCAAGGCGCTGCGCACCCTGGGCGGGGTCCCGATCCTCGTCCACGCGGTCCGCGCCATGGCCCGCGCCCGCGCCGTGCAAGTGATCGTCGTAGTGGCTCCCCCCGAGGGAGTCGCCGAGGTCAGAGCGCTGCTCGACGCCCACGGCCTGCCGGAGTCCACCGACATACGGGTCGTGGCCGGCGGCGACGTCCGCCAGGACTCGGTCCGGCTGGGCCTGGCCGCCCTGCCCGACGACGTCGACGTGGTGCTGGTCCACGACGCGGCCCGCCCCCTGGTACCGGTCGAGACCGTCGAAGGGGTCGTCGAGGCGGTACGGGGCGGCGCGCTCGCCGTCGTCCCCGGCCTGCCGCTGGCCGACACCGTCAAGAGCGTCGACCCGGTCACCGGCCAGGTCACCGGAACCCCGCAGCGCGCCCTGCTACGGGCCGTACAGACCCCGCAGGGCTTCGACCGGGCCACCTTGGCCAAGGCGCACGCCACGATCACCCAGGACGTCACGGACGACGCGAGCATGGTCGAGCAGCTCGGACTGCCGGTGCTGGTGGTGCCCGGGCACGAGGAGGCGTTCAAGGTGACCCGGCCGCTCGACCTGGTGCTGGCCGAGGCGGTCCTCGCCCGCCGGAGGGCCACCGATGGGTACTGAGCCGACGGGGGCCGAGCCGGGGGCCGGACCGGGTGCTGGACCGGGCAACCCGCGGGGCGCCGAACCCGCCGGCGAGCCTGCTGGCGAACCGGCCACTGAACCGCGCACCGATCCGCGCACCGACCCACCCGCAGCCGGGCTGCCGCCCGGCTATGTCCTGCCCCAGGTCGGCATCGGCACCGACATCCACGCCTTCGAGGAGGGCCGCGAGCTGTGGTGCGCGGGCCTGCGCTGGGAGGGCGAGGGCCCCGGGCTGGCCGGGCACTCCGACGCCGACGTGGTGGCGCACGCCGCCTGCAACGCGCTGTTCTCCGCGGCCGGCCTCGGCGACCTCGGCGCCCACTTCGGCACTGGCCGCCCCGAGTGGTCCGGCGCGTCCGGCCTGACCCTGCTCACCGAGGCGGCCCGGATCGTCCGCGCGGCCGGCTTCGTGATCGGAAACGTCGCCGTGCAGGTGGTCGGCCGGCGGCCGAAGGTCGGCAAGCGACGGGACGAGGCCCAGCGGGTGCTGTCGGCCGCGGTCGGCGCGCCGGTCGCGGTCAGCGGGGCCACCACCGACGGGCTCGGCTTCCCCGGGCGCGGCGAGGGCCTGGCGGCGATCGCCACCGCGCTGGTGGTCCGCGTCACGGGCTGAGCGCGGGCCGCGGGCCCGGGAAGATCGGGCGGAACGTGCGGAACGCGCGGAACGGGCGCCCTCGTCGGCCGACCGGACCACGGTCCCGAACTCCCCCGACCCGGGGGGAATTCGGGGCCGGGGTCCGGTCGTTCCGCTCCTGGATCAGGACCCACGGCCCGGATCCGCCCCCACCCGCCTCGCGAAGGGACCTCCATGCCCGACCTCTCCGACTCCGCCCGCGCGCTCATCGACGCCAACAGCTACGCGACCGTCGGCACCATCGAGCCCGACGGGCAGCCGCAGCTTTCCCTCGTGTGGGTGACGCGTGAGGGCGACGACGTCGTCTTCTCCACCCTCGCGAGCCGTCGCAAGCACGCCAACCTCGACCGGGACCCCCGGATCACCCTGCTGATCACGCTGCCCGAGGCGCCGTACGCGTACCTGGAGATCCGCGGCACCGCCACCATGGACACCGAGGGCGGTGACAAGCTGATAAACGACCTCAGCCTGAAGTACACCGGCAAGCCGTACACCAGCGACCTTCCCGGCGCCGTCCGGGTCGTCGTCCGCGTCACGGCCGGCCACGTCGTCGAGCACGGCTGAGCCCGGGCGCCGCCGGACCGCGGCGGGATTGTGACGCCTGTGTGTGCTCTGGGCCGTAGGGCGCAGGGCACACACTCGGGCCCACTACCCTTGAGGCGTGACTATTCGCCTGTACGACACCGACGCACGCCAGGTTCGTGACTTCGTCCCGCTCACGCCGGGCTGCGTCTCGATCTACCTGTGCGGCGCCACGGTGCAGGCGGCCCCGCACATCGGCCACCTCCGGTCCGGCCTCAACTTCGACATCCTCCAGCGCTGGTTCCGCTACCGGGGCTACGAGGTCACCTTCGTCCGCAACGTCACCGACATCGACGACAAGATCATCAAGAAGGCGGCCGAGCAGGGCCGCCCGTGGTGGTCCATCGGCTACGAGAACGAGCGCGCCTTCACCGCCGGTTACGACGCCCTGGGCTGCGAGCCGCCCACTTACGAACCGCGGGCGACCGGCCATGTGCCGGAGATGATCGAGATGATGCAGGGCCTGATCGAACGCGGTCATGCCTACGTCGCCGACGGCAACGTCTACTTCGACGTGCGCTCCTTCCCGGACTACCTGGAGCTGTCCAACCAGGAGCTGGACAACCTCCGCCAGCCCGAGGGCGAGGGCGAGACCGGCAAGCGGGACCAGCGCGATTTCGCGATGTGGAAGTGCGTCAAGCCCGGTGAGCCGTCCTGGGACACGCCCTGGGGCCGCGGCCGGCCCGGCTGGCACCTGGAGTGCTCGGCGATGGCCCACAAGTACCTCGGCGGCGCCTTCGACATCCACGGCGGCGGCATCGACCTGATCTTCCCGCACCACGAGAACGAGATCGCGCAGGCCAAGGCCTTCGGCGACGAGTTCGCCCGCTACTGGGTGCACAACGCCTGGGTGACCATGAGCGGCGAGAAGATGAGCAAGTCGCTCGGCAATTCGGTGCTGGTCTCCGAGATGGTCCAGCGCTGGCGGCCGATCGTGCTGCGCTACTACCTGGGCACACCGCACTACCGCTCGATGATCGAGTACAGCGAGGAAGCGCTGCGGGAGGCCGAGTCCGCGTTCGCCCGCATCGAGGGCTTCGTGCAGCGGGTCATCGAGAAGGCGGGTCCGGTCGAGCCCGCCGCCGAGGTGCCGCCGGCCTTCGCCGAGGCGATGGACGACGACCTGAGCGTCCCGCAGGCGCTGGCCGTCGTGCACACCACCGTCCGGCAGGGCAACAGCGCGCTGACCGCAGACGACAAGGAAACGGCGGTCGCCCGCCTGGCCGAGGTCCGTGCGATGCTCGGAGTGCTGGGTCTCGACCCGCTCGATCCGCGCTGGGCGGGCACCGACCGGGGCGACGACCTGCACGGTGTGGTGGACTCGCTGGTCCAGCTGGTGCTGGAGCAGCGGCAGTCCGCGCGTTCCCGCAAGGACTACGCGACGGCCGACGCGATCCGGGACCGGCTGGTGCAGTCCGGCCTGGAGATCGAGGACACCCCGACCGGCTCGCGGTGGATCCTGCACGGCTAGCGCACCGCGACCGCACACCCGCACGCCCGGGCCTGTCGTCACGAGGCCGACCCGCACCGGCGCCCTGTCCGGCGCCCCTGGACGTCTGTTGAGTTCGACCGAAGAAGTGAGAGTGCCCCATGGCCGGCAACAGCCAGCGCAGAAACCGCCGTACCAGCAACAAGAAGGGCGCCACGGTCGGCAGCGGCGGGCAGCGGCGCAGGTCCCTCGAGGGCAAGGGCCCGACGCCGCCGGCCGCCGAGCGCAAGGGCCACAAGAAGAACCGCGTCGCCAACGCGCAGGCCAAGCGGACCGTCTCGGCGCAGTCGCGCCGCCCCTCCGGCCGCGGCGCGAAGGCCAGCTCGGAAATGGTCGTCGGCCGCAATCCGGTGGTGGAGGCGCTGCGCGCCGAGATCCCGGCCACGGCCGTCTACGTCCAGCAGTACATCGACAACGACGACCGGGTGCGGGAGGCGATCAAGCTCGCCAGCGACCGCGGGGTGCCGCTGATGGAGGCGGCCAAGCCGGAACTGGACCGGATCACCGCCGGCCTCAACCACCAGGGCCTGGTCCTCCAGATCCCGCCGTACGAGTACGCGCACCCCGACGACCTGCTCGGCGACGCGTCCCGCAAGCGCGAGGACCCGCTGATCGTGGCGCTGGACGGGATCACCGACTCGCGCAACCTCGGTGCCGTCGTCCGGTCCGTGGCGGCCTTCGGCGGGCACGGCGTGGTGGTGCCGGAGCGGCGCGCGGCGGGCATGACCGCCGGCGCGTGGAAGACCTCCGCGGGCACCGCCGCCCGGGTCTCGGTGGCCCGGGCCACCAACCTCACCCGCACCCTTGAGGCGTACCAGAAGGCCGGGCTCACCGTCGTCGGCCTGGCCGCCGACGGCGACGTCGAACTCCAGGACCTGGAAGTGCTGGCCGGCCCGGTCGTCATCGTGGCCGGCAGCGAGGGCAAGGGCCTGTCCCGGCTGGTCGGCGAGACCTGCGACGTACTGGCGCGGATCCCGATGCCGGGCGGCGGGGCGGAGTCGCTCAACGCCGGTGTCGCGGCGGGTGTCGTGCTGTACGAGGCTTCGCGGCGCCGGGCGTAGGCGCGCCACCGAGGGGCGTCACCCAGGCGCCTCGCGGGCTCGTCGGGCGCGCGTCGGCGCGCCGGCGGGGCTGACGGGGGACCGTCAGGCAGTGTCCTAAATGGGTGTCACTCGGTTAGATGAGTGTGGACACCAGAACACCCCGCACTCCCACGGGGGGAGGCGCGCCGGGATTTGATGAGCGTGTGATGACCATGGCACGGGTCCCGAGCGATCCCGCCCAGGTCATCGTCAACCACGCGAGCTTCCGGGTGCAGTTGGGAGCGGCCTCGGGTCGTGCCCTCGGGCTGGACGCGACGGCGAGGATGCCCGGCGTACCGTCGCCGGCGGCCGGCGGGAAGCGCCGTCCCGCGCCCCTGGTCTGGTCCGGGCCCACGGATCCGGACGACACACTGGCCGGCCGCCTCATGCGCGCGGTGCACCAGGCCGGCTCCCCCGAAGCGGGCGGCGCCACCCAGGTCCTGCCCCGCGTCGGCAGCGGATCCGGCGCGGCGGCCGAAGCGGGTGAGACGACCGTGCTGCCCACCATCGTCGGCCAGCGCTCCGCCGGCTCCTCGACCGGCCTGCTCGGCGGCGTACGGCCGGGCCGGGGCGCGTACGACCCGCTGGACGAGCGGGCCGGTGCCGATTGGCGCGGCGGCGACGGCTACCACGGGGACGGCTACCGCGACGAGCGTTACCGGGACGACCGCTACCAGGACGATCCTTACCGTGACGACCGCGACGACCGCGACGACCGTGACGCCGAGAACCGCAAGCCGCGCGACCGCCGCGAATCCGCCAAGCACGCCTGGTATCCCGACCGCCGGCTCAACCTCGGCATCGTGCTGCTGCCGCTGCGCGTCTTCCTCGGCCTCATCTCCGTCTACGCCGGCATGGGCAAGCTCTGCGACCGCGTCTACTTCGACGGCGGCAAGCGCGGCTCGATGGTCACCTGGCTCTCCTCACTGCACCCCTGGGCCCTCGCCGAACCGCTGCGGGACGCCGCGCTCAACCACCCGGTCGGCGCCGGCCTGAGCATCGCCTTCCTGCAGGTCGTGGTGGGCGTGCTGACCGTCTGCGGTCTGTGGCAGCGGGTCGCGGGTGTCTTCGGCGCGGCGCTGTCGGCCGCGCTGCTGGTGACCGTCAGCTGGCGGACCGTCCCGGTCTACGACGCCCCGGACTTCATCTACCTGGCCGCCTGGAGCCCGCTGATCATCGCCGGCGCCCCGGTCTACTCGATCGACGCCCACCTGGCCGGTGACGCCTGGCGGCGCCTCGGCCCGCGCGCCTCGCTGTGGGACCTGCGGCGGCGCGTGCTGCGCCGGGGCGCCATCCTGGCCGCGGTGATCGCCGGCTCCACCCTGCTGATCGGTTCGGTGCTGGGCGCGGCCGTACGGGCCACCACGCCGCGCGACGAGCGGCCGGGCCCCGGCGTCACCCCCACCAACAGCCTGCCCGGCGCGCCGCTGCCGGAGACCTCCGGTGAACCCGGTGCCACCAGTGGCGCGTCGCCGTCGCCCTCCCGGTCCGCCGCCGCGAAGAAGGCGAAGGAGAAGGCGAAGGCCCAGCAGAAGCAGCAGGCCACCGCCACCCCCAGCACCGCGCCCACCGGCCACGCGACCAGTCGCACCGGCGGTACGAGCGGCACCGGCGGCGGCGCGAGCGGTGCGCCGTCGCACAGCGGCGCGACGTCCGGGTCCGGGTCGGCCGGCTCGGGTACGGGATCCGCTTCCGGTTCCTCCGGAGGCGGCGGCTCCCAGGCCCCGCAGACCGCGCCCCCGCCGACCGCCGCCGCGCCCGCCCCGCCGCCGCCCACCGCCAAGCCGCCCACGGGCGCGATCGGCGGCCTGCTGGGCAGCCACTCCCCGACCGGTCTGCTCCTCGGCATGGAACACCGCGGTTCCGCCGCGCACGGCCGGAAGGACCTGGCCTAGAACCACTGCGGCGCGATGACGGCGGCCCGTACCGATCCTTCCCCGGGTACGGGCCGCCGTGGCGTGTCCGGGCGGGTGGCTCGCCGCCCCTTTCAGGCCCGGAGCGCCGCCAGTTCCTTCGCGGCCTCGTTGAGGTCCTTCGCCGTGTCGATGGCCCGCCAGTAGGCGCCCTGCGGGATCGGGAAGCCGGCCAGGCGGCGTTCGCGCGCCAAGTGCGGGAAGGTGGTGCGCTCGTGGTCGCCGAGGTCCGGCAGCAGCGCGGCGAAATCCGGCGCGAAAACGTACACGCCCGCGTTGATCAGATACGGCGACGGCGGGGACTCGATGAAGTCCAGCACCTGCCCGAACTCATTGGTCTCCACCGCGCCCCACGGGATACGCGGCCGGGCCAGCGCGAGGGTGGCCACGGCGTCCCGCTCCTCGTGGAAGGCGGCCATCTCCCGTAGTGAGAAGCGGGTCCAGATGTCGCCGTTGGTGGCGTACCAGGGCTCGCCGGCGCGGGGCAGCGAGGCCGCCGCGTACTTCAGGCCGCCGCCGCGTCCCAGCGGTTCGGTCTCGACCACCGTGGTGACGTTCAGCGGCAGATCCGCCGTGGCCAGCCATTTCTGCAGCACCTCGGCGAGGTGCCCGCAGGAGACCACCGCGTCGGTGACGCCTTCGGCGGCCAGCCAGGCCAGTTGGTGCCCGATGATCGGCGTGCCCGTACCGGGGATCTCCACCATCGGCTTGGGCCGGTCGTCGGTGTACGGCCGCAGGCGCGACCCCTGCCCGCCGGCCAGGAGGACGGCCTGGGTGACCGTAACGGGGCTGCCGTGGGGCGTTGTCTGCTGCTCGACGCGCGTCATGCAGCGCACCCTAGACGACAAGGGCGTGCGGCCCACCACGGTGGGTCGCACGCCCCAGGACTCCGGTACGTGTTCGGCAAGCGTCCGATGTATCCCGCCGGCGGCCCCGGCAGCCGGATTTCACCCGACCGAGGACACCCCGGTGGCGAAAGCGGTGTCGCACACCGGCCGCGACCACGCCTGGGCACGCTGGGCGGCCCCGTCGTACTTCGCGACCGCGGCCCGGCCCAGCGAGCGGGCGATGGAGACGCAATAGCGGGCGAGGGACGGCTGCTTGGCCATCGCGACCTGGAGGTCGGTCAGGGCCACGCCCGGGTCCTTCTCCTGGAGTTCGGCCAGCAGCCGCCGGCGCAGAGCCTCCTGGGGCGTGGCGGCGTCCTTCGTGGCCGATGCGGTCAGCACCTGCGCGTCCGAGGAGGAGGCCGCCCACGGGACGCGGGTGACGGCGAGCGTTCCCGACAGGACGAGAACGACCGGAAGAACGAGCGCGAATGTCTTGCCGAGACGGCGAGCTACCTGGTTCACGCATCGGATCGTAGCGACTGGTGATGTTTTGACGACATTCAGTCACCCTCCCGAGGGAGTGAAATTGCCGATGTCGCCATTCGGACGTTGACGCACAGCCGCCCGACTCACTCGAAAGGCCCCATATGCGGGGTATGCCGGGCAGTTGATGCGACCGCTGTGCCGGGTGCCGGGTGCCGGTCGGGGTCGGGTCGGGGCCGGTGGTGTGGCGGGGGCCGATGCGCCGGCGGGCCGGTGACGTCCTGGAGAGGACGTCACCGGCCCGCCGGGTGTGACGCAGGTTCCTACGTGGTGAGGTCTGACGCGGTCCCCCCTGGAGGTCAGTCGCTCAGGCGCTCGCCGGAGGAGGAGGCGAAGACGTGGGTCTCGCCGGCGCGCGGCACCACGTGCAGGACGGAGCCCTTCTCCGGGATGGAGCGGCCGCCGACGCGGATGACGACGTCCTTGGTCTCGCCGTTGACCTCGGCGGAACCGTAGACGAAGCCGTCGGCGCCGAGCTCCTCGACCACGTTGACCGTGATGGCCAGGCCGGCCGGCGCGTCCTTGGACAGGCCGTCGCCCTCACCGCTGGCGATGTCGAAGTGCTCCGGACGGACACCGACGAAGACCGTACGGTCGCCCTTGTCCGCGGCCGCCTTGATCGCGTCACGCGCCACGTTGACGACGGTGTTGCCGAACTCGACGCCGCCGTCGGTGATCGGCACCTCGATCAGGTTCATCGCGGGGGAGCCGATGAAGCCGGCCACGAAGAGGTTGGTCGGCTTGTCGTACATGTTGCGCGGGCTGTCGACCTGCTGCAGCAGACCGTCCTTGAGCACCGCCACGCGGTCGCCCATCGTCATGGCCTCGACCTGGTCGTGGGTGACGTAGACAGTGGTGACGCCCAACCGCCGCTGGAGGCTGGCGATCTGGGTACGGGTCTGCACGCGCAGCTTGGCGTCCAGGTTGGACAGCGGCTCGTCCATCAGGAAGACCTGCGGCTCCCGGACGATCGCGCGGCCCATCGCGACACGCTGACGCTGACCACCGGAGAGCGCCTTCGGCTTGCGGGCCAGGTACTCCGTGAGGTCGAGGATCTTCGCGGCTTCCTCGACCCGCTTGCGGATCTCGGCCTTGTTGATGCCGGCGATCTTCAGCGCGAAGCCCATGTTGTCCGCGACGGTCATGTGCGGGTACAGCGCGTAGTTCTGGAACACCATCGCGATGTCCCGGTCCTTCGGCGGCAGGTGCGTGACATCGCGGTCACCGATCCGGATGGACCCGGCGTTGACGTCCTCCAGCCCCGCCAGCATGCGGAGCGAGGTTGACTTCCCACAGCCCGACGGCCCGACCAGAACCAGGAACTCGCCGTCCCCGACCTCGATCTCGAGCCCGTCCACCGCGGGCTTGTCGCCGCCCGGGTAGATCCTGGTGGCCTTGTCGAACGTAACAGTAGCCATGACTGGTGCAGTCCCTTCACCGGCAGGAACGTGCCGGACGATCCGAGTAAAGAGAAGAACGAACGTTGTGCGTTCTTGATTGGTCTAGTCCGTTTAATACAGACTCCCCGAGACGCTACCTCGCCGGTGCTCCCTTGTCACCAGCCCCACCCACCCTTTTCGATCCACCCCCCACCCACGCCCGGTACACTGCTGCTGCGCCTCCTTAGCTCAGCTGGCCAGAGCACCGCTCTTGTAAAGCGAAGGTCGTCGGTTCGAATCCGACAGGGGGCTCTTCGTTTGCCCAGGTCAGGGGCCTGGCCGTCCGCTGGGCGGCCGGGCACCCGCCCGTTCAGCACATATTCTGCACGGGTCGCGTGTGCTCGACCGTACGGAAGTGCCAGGCGGTGGCGCCAAGGAGAGCGGGCGGAGCACCGTTATGGGGTCTTCCTGGGTTCCGGCGAGGGGGCCTGAGCTGGAAGCGGCGACGGCGGCCGTCTGGGCGGGATCAAGTTTGTGGGAGGCGGTCCAGCTGCCGAGCCGCCGAGGGGCTTTGAGCTTTTACGGTCCGAGCGATGAGGTCGGCCGCCTGGTCGACCTCGTTCTCTGTGGTGGTGCGGCCGATGCTGAGCCGGAGGGTCGCTCGGGCCTGGTTGCGGGTGAGGCCGATCGCGGTGAGGACGTGTGAGGGTTCACTGCTTCCGGTGTTGCAGGCCGAGCCGGTGGAGGCGGCGATGCCGGGGATACGGTCGAGGAGGTCGGCGGCTTCGATCCCGGGAAGGGTGAGGCTGAGGTTCCCGGGCAGTCGCCGGTGCGGGTGGCCATTGACGCCGGCACCGGGGATCGCGGCCAGGAGGTGGTCCTGGAGTCGGTCCCGCAAGGCCTTGATGCGGGCCGACGTCGGGGCAGCGTCGCTGGTGATGAGGTGGGCGGCGGTGCCGAAGCCGACAATCGCGGGCACGTTGGGGGTCCCTGCCCGCAGTCCGCGTTCCTGCCCGCCGCCGGTCTGCAGGCCGGTGATCGGGGTGCCGCCGCGTATGTAGAGGGCGCCGATTCCCTTGGGGCCATGGAGTTTGTGGCCGGAAACAGAGGCGAGATCGACGCCGAGTTCGGCGACGTCCAGCAGTTCGAAGCCGGCGCCCTGGGCGGAATCGGTGTGAAGGAGGATGTCACGTGCGGCGGTGATCTTCCCAATGGCCGCGAGCTGTTGGAGGGTGCCGATCTCATTGTTGGCGTGCATCACCGTCACCAGTGTGGTCTTCGGGGTCAGGGCGGCAGCGACATCGGCGGGACGGATGCTGCCGTGCCTGTCGACGCCGAGGCGGGTGACGGTGTAGCCATGGTGGTCGACGAGTCGCTGGCAGGCGGCGAGAACAGCCTTGTGCTCGATCGCGGTGGTGACGATGTGCCCACCGTGCGGGCGGGTCGCCAGGGCGGCACCGACGATCGCGAGGTGGTTGGCCTCAGTTGCGCCGGAGGTGAAGACGATCTCCAGCTCATTCTTCGCGCCGACCAGGTCGGCCACGCGGCGTCGGGCGGTGCGGATTGCCTGTGCGGCGGTGCGTCCGTAGGCGTGCGGGCTCGAGGGATTGCCGTACTCATTGGTGAAGAACGGCAGCATCGCTGCCAGGACCCGTTCGTCCAGCGGGGTGGTGGCCTGATGGTCGAGGTAGATCGGTGCGGTGATCATGCGGCCCGCTCCTTTTCTCGGGCGGCGGCTGCTGTCGCGGCGTACTTGTGTTCACCGTCGACCAGGTCCCAGTAGATGGCCCGGGATTCTTCGAGGACGGAGAACGCGGTGGCCAGGCAGTGCCAGTTCCGGTTCGGCTGGGCTGCGGCGAGGAAGAAGGCGTCCTCGAAGAGTCGACGAGCGCGTTTGGCCAGCGCCTCGCGGGTCGCCTGCGGTCCGAACAACTGCAAGAACCCTTGTTCCCGCAGCCATGCTTCGGCATGCTCGGCGCCGACCGCGCCCGTCAAGTGGCCGCCATCAGTTAGCGTCTGGGCGGCGAGGCGTTCAAGACGCCGGTGGCGGCGGGCGTCCTCGCCGCCCGGGCAGCGGTCGCCGGTGATCTTCCAGTCGTGCCAGCAGGGCGATTGGTAATGGCTGAAGTCCACGTTGCCGAGGGTGGCAGTGACCTGGGGCGGAATCTGACCACGAGTCAGGTCGGCGACGTCGTAACCGGGACCGAGGGCCTCCAGGGTGAACGAGCCGGGCCGGCCGCGGCCGGGCCGGTCGATGCGGACCAGGACGGTGAGGCGGTTGGTGAAGCGGTTGGTGGGCTCGGCGAGGATCACGGCCCGCCTGTCTGCCATCAGTCCGACCGCGCGGGGCGGGATTTCCTCGATGGGGAAGGTGTTGCCGCCGCGGTAGTACTGCTTCTTCTCGACCCCGCCATCAGAGCGGATCATCAGCGTGGTCGCGCCGGTGGTGGCGGCGAGTGCGTGGGCGGCGATACGGAGCGTGGCCGCGCTGTGGTGCGGAGGAATTAGGCAGGCGTTCAGCACCGGCAACTTCAGGGAGCGCAACAGGGCCATGGTCTGCCATTTCGGCCAGCGCCGATCCTTGGCCGCGGCAGCAAGATCGTCGGCGCTGAGCGTGTGCAAGGGGCGGGGCAGGGGTATCGCCATCGGATCGTCCCCGTCTCGTCAGGCGGCGTCCGCGAGGTGCAGGTCGGCGAACAGTTCGGCGAAGGTACGCTCTCGGTTCGCGGTGAAGGGGTGGTCGCGCCAGTCGAAGTACTCGCCGATGCCGAGTTCGTCCGCGCAGACGCGGCGTACGAACTGACGGGCGAAACCGGCGGAGGGCCAGTAGTAGTGCTCGCCGGGGCGAGGCGAGAGGAAGAGGTAGGAGCCCTCTACGACCGTCGGCAGGTCCGTCACCGAGGTGAGCCGACGGCCCGGGCCGCCTGTCTTCGTGTAGGCGGCAGTGATTGCGTCCGGGTCCGGGACGGGGATCAGGTGCAAGTGACAGTGGCTGCAGCAGGAGGCACCGAGTTCGCAGTCGCGCGGCCCGTGCTCGGCCAGGATCACCGGCCCGTAGCGAGCTTGGATCAGCGTGCGCATCTCCTCCGACTCCGTTGCGACCCTTTCCAGACCGGCAGGGGTGACGTCGGCGGCGGCGTCCAGATGTTCGATCGGCATGAACAGGCAGTAGCCAGGGGTAAAGGCGCCACTGGTGGGCAGCAGCACCCAGCCGCCGACAGTTTCGGTGATGATCCGGGTCGTGGCCTCGCGTGCGCTGAACTCGGTACAGAACTCGCAGTCCATCAGGATGACCTCCGGATTGGGCGGACGGAGAACTCTTCGGCGTATCGGCTCTTCAGGTCGGCCTCGCGGCCGTAGAACGGGTGGGACGCGACGTCGTCGGTGTGGGCGCTGTCCAGGGAGAAGACGAGGAGACGGGCCAGCGGCATGCCGTGGCGCAGACGCAGCACGGCTGGGCCGATGTTGACCAGTTCCAGCGTCAGATGACCGTTCCAGCCGGGCAGGACGAACGGACTGGTGACGTGGACGGCCAGGCCGACGCGGGCCAGGTGGCTGAGGCCGCCGATCATGCCCATCAGTCCGGCGCCGAGTCTCAACGGCTCTTCGACCGCGCCCAGCAGCATTGCGCCCGGCCTGAGATCGTACGTCTTCCACTCGGTGAGCGGCTCGCCGTACAGACCGTCGATGCTGGACTGGTCCGCGAGGTCGATCACCACCGTGCCCGGGGCGGCGAGCGGCAGCAGCGGAGATCCGAGTGTCAACAGCAGTCCGTCGCCTCGGAGTGGGCCGGGCCACTCCAGAGTGCCTTGGTCGATCAGCCAGGTGATCGATTCGGCTGAGAGCATGGCTCACCCCCGGGAATCAGGCAGCTATTCGTTCATCGCCTTGTCAGTCGAAGGCGGTTGCTTGAAATGTCCCCCGGGATACTCCACGATATCCATATGTCCGGTAGGGCATTTAAAGGTTTTCTCGGCATGAAATGCGGAGAAGTTCCGGTCTGCTGGCCGTGCGGACAGTGCAGACTGATTGAGGCCGCAGCGGGAGGGAGCGTGATGGTGTCGTCGTTACCGTTGGGACCGTTGAAGGTGCCGGGCCCGGAGGGGTTCCGCGCCGATCTGCTGTCGTCGTCGACGGACTTGCTCGATCTGACATGGGATCAGCTCAGAACGCTGATCGTGGTCCGTGAGGCTGGGACGGCACTCGCCGCGGCGAGGGTACTCGGGCGCGAGCAGTCCAGCGTGCAGAAGCAACTCGACATCCTCAACCGCAACTTTCAGGCCTTGACCGGGGAGTTACTTGTGGTCAAGCAGGGACGGGGCAAGAACTTTCTGTTTACCCCGACCGGGCTGGAGGTCGTCGAGCGCGCGAGGGCAACCTTTGCCGACTGGCTGCAAGGGATCGCCGACTCCCGACGCCGACTCGGCTCGACGCTCACAGTGGGGACGACCGAGTTCACCCTGGGTTTCCTGGGGCGAGTGTGGGAGCGTGTCGCTCCGCAACTGCTGGAACGGGAAGTCGAGCTGAAAGTCGTGCATGTGCGGACCCGCGACTTCTGGAACCGTCTCGACTCCAACCAGGTTGATCTGCTGTGCGGCGGGCTTGCGGCCGAGGCCGCCGCACAGCAGGTTGTCTCCGACTACGACTTTCTGGAGTGGCATCGCGAGGGACTGGCGCTGCTGACGAACCTGCCGGTGCGCGAGCTCGCCACGAAGTCCGTGGGCGTCGACCGGCTGCGGAGCCTGCCGCTGGTCATCCCCTCCCACGGGGTGATCACCGATTTTATCGAGCGGTGGTATGGCCCGGACTTCCGATCTCAGCTGAAGATCGCCGCGGAGATCGACGACATCTATTACGGACTCGCCCTCCTGCGGTCCCGCATGACGTATGGGTGCATGCTGTGCGCCCGCTCCATCGGTGAGGCGGCCGTCGAGGGCCGCCTGCCCACCAGCAAGGACTTTCGGCTGATCGATTTCGCCGACGATTTCACCCCCATGCTCCGGTTGATCTCCGGTGTCTTCGCCCGCAAGGGCGAACGGGAGACGTATGACGCCTCCCATCCGCTCAACATCTTGTGGGACGCCTTCCGTGACGAGGCCGCGTCTGGCAGGCCTCTACCTCTGTGACCCGTCGCTCGACCTGGAGGACCTCCGTGCTGCTGGCCTCTGTCAACCTCAACAGGCGTCTCGGCGCCAACGATGCCCGCTCCCGCCTGGCCTCCTGGCTGCGCAAGCGCCGTGTCCAAGTCCTCGTCGCTCAGGAGCCGTTCAAGCCCGCCGATCGGGTGGCGCCGGTGATCGCTGGTTTCACGTTCGCCGGCGGTGACGGTCATCTGGCGGCCTGGGTCAGTGAAGGCCTTGCGGCGCCCGCTGCACTCCGCCTGCGGCCCTGGGCCCAGCGGATCCAGTTGGACTGGCTGGTCATCCTCCAGGTCCACCTTGACGCCCATGCGTCCGCCTCCCGGACCAGCCAGCTCGCCGAACTCGCTGAACTGGCCGCTGCCGAGGACGGTCGCCCGCTGCTGATCTGTGGAGACTTCAACCTCGCTCCCCGAGCAATGGACGGTCTGTTCGGTGAGGAGACCAGTACCTTCACCACTGAAGGCGAACGCGCGATGCTCCAGCAGTTGAAGCGGGAGGCCAGCCTGGTCGACACCACCGCAGATGAGGTGCCCGCCTTCACTTTCGAGCGCGTCTTCGCCGGCAAGCTCAGCCGCTTCCGCTGCGACCTCGCGCTGATCAGCGACCATCTGGCGACAGCTACCCAGGTCTCCACGGACGCCTCGGCGCGAAGCGCCCCCGCCGCGTTCACCGACCACTCCGCGATCCTGATCGACCTGCCCGTCGCGCTGGAAGAGGCCGAGCCGGATGATGTGCTCTTCGCCCTGTCCGACCTGGACGGCTCGGAGAATCCGTTCTCTTCCTCGACGAAGGTAACCGTCCAGCCCCATAAGACCGCGATGAGCCGCCAGGCGCCCTCCCCGGCCTCACGAGCCGTAACCGAGCACCTGACCGGCCTGCTCGGTGTGAAGAGCGTCTTGGACCATGGCTGCGGCCGCGGCGCCGACGTCGTCCACTACCGCTCCCTCGATCTGGACGCGGAGGGCTTCGACCCGCACGAGCCCTTCGGCTGGCCCCGCCCGGACCGGCGTGATTTCGACCTGGTCACCTCGATGTTCGTACTCAACGTGCTGCCCGACCCCTGGCAGCGGATACAGGCACTCAAGGACGCGGCATCCTTTGCCCGGCCCGGTGGCCTGGTCGTGGTCGTCACCCGCTCACCCGAAGAGATCACCAAGGCTGCCACCCACGGCGGCTGGGCCCGCCATCACGACGGCTTCTGGTCGAGTCGGGGCAAGGGGACCTTTCAACGCGGCATCACTGCCGAGGAGATCACCACGATGGCCCGCCGGGCTGGACTCCTCCCCGCTGACAACCCTCCCGCGCTGCCACTGCCCGGCGTGTGCCATGCCATTCTTGCCAAGCCGGTGGCATGAGGGACATTATGGGCGAACATCACTAGACGGGCGGGACGTTGTTCGCGAGTTCGTTTACCGAGTGAAGACCGATGTTGCCGCCTGGTCAGTGATTACCCGTCCAGACGATCCGATCGGCGAAGCCGCCGCGCTCAGTCGCTTTGGCCTCGCGGATCTTCTCCAACTGGTCGGTGTCGACGCCGAGGTCAGCGGCGAGGGCGCGCACGACCTCCAGCACATCCGCGAGTTCCTCCGGCGCCGATTCCTCGTCCGTGGTCAGGAACTCGGCGACCTCCTCGCCGAGCTTGTCCCGCAGCCGGTCCCGGTATTCCTCCGGGCCCGCGGTGTAGGTCACCGGCTCAGCCCCGTCCTCGCGGATGATCTGTGGAATCCGGTCTCGCACCAACTTGCCCACTTTGCTGTAGTGGTTCACCGGCTACTCTCCCGCGCCTGTCGCTGCGAGGCGGTCGCTGAATGCCGCCCCTCATGCCGACGCAGCCTAGGGAAGACGCCTCACAACTCGCCATGCGAACGGCATATCTCCGCTCGATCGAAGTGCTACCCCGCCATCTGGAGCAACTGATCGCCATCGGTCCTGTGGGGGCGGCGGACGACGATGGCGGTCGTCCTTAGCCCTCCTATGGGCGCCGAGCCGTCCAGCAGTTTCTCGTTGTGCGTCTGGACTCCGCTCACCCGGTCCGTCACCCGTGGGCGCAGGCCCGCATTTCGCCAACCCTCGTCCTGACAGCACGGATTCAGCACACGTGGGCCCGGCAACCGACCCGAACTGACGAGAACTGGTAAACGGTGTTCTGGCTGGTCAGCGGGCCAGCGTCCCGCATCGCCGCAGGTCAGCTGCCCACCCCGAGGGAACTTGTAAAGCGAAGGTCGTCGGTTCGAATCCGACAGGGGGCTCTTCTTTTCACCCCGGATGACTTGCAGTTTTGGCCGTCTGGCGGCCTCATTGTCGGCCTCGGACGCGTCGTCCGGGGCCTTTTGCGTGAGCGATGCGTGAGCGGATGCCGCATCCGGCTGCGGTACGGCATGCAACGAGGGAGCACGGTCCGGGCCCTGTGGGGCGCTGCTGGGTCGGGGGATCAGGCCGCCCGCGTGTTCGGCGATGGCGCGATCGAACTCGGGGAGCAGGCTGGTGTAGGTGTCGGCGCTGATGGCGATGGAGGAGTGGCCGAGGGTCTCCTGGATGTCCTTCATGTCGCAGCCCGCCGCGTGGATCAGCGTGGCCGTGGCGTGGCGCAGGTCGTGGAGCCGGATCGGGGGAGCCCGGCTTCCTCGTACAGCTCGGTGAAGCGGCGGGTCACGTTGGCGGGGTGCAGCCGCTCGCCGTTCTCGCGGGTGAAGCCGCGGCCGGTCTCGACCCAGCCGGTGCCCCATAGCTCGCGGTCGGTGTCTTGCTTCTCACGGTGGCGTTGCAGGACGGCGACGGTCTGTGAGTCGAGGGTGATGGTGCTGGCGCCGGCGTCGGTCTCGAGGCCGAGGATCCAGTGGTCTTGGCAAACCCGGATGTTGACGACTGGTAGGCGCAGGGTGGGGTTCGGGTCGTAGGGGTTGCAGTCGATGGTTCCCTCGAAGACGGCGTCCTCTTCCGCCTTGCCGTTCGCGCCGGGGGCGAGGACGGTCATGGTCTGGCCTTCGAAGAAGTTGCGGTGGCTGATGCCGGCCAGTCGTACGGGGAGCAGGTCGAGCGGCACGCCGACCTCGCTCGGGTCGTCCTCCGCCCAGGCGGGCAGATAGCCGGACGTCGTAGAACCGCTCTCGGTGGTGATCGTCCACCTGCCCGGCGTACTCCACGGTGACGGCTGCTTCCGGGGCTCTTCGGCGATGGTGCTCGGCTGCGGCGGGATGCCGGTCTCCTTTATCGAGCGGTACGGACATTGGGCGATCGGTCATGGTTCGAAGCCGTGGCCGCTGCGGATCGGGAGGACCGAAAGAAGTCGGCGCCGACGAGCAGGCCGCAGCCCCGACGAGGTGAAGGGCACTGCGGCGCGGCCCTGGGCAACCATCCGCCGGTTCTCCGCCAGGGCCGTAGCGTCGGGCGGGCCGACTTCGCACCAGACGACTTCCCGGCTGATCCGCCGCGCTCTCCCATCCGGCAGCCCGGCATCGGACCAGGAGAAGGGCTCGGGTATCAGCCATTGCTTTCCGATCGCACCAGTTCCGAGGTCGGTGCTGACAGCCCTTTCGGCGCAGAAGCGGGCTCCAGTTCTGCAAGATCCGGGAGCGGGATGTGCGACCACACGACCTTCCCCGGGGCGGCTTCCTTGTAGGCGTAGCCCCACGCTTCGCTGAGCAGGTCGACCAGTTGGAGGCCGCGCCCGCCCTCGGCTTCCTGCGACGGCCGCTGGAGTACGGGGGGCCGCCGGTTGTGGTCCCAGACGAGGACGCATACGCGGTCGGGCCACAGTTGCAGCACCACGGTGCAGGCTTCGGACCCCGGGCGGCCCGCTGCGGGCTCCGTCCCTTCCGCCGCTCCGGCGTGGCGAACGGCGTTGGCGGCCAGCTCGGAGACGATGGTGACGGCGGCCTCGACGGTGTCGTCAGGCACGTGCCAGCCCTGGAGCGCGGCCCCCGTGTAGTGACGGACATTGCGGACCGAGAACAGATCGGGGGCAAAGTCCAGGCTGCTGATCAGCGGCCGGTAGCCGAGCGTCATGGTCACACCTCCTCATTCATGCGAGCCGAGTACGCGGGTACTCCGCCGTCTCGCGCCTTGCTCGTTGCACGCACTAAGCAACCGTGTGAACACGCTGAGCGGTACCGTGAGGGGAGGGAGTAACCATGAAAGCCATGAAGCGGCCAGATCTTCCTGGGAGTTGGTAGGGATGACGACCCGCCCCGTACGCAACACCGGTCTTGCTGCGCTCCTCGATGAGGCGGACTGGTCGCGGACTCAGTGCGCCTTGGCGGTCAACCGGGCTGGTCAGGAAGCCGGAATGGCATTGCACTACGACCAGAGCGCAGTGAGCCACTGGCTGAGCGGGACGATGCCGCGGGTCAAGGTGCGACCGGTGATCGTGGAGGTGCTCGCGCGGCGGCTGAAGCGACCGGTGACGCTTCGGGAGGCGGGATTAGCGGATAGTGGTGCCGTCGATGCCCACGAGGGAGGGGAGACTGCGGACGATCTCCTCGAACTCGGAAAGGCGGACATGGACCCTTCCCGCAGGGGCGTCCTCACGACGGCCTTGTACTCCGCAGCACTTGCTGTCCCCGGCTTCCCGGACCTCGCTGGTACGGACCGTGCCACCGCCGCGCGGCCGACGTCACGGATCGGGGACGGCGAGGTGGAGATCGTCCGGTCGATGACCGAGCGGATCGCGGACATCCTCGACACCTTCGGCGGCGGCCACGCCCGCCCTATGGCAGCGGCCTTCCTGGTGAACACGGTGTCCCCATACCTGCGGGCCGACGCCAGCGAGGCCCACCGGGCAGCGATGCTCTCCGCAGCCTCTGACCTGGTGTACCTGACCGGCTGGATGGCGATGTACGAGCGCGAACACGGCCTCGGGCAGCGCTACTACGTCAAGGCGCTCAAGCTGGCGGGCGCCGCCGAGGACCACCTCACCTACTGCCGGACGCTGCGCGGGATGAGCCTGCAGGCCGGCAACCTCGGCTACGGCACCAAGGCCCTCCAACTCGCCGACGCAGCCGCCGAAGCCTCCCCCCAGGCGGGCCCGCGCCTTCACGCCTTCCTCGCCGGCCAGCAGGCCGCCTCCGCCGCTCAGACCGGCGACCGGACCCAGGCGTTCTCCCGGCTCGCCGAGACCGAAGCGGCCCTGTCGAAGGCCGACTCCCGCAAGGACGCCGTCGGCGGCTACGACACCTCCGCCTTCCTCTTCCACACCAGCGCGGTCCTCTACCACCTCGGCGACCTCCCCGGCTCCGTCAAGGCCATGCAGGACTGCCTCCGCGTCCAGCCCCCTTCGGAACGTCAGGGCCGCGTCCACGCCAACGGCCTCCTGGCCCAACGCCAACTCGAACTCGGCCATTTGGACGCAGCCTGCGCCACCTGGGGGCGGTTCCTGGACGACTACGAACAGGTCTCGTCCTCACGCGGAGACGAGCACTTCGACACCATGCGCACCCGCATCCGCCCCCACCGCAAATCCCCTTCGGTCCGCACTCTGGAGCAGCGCGCCCGCGAGGTCGCTGCCCGTAAGGGATTGGCGGCGTAAGTCGCGAGAGAGGGTTGCTTCGGTTCGTAGGCCGAAGGAGGCTCCCTGACCAGAACCACCCTCAGGCTGAAGAGTGGCCCGCACTCGGTGAGATGACGAGAAGTCCGATTCCGGTACCGCGACTGTGACGGACTGCTATTTTGAATGACCGCGCGCTCGCAGGTGCTAGACCAAGCCGGGGGTCGTATGGAGCCGGGAAGCATCAGCATCGCCGTCCGGGCGACGTCCGCACTGGTCGGGCCGATGGTGCGGCAGTTCTTCGCGCAGCCTGGGCGTGGAGCGGATCTGGTTCATGAGCCGGTTCGGATATCTAGCATGGTCGCGTGGCGCGGTGAGAAGCGCACGTTGACCCCCAAGGATGTCCACAAGCTGGTCGAAGAACTGGTTGCACGAGCGGCCGAGGTCGAACTCTCCAGGCCCACCCTCAACAAGGATGATCGGGTGGAGGTCGCTGGCGCCCTGACCAAGACTCTTTTGGCCATGGGTGAGATCGGCATGAGCGATGTCCAGGCGGTCCGTCTGGGGCCCCGCACCCTCGCCCACAACTTAAAGCGACGCGAGCCCACGGCCACGAAATACCTGAGCGCTGATGGTCTGCACGCTTTCAACAGCCTTCTCCAGTTGAGCTGCCTCCACATCCTCAACTTCTTCACCCAGCGTTCGACGTTTATAGCAAGAACCCTCGTTGAGGCGACGTCCCAACTGGACCAGCAGTCCCGGCAGTTGGGCATCCTGATGGAACGGGTGCCGCAGCCGGTGCGCGACTCAGCATTTGAGCATCGCTACGGTGAGTACATTGTCGGTAAGTACGGGACCCTTCGGATCTTCGGATTGCGGCTGCGGCAGGAGGAAGAGGGCGCGACATGGCCGTTGGAAGCGGCCTATCTCAGTCTTGAGGCTGCGCCGATGGAGAAGAGCACCCGGCAGGTAGGACCCATCGCCCGCAGGAATCCCGTGCCGCTCGCGCCGCGTAGGATTGAGCAGCTTCTTCCGGGCCGTAAGCGCATCCTTCTGCGAGGTCACGCTGGCTCCGGGAAGACAACCCTCTTGCAGTGGATGGCAGTGAGCATGGCCCGCCGCTCGCTGCCGCCGGAGTTGAAGGAGTTCGAAGAGTGCGTCCCATTCTTCCTCCAATTGCGAACGCTCGCCCGACGCGGTGATCTGCCCAGCCCTTCTGATTTTCTGGCATCGACGGGCAGTATTCTCGCCGACGCTCAGCCCGAGGGATGGGCCAAGCGTGTTCTGGAGTCTGGGCGGGCATTTCTACTCATCGACGGCGTCGACGAGATTCCGCAGGCGGACCGTGAGCGGGCGCGCGAGTGGTTGCACGACCTTCTTGGTGCCTATCCGAACGCGCGCTGTCTGGTGACTGTCC
Source organism: Streptomyces sp. DvalAA-14 (assembly GCF_900091855.1). Lineage (GTDB taxonomy): Bacteria > Actinomycetota > Actinomycetes > Streptomycetales > Streptomycetaceae > Actinacidiphila. The sequence goes on from NZ_FMCH01000476.1 coordinate 50,623, forward strand.
GGCCTTCCGCTGTGCAGAGTAACTACCTTCGACGTGAGGGCTTCACCCAGTTGTCGCTACTGCCGATGGGCCGCAACGACATTGCTTCCTTTATTACTCAGTGGCACGACGCGGCACGTACCGAATCGGCGCCTGAGGTCGAGCGCCTGAACCAGCTTCAACATTCACTACTGGAGACGGTGGCCGCGAGTCCCAGCATCGCCCGCCTAGCCGAAAATCCATTGATGTGTGCGCTCATCTGTGCCTTGCATCGGGATCAGCAGGCACGACTCCCGCAAGACCGTAAGAGCCTCTATGAGGCTGCACTTGAACTGCTGCTCGTGCGCCGAGACAGCCATCGCAGTATTGAGACCCCCGAGGGCATCGAACTGTCCAAGGAAGTGCAGATCCGACTTCTCTCACGCATTGCTGCATGGCTCATTCTGCAAAGACAGTCCGAGGCCGACCAAGAGGACGTGATAGAGGGAATATTGGCGGATATTCTGCCTGCTATCAGGGAGGCGCAGAAGCTGGGCACCCCGCAGGACATCTTTCGCTATCTGTTGTTGCGCAGCGGAGTCTTGCATGCCCCGACCGAGGACTCTGTCGCGTTTATCCACCGCACGTTTCAGGATTATCTCGGTGCTAAGGCCCTTCAGGAGAACCGCTACTTCAACATCATGATCCGCAACGCTCACGAAGATCAGTGGGAGGACGTTATCCGTATGGCAGTTGCCCATGCGGACAGGAAGCAGTGCAGCCAACTCCTCGCCAAACTGGTGAAGCGTGGTGACGACGTGCAGAAGCACCGTCATAAGCTCCATGTCCTCGCAGCAGCGTGCCTTGAGGATGCAACAGAGTTGGATCCGGAGGTGTGCCAGGTAATTGAGGACAGGATGGCCGCGCTAATTCCGCCGAATAGTGTCGAAGAGGCCGTAAGCTTGGCGGCTGCCGGCGCAGTCGTTCTCCCATTACTTCCGCAGGGGCCCGATGGGCTGCGAGAAGAGCAGGCGATCGCTGTGGTCGCGACAGCCCATCAGATCGGCGGAGATCCGGCTCTTGCGCTCCTTAGGAAATTCCGCCATCACACCTCTCCCCGGATACATGCTGACCTCATTCGAGCATGGGAAACCTTCGATTGTGAATCATATGGGACCGAGATCATCTCGCATCTGCCAGTGGATTCACTCTTTCAGGTCACCAGCTCGGCACAGCTCTTGGCATTACGCGGCATGGGTGGGCGGCCTAACGTTCATTGTTCCGGCTCCATTAGCTCCGAGGACCTGGCTCTTTTGTCTGCAGAGCTCCTCAAGACGCTCTATGTGGTCAATAACGAGGAGATCAAGGACCTGGGCTTCGTTCGGGAGCTCAGCAGCCTCACTGATCTCACTGTTGGCAACTGTCAGGGTGTCACAGACTTGAGAGCGCTCAGCGGACTCAGCCTGCGGTCTGTCGTGCTGATCGACCATTTGCGGCTCGGGGCGACGGCCAGCATCGGTTCACTTCCGTGCCTTGACACCCTCGCGCTCGACATTACCTTGCCTTGGCGTTCTCTAGGAGCTGTCCCCCTTGAGGCCCCTCTGACATCGCTGTACATAGGTTCGCTTACCTACGCGGTGTCAGGCATCCGAGACATCTCCCGCTGGGCCGCGCTGAGACATCTTGCATTACCCGCCGTCGGCCTCCGGCCAGAGGACCACACGGAGCTGGCTCGCCTTCCTCTTTTGGAATCCCTCAATATGACGGGAGAGAGCATTGCGTCTCTTCGGGGGCGCGTGCCTCTTCCCACAGTCACGCATCTCGCGATCGCGGACGCTACGGATGCTGAGGACCTCGCGCCCCTCCGTGAGTGTTTTCCAAATCTGACCCGGCTGTCGCTTTTCTGGAATCCTGGCCATGGTCCATCACTCAACCTGTCCCCATTGCGCGCCATGAAGGACCTTATCGTCCAGGTCACCAACGCCGGCGCCGTCCAGGGCGCAGGTACCTTTCCCGAAGGCCGTGCGATCGTCAGACCGCGCCCGCACCCTTAGGCAAGGGCTCCTCCTGGTCTTTTCGGAGGGGGTTGGCTCCCCGGGATACTGAAGCGGAGGCGCGTGAGGAAATTGTGACGGTCTTGGGGTCGCTCGCGAAGCGGGGAGTGACGGTGATCGCTAAGGCCGACAGTGAGCGGGCCGCGGCGGGGACCCGCCCGTGGACTGTTGTGGCCAGCAGCGGGCCGGTGGACGACCAGCTCGTCTGGATTGACGCCACTTCAGTCGACCAGTGTCTGGAATATGTGCTTCCTCGCTTAAGGGCGCTCGGTCTGACGCTGCCAGGTTGTTCCTGATCATCCACCACGCGGCGTTGGTAAAAGCCCAAACGGTGAGGAACCCCCCACTGCGTGAGCACTGCGTGAGCGGACGGCCCGGGAAGGGCCGCTTGGACCCGGACGCCGCAACCTGCCGCGTGGCGCTGACCAGCCGGAACAGCACCACGCGGCAGGCCCCGTCACTCGGTGGCAGCATCTCCGTCGCGCTTGTAAAGCGAAGGTCGTCGGTTCGAATCCGACAGGGGGCTCTTTGTTTGCCCAGGTCAGGGGCCATCGCGCCGTCGGTGGCCCACCGACCGGGACCGTCCGGCACACATTCAGCACACATCGCGTGCTCTGACGCGGTGGGGGAGGCGGCTGGGGTGGCTGCCGAGGACGAGCTGGCGAAGCGGCGGTACGAGCGGCTGGTGGGCCGGGTCGAGGCGTTGATGCGCGGGTCGCTGAAGCCGGAGTACCAGGGGTACGGCGGGCAGGTCGTCCTGAGCGCCGAGGCCGTCGAGGAGTTGGGTGGCGACCCGGCGGAGATCCGCCGCGCGGCTCGGGCCGTGGGCCGCCGTCTGGGCTGGAAGACGGTGACCCGGGAGATCGACGGCCGGATCTTCGTCCTGGACGACCGCGAGCCGTCGAAGCCGGTGCGGGAGCTGATGCAGCAGCGGGCCGCCGATGCGTTGGACGCGGTCTTGAGCCCTTCGCTGTCAGCGACGCGGCCGACGGTCGGCGGGCCCCGTCCTGCCAGGGTGCGCCACCTGGCAGACCCTTTTCTCCTTGGTGCCTTGAGAAGGGGCAAGCGCGTAGAAGAGTTCCTCGGCCCGGTCGGCGGAGGCGAGGTGCCCGGCGTCCGGTACGTGGAGGTCAGACCGGCTGGCCAGAACTTCGAGGTCATTCTCCACATCGTTGAGGACGTGGGACACGCGACCTTCATGGACCTCGTGGAGTTCCCAGCTCTGAACTCCGAGGACGACGAGGAGGAGTTCGGCCGCGTGATCGCCACGGCGGACGACCCGCCCACCGCGCTCGCTACGGCCGAGCGGCGTAGTGGGGCGGTGCGGGAACGGTGGGTCAATGAAGGCATAGTGCAGGCCGAATACGCCGACTTCGTCCAGGCCGGACGCCCTTCGAACTCCTCGCCCGACGGGTACCCGTGGCCCGTGTGGAGCGTCACGTAATTCCCTACCAGCAGCGTCGGGTTCCCCATCCAAACGTTCGAGCCCGGCGCAGGGGCAGTGCATCGGGCTCTGGTGTGTCGTGGTCAGTCCCACCAGCTGTCGCCCGCGTGCCAGCGCTGCACCCATTCCAGGAAGCCGAGTGCTTCGGGCATGGGGTACGGGTAGGCCCCGACATCGGTGACGAGCCAGACCTTCCCGCGTTGGGGGCCGGCGACGACAAGGACCCAGTAGGAGAGCTCGTCGTCGGTGCCAAGTACGACGGAGCCGTGGTTGTAGACGGTGGCAACGCGCTCGTGGTGGTCTTCGGCCGGGTTCTCGTCTTCCCAGGCCCAGGCCTCCTGGAGCGGGAATGGGGCAGCCGGATTCCGCGTCCTCTGATGGGGCCAGCCCGGTGGGAGCCAGCCCAGGGGCAGGAGACCTCCGTCTTCCGGTGGCCCGAGCGGGGAACCGTTGGCGATCTCCGCAATCAAGGTCCGGTAGGGCTCAGGAAGGGTCACCCTGTTCTCGGATTCCCACACTGACACGGCTTCGTGCCCAAGTGCCGGCTCACGCCACTCCGGATCGAATGCCGAGCGCAGGATCTCCAGGGTCGCCTCGTCCGGGCGCTGATCAGGTGATGTGGTTGTCACGACAGCATGCTGGCAGAAGCCACTGATGGAGGTCCTCGCGACTGCATCCGGCTCGAACGCATGGGCGGGGAATCTGATGCTGCTGGTGGGCAATGATATGACCGTCGACAGCCCGTAGCCCGACAGACTGCTGACCATCAGCGCGGATCGACAGCGATGTCTTCGGTGTGGATGCGGACGCCGCCCGGACCTTTGAGGCAGGTAGGCGGCGTCCGTACGCACCGGATCAGCCCGTCAGGCTGGGAGCCCTTCCGCAGCCGTGAGGGCGGCCAACTCCTCGGCTGCCTTCCGGGCTTTGCGTTCTGCCTTGTCCGCCTTGGCCTGTGCCTTGGCGAGGATCATGGCCCGGCGCTTGTGCATCTTTCTGGAGACCTCGTCCAACCGGTCGGGGAAGAGATGTCCGTAGACGTCGAGTGTCAGGGTCGCGGACTTGTGGCCGAGCATGGTCTGGACGACGTTGACGTCTGCGCCGCTGGCGATGGCGAGCGAGGCTGCGGTGTGCCGCAACTTGTGCGGCGTCAGCTGTCTGCGCGGCGGCGGCCGCAGGGTTGTTCGGGAGACAACGGGGGGCACGAATTTCACCGGGAGGCACCGTCCGGGGGTCACGACGGAATGGGCGTTGCGGATGGGTCCGGGGCTGCGGCAGGGTGACGCCATGCACGGACATCGCTACGGGTCGGCGAAACCGTTGGTCACGGTGGGCGCTTCAGACCAGGAACTCGTGGCCGTCCACGAGCTGCTGAGGACCTGCCATGAGGAGGTCAGTCCACTGGTGCCTTATCGCAGCCCGGCGGAGACAGTCGGGTTTCTGCGTTTCCCGCCCAATGACGAGGACCGGCCGGCCTGGGTAGTGGTGGACAACGGGTCGCTGTGTGCGTTCGCCGCGGTGCGCCGCGAGCGTACAGCCGCTTCGGCATGGCTGGACCTGCACGTCCACCCGGCCTACCGGCGCCGCGGCGCGGGCAGCGCACTGCTCGAAGCTGCACGCTCGTTCGCGCGGGCCTCTGGCGTCGGCACACTTCTGGGGCACTTCGCCTCGGCGGAAGCCGCTGGGTTCTGCCGTCGCGTCGGAGCAGCGGAGGGGCAGCGGGACGTCCGTTCCGTCGCGCGATGCGATCAGCCGCTGTCCGTACCGTCCCCGGTGCCCGGGTATCGGCTGGTGCGCTGGACCGGGGCCTGCCCGGAGCATCTGCTGAATTCCTACGCCCAAGCCCGTACCTCGATCAACGACGCGCCCCACGCGGACGCCGATGACGAGAACTGGAGTCCGCGCCGCGTGCGGGACCTGGAAACCGTCGTGGCCCGCCGCGGACGCGAGACGCGCGTGACTGCGGCGGTCGACGGGGACATAGTCGTGGCCTTCACCGAAATACGGGTCTCGCCCCCACCGTCGTCGATCGCGTCGATCGAGGACACCGCTGTGGCGCGCGAGCACCGCCGCGTAGGGCTGGCGAGCTGGATAAAGGCCGACTCCCTGGCCACATTGCGATCACAGCGTCCCGATGTCGGCTACGTGACAACGTCGAACGCCTTCGAAAACCGCCCCATCCGCACTATCAACCAGCGCCTTGGTTTCGCACCCACCGTCCTGTGGACCACAGCGGTCCTCCCCGTGTGACAAACGCCCGAGTCCAGTGTCCAGCGGCACGGGAAGTCATCGGATCGGATCGGCTCGGCTGCACGGAAGTCCGCCGGCGACGGAATTTCCGGTTCGCCGACGATCTTGGTGCCAGCTGGCCCGCCTCGGTGACAACGAACCGGACAAAGGGGCCCGCCTCCGCCGCCAAAGAAGAAGTCCAAGATGGCGCCGATCCTCATCGGTGTCGGCGCGTTCGCCATCGTCCTCATCGTGATCGCCGCCGTCACCGGCGGCGGCAAGAAAGACGGCACCACCAACTCCGCCCCGCAGCGCGCCCCCACCGGAACCACCACGGTCACGGCGAAGGCCCCGGGAAAACCAGCCGCGCCGGCGAAGAAGAAGGCCGCAACCGCCGCGTACGGAGACACCTACACGTACACCGACGGCCTGCCGTAGTCCCGGCATCCACTTATCAACGCCCCGTCAGCCACCGCTGGCGGGGCGTCGCCGTATCCTCGGCCGTAGTGCTGACGCGCGGCCCGTCCGTTTCCGGAGGACGGAGGTCAGTACTTCGCCAACCTGTCACCTCGCAGCACGTATTCAGCACACGTGGCCTGGAAACCGACGCGAACTGACGGCAGCCGGTGAACGGTGTTTTGGCGGGGCAGCGGGCCAACGGCTCGCATCGCTCCAGGTCAGCCAGGTACCCAGCGGGAACTTGAAAGGCGAAGGTCGTCGGTTCGAATCCGGCAGGGGGCTCTTCCTCTTGCCTGGTCAGGGGCCTGATTGCGAGAGTGTGCGACGGGCCGTCCACGGTCCCGCACGTCGTGGAAGTACTGCCACACCCCGGCCCTGTCCCGGTCCCGCAGCCGGCGCCAGCACTTCTACTCGATGCCTGGTCCGGTCAGTTTGGTACGTACCGGATACCGCGGAAGGATGCACCGCTCCCCCAGACCCGGAGGAACAGAGATGATCCCTTGCAGCTTTGGGGAAGATCTTGTCCTGACGAGGTCAGATCGCTGATGTAAGTCACCTCGTTGTCGTCGTCAAGGAAGAATTGCGCAGCATTTCCAATGACCTTGATTGTCCAATTATGCCAATCGTAATCCAGTGGTTGGATCGCTTGGTTTACGTTGGCTGGGAAAGTGTTCGCCCGAGGCAGATAAACTTCTGCTAGGGCAGAAATTTCTCCCTTGACGTCTTGGAATTCTGCGTATTGCACTGACACGCCGTGCGGCTCGGAAGACGATACATCGGTGCACGTTCCGAGTCCGTACCCCCAGCCAGCTCCGTATTGAGGGTTGGATGGGGGTGACAGCTTGGCTGAGAGCTCAATCGTGTACGCGTGCCGGTTCGGCAACGGGACCGAATATCCCGCCTATCGAAGATCAGGAAAGGCTGCAGACGATATACCTCCCTGCCTGGTGAACGTCGCAGTTCCCGTTGGGTCGTAAGCTTTGAGTGTGAGAGCTTGTGTCCGATTGGAATCGAACGAATTGTCTTCCTTTGTGCGGTGGCCGACGGTTGCCCAGGTCGCTAAACCAATTACGGCCAGGAGGGTAAATGCCATGACCCCCGCGGCGACCTTCTTTGTTGTCGGCGAAGGAGTGGGAATTAACCAGATGAGAGTGCTAATGACTACGCCGGCTATGCCAACGATCAATGCAGTCCATGCAGCAACGTTCATTTTCCCCCCTGTGACGAACTGAGTTCCCATGGTAGAGCGGTATGAGCCCGTGCGAGGGTAAATAAGAATGTTTCGCTAGTGCGCTGCGGGCATGGACGGGCAAGAGAGACGTGTGATGCGCGTGCCATGGTACGGCTACGGCAATCTCTACATATATGCGCGATCTAGTCTTACTAGCCCGGTGCGTCATCGATGGCATTAGCGGCTCGCGCACATTCAGCAGACATCAGGAGGACGTCGGGGCGGCGGCGGGGATGCCGGCAGGTCTGCTAACGCTCTGAGCGCTGATTTCACCTTTCGGTATCGGGCACCCTCATGGCGCCTGGCGAGAGGTCCGTGCGGCGGATAGTCGGGACGACCGAGTGTGTGCCGGGACGGACTACTTCACCGTCCGCCCGTTGGCTACCGCCCGCGAACCCTGGTCCGCACGCGCAGAGCAAGTGTCGCCTGTACACACCTTCAACCACCTCACCCGCATCCCTGAACCGAGCCCGCCCCAGCTGACTCCCGGCCCCCACCTGGTGTGTGCCGAATATGCGCCGACCGGTCCCGGCGGTGCAGGGCTTCGGGCAGCAGGTCCACGCTAGTGTTGGAGGCCGGTCGGCCCGCTCCTGGGAGGCGTAGCAGCGTGGACCCGCAGCATTTCGCACTCCTCAATGAGGCCCGCAGGAATTTGCCGGACGGGTTCAAGGCGGAGATCTCGGGTGACAGCATTGTCATGCTGGTCGCGCCCTCGGGCATTCATCAGCGCAATCTCCTGGTGGTGCGGCGTCAGTTCGACGCGCACTGCCCAGGCGACCTGCTGCCGAGCGAGAACACCGACCTCGTCTCTCCTGGCGTGGGCAAGAGCCGTAACCCCGACCTCACCTACCTGCCTGCCGGTGTCCTGGAGACCACGGACACCCAGGTCCCTGCGGAGGCCGCGGTGATTGCCGTTGAATTGGTCTCGCCGTCGAACCCTGAGAACGACTGGGTAGGGAAGGTGCGGGATTACCCGATGATGGGAATCCCGATGTATCTGGTGGTCGATGCCAGGCTGAAATCCGTCACGCTCTTCAGTCACCCCGACGGTAGAAAATATCACCGCCGCGAGGACGCAGACTTCGGCGAGATCCTCAGGATCCCGGACCCGTTCGACTTCGACTTGGACACCGCGACGCTGCTGACCTACTCCTGAAGCCTGGGCGGCGCAGCTTGGACGGCGCCCGAGCACGCCTGGACGCGGGCGGTGGGTCGGCGGCTGGGCGGGAACACGGCCCCCAAGATCGAGGGCCTGATCTTGCGTCCTGGACGAAGGGGAGCCGCCGAAGGCGGTGTGAAACCTCATGCGGCGACGAGCCGCCGACGCGTTGGACGCGGCTACCCGCCGGCACGGACTTCGAGGCCCTTGCCGACGTCGTCGAGACGTGGGGCGCGAGACTTTCGTGGACCGCGGGGGGTTCCCACCCCTCAACCTTGTCGACGACGAGCTGGAGGAGTCCGGCCGGGCCGCGGGCTCCGCATCCGACGGGCACCGGCACTCGTGCCGTGTTGCGGCAACGGGCGGCCGACCGTCAGCTTGCCGTTGGTCCGTCGGTGACTGGCGAGGGACGTTCGTTTTCGACAGCGAGAGCGACTTGGGCGGTCCATGACCAGGGTTTCTGGGGCGGATTCCAGCTCACCTCGATGTCGGTGCGGTGGAGGTCGCGCGCCAGTTCCGTCACCATCACCGCCGCAGCGGCCCGCGCGTCTCTTGGATCAGTGTCGATCGGCAGGTCCAGGCGCCCGCAGAGCATTCCGCCTTCCATGGTGAGGACGCTGGTGCGCCAACCCTCGGGCGTCGCCAGCAGGACGATCCCCTTCGGAAGGCCCCAGTCGGGCCGCTTCTCCTTCTTGCGCCTCACCATGTCGCTATCCAACATCGTCGGGTTCGCGGTGGGAACTTCCCCGGGTGGCGGGGATCGCGCGCGAGGGGGAGCGGGATGCCGATGGTGTCGTCGGACAGGAATGTCGTGCCGTGCTCACCTGTCGAACGGCATCAAGTGCCCGACTGCTTAAGGATGGTCGGGGCGGGTGTGGCGAATTCCTGGGCGTTGTCGGTCATCGAGCGGTTGGGCGGTTGGGGTCGGCTTCCGGGAGGAGTTGAACGACGCCCACCCAGGGGTACTCGTCTGTCTTGTGAAAGGCTCGGACTCTCCAGCGTCCGGCTGGCAATGGGACGGGAGCTTCATCCGGCTGTGACAACGTGCCGACGATCCCGCCGGGTCCGGAATGCGGCCCGGGGCGGCGCCCACCGGATGGGTCCGGCCTGCCCCTTGAGGTGAGCCGCTCGTTTTACGGGCGTACGGGCGGGATCTCACCGATGAGGGGTGGGCCCTGCGTCGCAAGCGGTATCGCACGCTGCTCGGACAAAGGATTCCTGGCGGCCAGCTGGCAAAGCGGTCAACTGCCCGGTCAAGGGTCACCGTTCCCAGCGGCGGATGCCGCACCGGCCGCGGTTCGTGCCGCCCGCGCTCGCGGGTGGGCGGGGCCGAAGTGCTCCTCCCACTGCGCGGCGGCGACCGCCATCTCCTCGGCGGAGGCGCGGATCGAGGCCAGCAGGGTACGGATTTCCAGCATGCCGAAGTGGTGCGGGCCGATTCGCGAGGCTGCCTCCGCGAGGGCCTGTTCGGCAGCTGTCTCCGCTTCGGCGCGGCGGGCGAGGCCGTGCAGGGCCACCGCGCGGAAGAGGAACCAGCCGATGCGGTAGGCGGGATCGGTCAGGGATGTCCGCTCGGTCCCCGGCAGCGCTTCGAACGCGGCAAGCGCCTCCGCGTGGCGGCCCTGTCCGTTGAGCGTGACGACCAGGTCGAGCCGCACATGGAGGATGCGGGGGTCGTAAACGCTGACCCGCGACAGGGTTGTATGGGCCAGGGCGGCACGCAACTGGCGCTCGGCCTCGGCGGGGCGCCCCAGCTCCGTCAGTGCGAAGGCCACCCGCTGGGCCGCTCCGGCGAAATGCTTGGCGCCGTCCGGGTCGTCGTCGGCCGCCTCCGTGGCGGTCGCCAGGATCTCCCGCGCGTCGTCGAGGGCCTCGTCCGCCCGGCCGAGGAGGATGAGCTGGTCGAGCCGGTCGCCACGGTGCGCCACTCGCTGCGCCGGCCTGACGCCCTCGGCGTCCGCCGCCGGCAGCATCGCCTCAATCTCAGCCAGCGCGTCGGCATGCCGTCCCCACCGGCTGAGGGCAGCGGCGATCATCCGCCCGGCCGCGAAGTGGCAAGCCACGTGTTCGGCCCCGGTGCGACCCTCGTAGGTCTCCTTCAGCTCCGATGCCGCGGCTGCCGCCTCCGCGAAACGGGCGGCGTCGAGCAGCGCTGCGATGAGCTTCACGCGCATCACAAAGGTGGCGGGGGACTCGGGGCCCACGAGGCGCCCGAAGTCGGAGGCGGCGCGGGCCAATTCCCGGACCGCTTCGTCGGACGGCCCCAGCTCCAGGAGCGCCTTGCCGTACAGGTGGCGGACCGCTGCGGTCTGCTCGGGGTCCGAGGCCGGGTCGGCTTCGAGGCTACGCAACACGCCGCCGAGACGCCGCGCCTCCACGTGGAGCGCAGCCTGTTTGCCGAAGGCACGCTCGGGCGCGGCTGCCGCTTCCCCCGTCCCCTGGTTCCCTCTGCGCAACGCTGACCACAAACCCATCGGTCCCCCCTAGGTGCCCCGACACGATCGTATCCGCCCCCTGCGGCGTGGCCTCCTGCCAGCTGAGCAGCTCGTCGCTGGCGGCTACTCCTCCCGGTCTCGCGGGCTTTCCTCCCGGCGAGAACCTGGCGTCTCGGCGGGGGGAAAGCGGCTGACCTCGACCCGCCCGCGACCCCCGCGAACAAGCGCGCCGCCCAAGTGCCTTCCGCTGGGCAATGTTCAGCCGTGTGACCGGTGAAGGCCGCTGGGTGGAGGCGAGCAGCCGGGCGAATCGCCAGTGGGCGCCCACCACCTGGCGTGGACCAGGCCATGCCAAGCCGCCGTACGGCACGGTGGCGGGACGGCTGGGGGTCGGAACGGTGGCGGCGGCCTGGGCTCGGGCGGCACCCCGGGGGGCGGCACCCCGCTGCGAGGTGCCGCCCTGCGGACGGTGGGCCGGGCCGGGCTATTTGTCGTCGCGCAGCCGTGCCGCCAGCGAGGTGAGCGGGGTGGCCTCCTTCGGGTGGCCCAGCGAGGTCAGGCGGGCGATTGCCGCGTCGAGGCGGGCGAGGGCGGGAGCGGTCCGTTTGAGGTAGAGGCCCTCGACGACGCCCGCCAGTCGGACGCTCTCGGCCCATTCCTCGACGCGGTCGTCCTCCGGCGCGGGCTCGCCGATCAGATCGAGGGCCTTGTCCAGCGCGGCCAAGGCGTCCTCGTACGCGCCGGCGTAGGCGTTGACCCGGCCGTGTTCGTAGGCCAGGGCGGTATCCAGGGAGCGGCCGCGGGCCTCGAAGCCGGCGGCGCGGGCCTCGTCGGCGATCCGGCCGGCGTCGGCGAGGAAGGCGAGGGCGTCGGTGAGACCGTCCGGGCCCTGCTGCTCGGCCTGGAGGCGGGCGAGTTCGCGCAGGGCGTTGCTGAGCTGTTCGTAGCGGGGTGCTCGCGCGTGGGCGGCGAGTGCCTGCTCCGCGGCCTGCCGGGCCGGCCCGAACTCGCCGGCCTCGCCGAGGAGTACCGCCGTCTCCGCGGCGATCATGGCGTGGCTTCCCGGGTCGTCGTCCCAGCCGGCCGACTCGGCGGCGAGGGCGACGAACTCCGCGGTGGCGGCCTTGAGATCCTCCCCCGCGTGCAGCGCGCGGGCGCGGGTCAGGCGCAGTTGGGCGAGGAGGCGGTCGTTCAACTCTCCAGCGACGGCGTCTGGTTCGGCCAGCAGGGAGTCGAGCAGGGCGATGCTGTCCTCCACACGGCCGAGGTCGAGACTGAGGGCGGCGGCGTTGCCGTAGGTGGTGAAGGCTTCGGCCCGCTGGTCCGCGCGCAGTTCCAGTTCCGCCGAGCGCGTCAGGTGGCGCAGCGCCTCGTCGGGTCGGCCAAGGTGCATGCACACCTCGGCGAGATCGCCCTGGAGGCGGGAGGTGTGCACGGCTTCGGCGGGCCAGTCGGCGGCCAGCCGCAGCGCCTCGGTCAGATCGTCGTGCGCGCCCTGGGCCTCACCCAGGCCGAGCCGGAGCCGGGCGCGCAGCCCGAGCGCGCGCGGGAGGTGCCAGGCGGGGCCGCGCTCCTTCAACTCGTCCAGCAGGCCGTCGACTTCCGTGTGAGCAGCGGGCAGGTCGCCGCGGATGGCCCAGGTCGTGGCGCGCAGGAAGCGGGCGCCGGAGATCTGGGTGACGACGCCGTGCCGGGTGGCGAATTCCCGGAGCAGGTCCGCCTCGGCGAGAACCGGCGCGGCGTGTTCCTCGTTCCCCGACGCCTGGAGCCGCAGACCCAGCGCGGTCGCCCGCAGCCGCAGCAGGCGCGCCTCCTGGTAGGGGGCGAGACCGGGCGTGTCCTCCTGCAGGCGGACCGCCGCGGCGTGGACACCGGTCAGCGCGGCGACCCTCGCCTCGACGGCTGCCGCCGGGCCCGTGCGGTCCGCCTTCTCCGCTTTTTCCGCCTTCTCCGCCTTCTCCGCCTTCTCGGCTCCGTTGGCTCCGTCGGCCCCGGCGGCTCGCTCCGCGGGCTCCGCAGGCGCTGCGGGTTGCCCCGCCTCGGCCGGCCCGGCCGCCTCCGCAGCGTCGGCCGCCTCCGCAGCGTCGGCCGGCTCCGCGGGCTCCGGCGGCTTCACCGGCTCCGTCACCTGCTCGGCCTCGGCGAGCAGGGCGTAGCCGCGGGCGAATGCGGCGTGGCCCGGCTCCCCGGCCTCGTCGTACAGATCCCCGGCCTGTGTGAACAGGGCGGCCGCGACTGCGTACTCCTCCTTCTCGTGGACCCGGCTCGCCTCGTCGGCCAGCAGGTCGGCGCGCAGCCGCACGAACGAGCCCACGGCCGGGTCGTCGGGGTGGGTGTAGTCCGGGGCGGCGACCAGGGCGCGCAGCCGAGCCCAGCAGGCGTTCGCGTCCGGGTGCGCCCGCTCGTCCAAGTCGCGTGCCTGCAGGATGAGTTCGGGCAGCGAATCGGAGACGGCGGCGGGCGTGCGGGGGACCGGAGCGCCGGCGGGGGCGCTGACCGGAGCACCGGCAGCTGCGTCGGCAGGTGCCGCCTGGGCCACGACGTCGAGGGTGCGGCTGCGCAGGGTGAGTTCCAGCGCGTCCAGCAGCGGGGCGCGGTCCAGGCGGGCCCGACGGCGGTCGGTGTGGGCCGTCGTTCCGTTGCGGGCGTCGAAGCGGGCGGCGAGATCATCGGCGCGGGCCCGCACCTCGGCCCGCAGCTCGGCCACCGACCAGACCCGGCCGGCGTATCCGGCGGCGGGCAGTTCGCCGTGACCGAGCAAGCCCACCCGCTGGAGCAGGACTTCGACGCCGGTGAGGAAGTCGAAGTTGGCGTGCGGCGACTCCACCTCGTCGAACAGGCCGCGGTTCTCGGCGAGCAGTTCCAGGCCGCGGGCCTCGTTGCCGGTCAGTGCGCAGAACTCCAGGTGCCGGCCCACCTCCCCGGACATCGAGGGACGGTGGCGGCACGCACGGTAGCCGGCCAGGTGCAGTTCGCGGGCCCGGTCGGTACGGCCGGTGCGCAGCAGGGGCAGCAGCGCGTAGGAGATGGACCGGGCCGGCTCCTCCTGGCAGGACGCGGTGCCGGTCAGGACCGGCTCCCAGGACTCCAGTGCCCGCTCGTCGTCGCCGCCCCGCAGGTGGTACAGGGCGCGATCGCATATCTCGCACGCCTCGCAGTCGCTGAGCGGTGTCCGGGTACGGGCCGCCCACAACTCGTAGGCCGGGGCGATGTCCTGGCCGACATGGGCGGCGAGCTGGAACGCCTGCCCGTAGTAGGGCTGGAGGCCGAGACCGGCCTTCTCGTACCGGGTGCGCATCTCCGTCAGCCACTGCTGGATGCTCGCCAGCGGCATCTCGGGCAGCTGCCGCAGGGCGTTGGCCACCCACTTGAAGCGCCAGAACAGCTCGTGCCGCAGCCGCTCGTCGAAGAGGTCGGGTTGCTCGTCGAAGAGGGCGAGCAGGCGGGCGAAGACGACGGGCGACTTGCGGGGTTCGGAGCCGTAGACGTAGGCGCTCTGGAGTTCCAGGAGGGTCCGGACGAGCGCTATGGGCTCGGCGAACTGCTCGGCTGCGTCGACGAGTTCCTCAGCTCCGACCGTGCGGGTGCGGCCGTAGGGGAGCTGCTGATTCGCCATGAGCGCCTGCTGGAGCTCGTCGATGGTCCGGGGTGCGGTCGGCATCTCAGCTGTCCTTGCGGAGGGCGTGGGCGAGAAGATCGAGGAAGGAGCGGTTGATCAGGCTCGACTCGGCGGGCCTGAGCGGGCGCCGGGAGAGCATCACGGCCTGGCCGTAGAGGGCTTCCGCGCTGGTGCGGGCCAGCTCGGGCTCGTCGATGGCAACGGCGGTGCGGACCAGCGGGTTGAGCTGGTTGAGGATCAGCTGGGCGCGTGGCGCCTCCTGGCGCAGCGAACCGAGGATGTCGCCCCACAGGCCGCCCTGCTGCTCGCGGGCGAGCTGGGAGCGGGTGCGCTCGTGGCGGGCCTCGCGGCTGTCGACGAGAAGAGCCGGGGCGGAGGCGGGGTGGAACGTGCGCAGCGCGACATCGCAGTCGAAGACGGCGAGGGCGTCACGGGCCCGGGCCAGGTAGGCCGCGGCGGCCAGTTCCGTCTCCCGGTCGACCGGGTCGAGGTGGGCGGTGAGGGTCTCGGGGTCGAGGTCGGCGACCGTCGTCCCCGGCCTGACCTCGGGCAGCCGGTGCACCAGTTCCCGGTCGTAGGTGTAGCCGCCGTTGACGACGCCGAGGCCGGCCGCCGAGGCGATCGCGGCGACCTGCCGGAACTCCTCCACGCTCGACGTGATCAGCACCGTGCGGTGGGTGCGCGCGAACTCGTCCAGCGTGGTGTGCCCGTCGGTCGTCTCGAAGGGCAGCCAGGGCAGCAGCATCCGCAGGATCTCGTCGTCGTGCACCGCGAGCGACTTCACGGCCAGGTGGTGCGCCTGGAGGAAGCGGGCCAGCAGGTCCGGGTCGCTGGCGGCGGCCCGGGAGATCCAGCCGCGCAGCCGCTCGGCGAGGGCGTCCCGGACGGCGGCGAGGGTGTCGTCCTCGTACAGCGACTCGCGCGAAGCCGTCGGGCGAAGACTCTCGGCGTCAACGACGCAGCGGACGAAGAACGCCCAGTCGGGCAGGATCTCCTCCGCCTGGTCCGACAGCAGCATGCCCTTGACGTGCACGCGATGGCCGTGGCGGCGCCCGGCCGGCACCGCCTCGGGCAGGATGCAAGCGATGCCCTTTAGGCCCACGGCCGGCAGGTCCAGCTCGATGGTGTCCAGCGGCGCGAAGCCGAAGATCTCCTCGCCGTACGCGGCGAGCGCGCGGGAACGGGCGCCCGGCGTGGGGTAGTTGGCCGCCCAGGGTGCCGGCTCCGGGTTGACGGGGGCGGCCGGACCGCCCTTGCCGTCGTCGAAGGTCACCGGGTGGCGCAGCAGGGAGCCGAAGTGCCTGGCCAGCGCGTGGACTTGCGCGGGCCGGGTCCACTCGCCCGCGTCGGCGCGCGGCGTCAGGGTGACGGTGGTGCCGGGCCGGGGGCGGGCGGAAACGGGCAGGATGCGGACGCTGTAGCTGCCGTCACCGCGGCCCCGCCATTCAACGGCGGGGGCGTCGGGGGTGCGGGCGGAGCGGCTCAGGACGTGGATCTCGTCGGCGACCAGGAAGCAGGAGAGCAGGCCGATGCCGAACTGGCCGATGAAGTCGGCGCGTTGCTCGGCGATGCGCTCGGCGCGCTTGCTGCTGCGGCCGATGGTGGCGAGGAAGGTGTGGACATCGTCCTCGGTGAGGCCGACCCCGTCGTCCTCGACGCGTATCACGGAGCCGTCGGCGTACAGGCGGATACCGAAGGCGCTGTCGAAGGTCCCGTCGAGAGCGGTCGGTGCGAGGTTCCGCCGGGCGGTGAGCGCGTCAACGGCGTTCTGCAGCAGCTCACGCAGGTAGACGCGGGGGCTGGAGTAGAGGTGGTGGGAGAGGAGATCGACGAGGCCGCGCAGATCCACCTGGAAGGTGCGGTCGGTGGCGGCGCCGGGGCGGTCGGCGTTGTCGTGCGGAGTCATGGGCAATCCGGGGTGGGAGGGCGGCGGGTGGCGGGGGCGGGCGGCCGGTGGACCGGCGGCGGACCGTCGGTGGCAGAGCGGCGGACGGCGCCGGAGCGGCCGAGGCAGTCGTTCGGCCGGGCCGTTCGGGGCCGGTCGGCGGTGCGCTCAGGCGCGGCTGCGGCGCGCGAACTGCTCTTCGGGCTGGGCGAAATAGGACCACGACGCCTTGGTGAAGGCGCCGTCGAGGGCCCGGAACACGCGCCGGGCCGTCTGGCGTTCGTCCGCCAGGGACAAGGCCATCGCGAAGAGGTTGAAGTCGTACTGCCATCCAGGGAAGCGCGTGTAGGCGGGGTGGAGAATGCTGTGCTCGGCCGCCGCCCGCAACTCGGCCTGGACGCGCGCGTTTTTGAGGCTGGCTCCCCGGTCGGACTCGACCCACTCCTCGATGTGCGCGAAGGCGATCACGCACCCGAGGCGGTGTCCCTGCGGGGCGCGGGCGAAGGCCTCCCGGGCGAAAGCCATGGCCTGACCGGGTTCGCCGCTCCACCGGGGCTGAAGGTTGGACACCCACTGGATATGGGTCGTCAGATCCAGCGGGTCCCGGCGCAGGGCCGCGTCACGCCGCGCTTCGTTGACGACGGGCCCCAGCGACATGCCGCGGCCGGAGGTGAGAAGGCGGCGCCACGGCGCGATCCACTCCGGCCGCAGCTCGGCGGCTTCGAGCAGCTGGTCCTCGGCGGCTTCGAGCCGCTCGCGGAAGAGCCGCCACTGCTCCCGCGAGACGTTCTTGGCATACGCGCCGGTGCGCGCCTCCCACGCCCAGATGACGTTGCGGGCGCCGGCTATCAGTTGGGCCGTCGCCCGGTACTCCGTGTCGCCGTCGGCGGCCGCCACGATCCAGTTCTGCATGCCGCTCAAGTCCGCCAGCTCGCTGAGGACATGATGGTCGCGGCCGAGGTCGAACGGAGTCAGCGCCGCCTTGAACGCCCCCCAGTCGTCCGCGCGCACCGCATCCGTCAGCGCGAGCAACCGCTTGTCGCCCAGCGCGCGCAGCGTGTACATCCCGTTCTTCTGCCTGCGTGGCACCGGAAGCGCGTGCGGATCCGCCTCCGGTCTCTCCGCGCCCCTCCCGGCGAACAACTTGCCGAACATGCCGCGCCCTCCCCTGGTCCCGCGTGATCGTCCGGTGCAGGATATGCGGTCCCCCTGACACCACCGCCAGGCTTTTCGCCGTCCGCGGTGCGCCGTCCGCGGTCCGCGGTCCGCCACCCCGGCTCGGCACGGGCGCGGGCGGACGGGGCTGGGCCCATCGGCTGTCGGACCCTGCGGCTAGCGTGTGGCACCAGGTGGGCGGTACGTCGGGAAGGGGGCTGGTCATGGGTGCCAGTGGGTGGGACTACGTCACTCCCTACAGAGGGAGCATCGAGGCGACGCTCGAAGCGTTGCACGACGAAGTGTTCCAGGAGATGTACGGCGACGGCGAGGAGTACGCGAGCCGTGCGGAACTCTACGAGGACGAGGAGTTCATGGGCGAGGAGGGCACCCATTCGGTTCTTGACGTGCGGTGGATCGTCGAGTCGGCCGAGCCCCCGCAGCCGACGGACTACTTCACCGTCCGCCCGCTGTCCGAGGCCCGGCTCCGCCATCACTTCGGTACGGATCGTCCGACCGTGCGGCAGTACGAAGACGCGATGGCGCGGGCGCACGAGGCCATGAGGACCAGGAATCGCCTGGACGCGGACACGTCTCTGCTGGCCGAAGACCGGATGCGCTGGACAGGGGTCCATGTGCTCCTGCACACCGACGGCCGACCGACCCATGTCGGCTTCTTCGGTTCTTCCGGCGACTGAGCCCCGCCGTTCGCCGGCCCCCGGCCAGGTCGGCCCCCACGTCGGCTCCCGGCCAGGTCGGCTCCGCCACGCCACGCCAAGCCGGGCGGGCTTCTTTCTCCGGGACGGTAGAAATCGGCCGGTCCCGTTCGTCGTACAGGCGAGCCGGCGAGCAGGCGAGCGGGCCGAAGAGACCGTCGCGATCAATCGAAGCGGCGGCGACGCCGGCCGTACGACGAGGAGGATCGATGAAGTATGTGCTGCTGATCTGCACGGAGGGACCGATCGAGGCGAGCGGGGCGGAACTCGACCCGACCGCGTGGGTGGAGGAGACCGGCCGCCGGGGTGTCCGGCTGTTCGGCAATCGGCTGCGTCCGGCGGAGGACGCCACCACCGTCCGGGTACGCGACGGCGAAGTGCTCCTCACCGACGGGCCGTTCGCCGAAACGAAGGAGCAGATGGGGGGCTTCGACGTGATCGAGTGCAGGGACCTGGACGAAGCGATCGAGGTCGCCTCGCGGCATCCCATGGCCCGCTTCGGCATGATCGAGGTGCGGCCGTTCTGGACGCAGTGACCGAGGCCGTCGCGACCACGTACGCCGAGGAGTGGGGCCGCATCGTCGCGGCCTTGATCCGTCTCACCGGCGACTGGGACCTGGCCGAGGAGTGCGTACAGGACGCCTTCGCACAGGCGCTGGAGCGCTGGCCCCGGGACGGCGTGCCGCGCCGTCCCGGGGCCTGGCTCACCACGACCGCGCGCAACCGGGCCCTCGACCGGCTCCGTCGTTCCACGACCGAGGCGGCCAAGCTGCGCGAGATGGCCCACGCGGCGGGCCACGACGCCTACCACGCTTCCTCCGAGGGCAGCACCGGGTCCATCGGCCCGCTCGGCACCGTCGGCCCCGACGGCAGCGCGGTGGCCGACGACCGGCTGCGGCTGATCTTCACCTGCTGCCACCCGGCCCTTCCGCTGCCGGCCCGGGTCGCGCTCACGCTCCGCACCCTCGCCGGGCTGAGCACCGCCGAGATCGCCCGCGCGTTCCTGGTCTCGGAACGCACCATGGGCCAGCGCCTCGTCCGCGCGAAGAACAAGATCCGCCACGCGGCCATCCCCTTCCGGGTGCCGCCGGACCACCTGCTGCCCGAACGCACCGCGGGCGTCCTCGCCGTGCTGTATCTGCTGTTCAACGAGGGCTACACGGCGACCGCCGGCTCCGACCTGCTGCGCACGGGCCTGACCGGCGAGGCGATCCGGCTGACCCGGATCCTGGCCGCCCTCATGCCGGACGAGCCGGAAGCCCGCGGGCTGCTCGCGCTCATGCTGCTGCACGACGCCCGCAGCGCGGCCCGTACCGATCCCGCCGGTGACCTGGTGCTGCTGGCGGAGCAGGACCGTTCGCGGTGGAACGACGACCGCGCCGCCGAGGGACTGGCCGTCCTCGACCACGCGCTGGGCCAGCGACGGCCCGGCGTCTACCAGATCCAGGCAGCCATCGCCGCCTGCCACGCCACCGCCCCCGAAGCGGCGGCGACCGACTGGCCGCAGATCGTCCTGCTCTACGGCGAACTGGCCCGGCTGGCCCCCGGTCCCGTCGTCGAGCTGAACCGGGCGGTCGCCGTGGCCATGGCCGACGGGCCGGACGCGGGGCTGGCCCTCCTCGACGCCCTGACCGGCACCGGCGCGCTCGCCGCCTACCACCTGCTGCCCGCCACCCGAGCCGACCTGCTGCGCCGTCTCGACCGGTGGGAGGAGGCCGCTGCCAGCTATCGCGAGGCCCTCGCCCTGGCCACCACGGACAGCGAACGGCGCTTCCTCACCCGCCGCCTGGAGCAGGCCCACTCCACGGCGGGATGACGGGCCCGGGCCGGGGAGCCCGTGGGCCGCGGCGGCCGGATGGCGTGCGCCGGTCCCGGCACCGTCCGGGTCCGAGCAGACGGACGCGGGCGGCCGGCGGGAAGCCGGTCAGGGCGCGGTGTCCTTCCGGTGGGGTGCCTGCGCGAGGAGTTCGGGCAGGTCGGCGAGTCGGTCGAGGCCGCGGACGGCCTGGGCGGTCCGGGGGTTGGCGGCCAGCCGGGCGCGGTGGCGGTGCAGGAAGGACCAGTAGCCGGCGGTGTACGGGCACGCGTGCTCGCCGACGCGCTCGGTGGGCCGGTAGGCGCACGGCCCGCACAGGTCGCTCATCTTGTTGATGTACGCCCCGCCGGAGGTGTACGGCTTGGTGGTCATCAGGCCGCCGTCGGCGTACTGCGACATGCCCAGCACGTTGGGCAGCATCACCCAGTCGTAGCCGTCGACGAAGCAGCGGTGGAACCAGTCGGTGACGGCGGCGGGATCCCAGCCGTCCTGGAGCGCCCGGCTGCCGAGCACCATGAGGCGGGGGATGTGGTGGACCCAGCCGGTGTCCCGGACCTGTGCCAGCACCGTGGACAGGCAGTTCGCGGTGACCGCCTCGGCGTCCAGGTCGAGGAACCAGCCCGGCAGCGGCTCGGTGTGGCCCAGCGTGTTGCGGCGCCGGTAGTCCTCGCCGAAATGCCAGTACAGCTGCCACACGTACTCGCGCCAGCCGGCCACCTGCCGGACGAAGCCCTCGACGCTGTTGAGCGGCGCGTCACCGGCGCGCCACGCCTTCTCGGCCCGCTGCACGCACTCGGCGGGGTGCAGCAGCCCCAGGTTCAGCGGGGCGGAGAGCTGGCTGTGGCTCATGACGGGGTCGGCCGCGAGCATGGCGTCCTCGTACGGGCCGAATTCCGGCAGCCGGTGGGTGACGAAGTTCCGCAGCGCGGCCAGCGCCTCCCGCCGGGTGGCCGGGAAGCGCCGCGGGCCGTCCCGCCCGACGAAGGACACCTCGCCCGCCCGCTCCCAGCGGTCGAGGTCGTGGCGGACCTCGTCGTCGATGGCGTCCTCGGACGGTTGCCACGGCGCGGCGACATCGAGGGCGGTCTTCCCGCGTGGGGGCGGCTCGCGATTGTCGTGGTCCAGATTCCACCGGCCGCCCGCCGGTTCGTCCCCGTCCATCAGCAGCTGGTGCTGCCGGCGCACCCAGCGGTAGAAGCTTTCCATCCGGAGGTGTTCGCCGTCGCCCTGTCCGGCGGCCCACTGCTCGAAGTCGTCGCGCGGCACCAGAAAGCCCTTCGCCGGCAGGACGTCCACGCCGTCGAGCGCGGCGACGAACTCCAGCGCGCGGCGCGAGGTGGGCCGGCAGACGGTCAGCCGGCTGCCGGCTCGCGTGCCCGTGCCCGTACCGCCGCCGCTGCCCGTATCCCCGCCCTTGGGTCCGCCGCCGCCCGGAGCCGAGCGGCTCGGGCGGCCGCGGCCGAGTGCCCGGTCCAGTCCCTCGGCGTACGTCTCGGCCCGGACGTACTGGACGCGGTCGCCGAGTTCCGCGGCGCGGTGCCGCATCGCCGACAGCACCAGGTGGGCCTTGGCACGGTGGAAGCGCCGGCGCCGCAGCACGGAACGCGCTTCGATCATGACGACGGGAGCGTCCGCGTCCGGTCCGTCGTGGCGGGAGCGGAGAAAATGCGGACCGAGTTGGTCTCCGAAAAGCCAGTGGGGCCGTGGCGCCATTCGGTTGTGGCTCCTTGCGCGGGGACAGGTCGGCGTCGGCGGCGAAACCGTCACCGTCACCGTCACCGTAGGCGAGTTCGGCGCCGGAACGGCGCATGGGCACGCGGGCAGGGCGGTACCCCTGAGATGCCCTTCAGGTGCCCGTGACCTGCCCGTGAGGTGCCCGTGAAAGGCGGCGGCCGCCGCCCGTCGTCACCGCCGGCCGCCCCGGGCCCGAGGCCCGCCCGTGACCATCTGTCACGGGCCTGGCCCGCACCGCCCGCCGAGGACCGGGTCCGCCGCCGGTCGGGCCGGTGCGTACGATGGCGTTCGAGGCGGCCCGGACATAAGGGGCCCCGGACAAAAGGGCCCCGGACACCGCCCGGCCCTGGTGGCACCGCCTCCCGGAAGGTGAGTTCTCATGGTCGACCGGCGGGCGGCAGAGCCCAGGCGGGCGGCACCCGGCCGCCCCGCGCCGGCGCCGCTGCGCGGGCGGGCCGCCGAGCTGGGCGGGGTGCTCGACGCGCTGCGATCGGCCCGGCAGGGGCAGCCCACGCTCGTCGTGGTCAGCGGCGAACCGGGCATCGGCAAAACGGCCCTGACCCACGTGGTGGCCGAGCAGGCCCAACGCGGTGGCTTCGCCGTTTCACGCTCCACCGCCTACGCGGCCGACCGGGTGACTCCCCTGGCCTCGCTCGGACCCGGCCTGCGCTCGGGCACCGACCCCCTCATCACCTCGGCGGACTTCATGGGGCTCGCCGAACTGCACGGGCAGCCGCTGTGGCTGGTGGAGCGCCTCGCGACGCTTCTGGAGCGGCGGGCCGAGCGGCATCCCCTGCTGCTGATGGTGGACGACGCGCAGTGGGTCGACCCGCTCACCGCCTTCGCGCTGCGGCTGCTGCCCGGCCGGCTGGCCGCCTCGCCCGTGGTGTGGCTGCTGGCCAGCCGGGAGGCGCACGGCGGGCCGGCCGACCAGATCGCCGAGGCCGCCGGGCGGGACGTACCGGTGGTCCGGGTCGGACTGACCGCGCTGACCGAGGACGCCGTGCTGGCGATGGCGGTCGACCGGCTCGGCCCCCGTCCCGATCCCGACGTCCTGCGCCGACTCGGCCGAACCGGTGGCAATCCCTTCCTCGCCGCCCAGCTGCTGGACGGCCTGCTGGCGCCGGACGCCGCCGACGGCACGGGCCCGAGCCTGCCGACCGGGCTGGTCGAAGGCGTGCGCCGCCGGATGGCGGGAGGGTCCAAGGAGTGCCGTGACCTGGTTCGGGCCGCCGCCGTCCTGGGGCCCAGGTGCGCCCTCACCGACATCGCCCACCTGCTCGGCAGCGGACCCGGCAGTCTGACGGACCCGCTGACGGAGAGTATCCAGGCCGGCCTGATCAGCGATGACGGGGACGGCCTGCGGTTCCGGCACGAACTGCTACGGGAAGCGGTCTACGAGGACATCCCGCCGTCCGGGCGGCGCGCCTGGCACCGGGCCATCACCGTGCACTTCCTCGCCTCCGGCCGCGGCCCCGCGGCGGTCGCGCCCCACGTGCTGGCGACCGCTGAACCCGGGGACAACACGGCGGTCGACCTGCTGCGCGAGGCCGCCCACGAAGTGGTGGCGACCATGGCCACCACCTCGGCGGTCTTCATCCGGCACGCGTTCGACCTCACGGCCGCGAACGACCCGCGGCGACCGCAGATCGGCGCCGAGGTCGTGGACGTCCTTGTCACCGCCCGGCAGTACACCGAGGCGGCGGCCTTCGCCGACGAGCTGCTGCCGCTGGCGACCGACCCCGATCAGGTGGCAGCCGTCCAGCTCGCCCTCATGCCGAGGCTCTGGGCCGCCGAGCGGTTCGCCGAGTTGGCGGCCCGGGCCGGCGACGCACGCGCCGTGGGAGCCGCGGCCGGGCCGACCGCCCGGCTGTCCGCGTACCAGGCCCTCGCCGGGACGTCGGCCGCCGCGGCGGACGCGGCGGTGGACGCGGCGCACCGGTCCGGGGACGCGACCGCG
>NZ_FMCH01000475.1 GCF_900091855.1 Streptomyces sp. DvalAA-14
CTCGCCCGGGCCTTCGCCCGGCGCCCGCGGTCGGACCCGTCGGCTCGGCCGGCGCCGGAGCAATGACAAGGAAGCACATGCCCCTGCTGGAACACATCAACGAGCCCGCGGACCTGCGCGGTCTGAGCCATCCGCAGCTCGCCGCGCTGGCCGAGGAGATCCGCGGCTTCCTGGTCCGGCACATCGCGGAGACCGGCGGCCGATCTCGGCCCGAACCTGGGGGTCGTCGAGCTGACCCTGGCCCTGCACCGGTGCTTCGACTCCCCGCGCGACACCTTGCTGTGGGATGTCGGCCACCAGAGTTACGTCCACAAGATCGTGACCGGACGGGCCGCGGGCTTCACCCGGCTGCGCCGGCGCGGGGGCCTGTCCGGCTACCCCAGCCGCGCCGAGTCCGCCCATGACCACATCGAGCATTCGCATGCGTCCATGGCGCTGTCCTACGCCGACGGCATGGCCAAGGCTCGGCAGCTCGCGGGGGAGACCGGCCGGCACATCGTGGCGGTGGTCGGCGACGGCGCCCTGACCGGCGGGGCGGCCTGGGAGGCCCTCAACAGCATCGCGGCCGCTCCCGAGCGCCCGGTGGTGATCGTCGTGAACGACAACGGCCGCTCCTACGCGCCCACCGTCGGCGGACTGGCGCGGCACCTGGCGGCGCTGCGGACCCACGCGGGCTACGAACGGCTGCTGGGCTGGGGGAAGCAGGCACTCGACGGCGCCGGCGGCCCGGGGCAGACGGTCTACCGCGCGCTGCACGCCACCAAGCAAGGGCTCAAGGACGCCCTCATGCCCCAAGTGCTCTTCGAGGACTTGGGGTTGAAGTACCTCGGGCCGGTGGACGGCCATGACGTCCCCGCCCTGGAAGAGGCACTGGAACGCGCCAAGGCCTACCGGTCCCCGGTCATCGTGCACTGCGTCACCCGCAAGGGCCTGGGATACCGGCCCGCGGAGGAGGACGAAGCGGACCATCTGCACGGCGTCGGAGCGATCGACCCGGCCACCGGCACTCCGCTGCGCCCCGGCGGACTCAGCTGGTCCGCCGCTTTCGGGCGGGAACTGCTCGCGCTTGCCCCGACGCGGCCGGACGTGGTCGCCATCACGGCCGCGATGCCCGGATCGGTCGGCCTGGCCGAGTTCGCAAGGCACTGTCCGACCCGGTTCTTCGACGTCGGCATCGCCGAGCAGCACGCGGTGGCCTCGGCCGCCGGACTGGCGATGGGCGGCCTGCATCCCGTGGTGGCGCTCTACGGCACCTTTCTCAACCGGGCGCTGGATCAGGTGCTGATGGACCTCGCGCTGCACCGGCTCGGCGTGACGCTCGTGATCGACCGGGCAGGCGTCACCGGGGACGACGGGCCCAGCCACAACGGCCTGTGGGATCTGGTGCTGCTCCAGGCCGTGCCCGGGCTCCGCATGGCCGCGCCGCGCGATCTCCCCACCCTCCGTGAGGAGTTGCGCGAAGCACTGGAGGTCGCCGACGCGCCGACCGCTGTCCGCTTCCCGCGCGGGGCCGTAGGAGCCGAGATCCCCGCGCTGCGCCGGGCCGGCGGCGTCGACGTGCTGCGGGAATCACGCGGCGGAGTCCTCCTGGTGGGCGTGGGTGTCATGGCGCGGACCGCGCTCGAAGCGGCCGAGCTGTGCGCCGAGCGGGGTGTGGAGAGCACGGTGGTGGACCCGCGGTGGGTCAAACCCCTCCCCGCGGAGCTGCTGCGGCTGGCCGCGCGGCATCCGGTGATCGTGACCGTCGAGGACGGGCTGCGCACGGGCGGCGTGGGAAGCGTCCTGACCCAGGAACTGCACGACGCCGGCATCGCGGCCGACATCCGGGTACTCGGCGTGGCCGACGGTTTCCCGGAGCAGGGCACCCGCGCCGACCTGCTGGCTGAGGCGGGGCTGTCCGCGCACGGCGTCGCGGACGCCGTCCTCGCGGCGGCCGGTACGGCCGGGCGGCCCGGGACCGCGTGAGCGCCCCCGTCCCCACCGTCGCCGGCCCGGGCCTGTCCGTGGCTGGTGGCGCGGCTCGCCACGTCCCTCTGGGGGCGGGCGCCGTGGTGGCCGCCACCGCGACCCGTCCCGCCGTACGCCGCTCCGCCTCACCCCTGGGGTCGTGGACCGCTCCTCGCCGCCACGGCGGCATCGGTGTCCGCGAAGCCGGTCGAGTGGAAGCGCGCCCGGAAGGCGCCCGGGGTGACCATCAGGTTGCGGACGAAGGCCCTGCGGAGCGACTCGGGGGAGCCGAAGCCGGTACGGCGGGCGATCACCGCCATGGGGTCGTCGCCGGTTTCCAGCATCGCCTGCGCCGCTTCCAGCCGGATCTGCTCTACGTAGCGGGCCGGTGTGGTCCCCACTTCGTCGCAGAAGAGCCGGGCCACGTGGCGGGGGCTGATGCCGGCCCGGCGGGCCATGGCGGCCAGGCTGTGGTCGGCGCCGGGGTCTTCCGCGACGGCGTCCAGCGCCCGGCGCAGCATCTCCTGGCGGGTGTGCGGAACACGGGCGCGAACGCTGAACTGGGACTGCCCGCCGGGCCGTTGCATGAAGACCACCATGTCCTTGGCCACCGCGCGGGCCACCCCGGCCCCGCAGTGCTCCTCCACCAGAGCCAGGGACAGGTCGATGCCGGCGCTGACCCCGGCCGAGGTCATCATCTTGCCGTCCTGGACGAAGATCGCGTCGGGGTCGACCCGGACGGCGGGGAAACGCTGGGCGAGCTGCCGTGACTGGCGCCAGTGGGTGGCGGCGCGCCGGCCGTCCAGGAGGCCGGCGGCGGCCAGCAGCAGGGCGCCGGTGCAGATGGAGGCGGTGCGCCGGGAGTTCGCGTCGAGCCGCCGCACGATGTCCAGCAGCGCGTCGTCCTTGATCATCCGCTCCCAGTCGGGACCCCCGGGGATCACCAGCACGTCACTGGTCTCGCGCAGGTCCGCCACCGGCATGTCGACGCTGAGGCGGGTCCCCGCGGCGGTCGTGACCTCGGTGCCGTCGGCGGACACGATGTTCAGCCGGTAGCGGCCGCCGAACTCGTTGGCCGAACTGAACACCTCGATCGGACCGGTCACATCCAGCAGCCGGACGCCGGGGAAGACGAAGAGGGTCACCAGGAGGGTGCCGGTTCCGGTGTGTGGGTGGTGCATCGCGTGCCTCCGGACCTGCCCTGCGCGGGTGCTTCGTGTCAGCCATGTCGGTTCGTAAAACAAACCGACTACGATTGTGCCATGACGGACACCCAGCCGCGCGCGTGCCCCATCGCCGGGACCCTCGACCTCGTGGGGGAGCGCTGGTCGCTCCTGGTCCTGCGCGAGGTGTTCATGGGCGTCCGGCGGTATGCCGACATCCGCGCCAACACCGGGGCGCCGCGGGACATCCTCACCAAGCGGCTGAGGTCCCTGGAGGCCGCGGGCATCCTGGACCGCCGCCGCTACCAGGACAACCCGCCCCGCTTCGACTACCACCTGACCGCCGCCGGACAGGCGCTGGAGCCGGTGCTGATCGGCCTGCGCGAGTGGGGCATGCGGCACCTGCAGGACCCGCCGCCCGCCCCGCGGTTCCTGCACACGTGCGGCGCCGATGTGGTGACCCGGGTCGTCTGTGCGCAGTGCGGCGAACCGCTGGAGGGCGGCGGCCTGGTGACCGTGCTGGACTAGCCGGGAGCGGGGCAGGCGGGCGCCGGGGCCGACTGAGCCGTCACCGGCCCGGCACACCCGGCCGGGCCGGTGACGGGACGGCGCTCAGTGCGCCGTCGCGAGGTGGGCCGCGACGGCGGCGAGCAGGCTCTCGCCGGCGTCGTCGGCCGCCCAGCAGACGTAGCCGTCGGGCCGGCGGCCATCCGTGACGCGGGTGCGGACCTCAGCCTTTCCGGACCGATACGGCCTGTGTCACCGCCGCCCCGGCCGCCAGAACGGCGGCGGAGACGGCCAGCATCGCACTGGTGGATCCGAGCGCGGCCGCCGAGCCCGAGGAGGTCGCCAGCGTGGTGAGCAGGACGTTGACCGGCGGCAGGCCCTTCACCAGCAGTACGCCGAGCAGCAGGACCAGGGCGAGCGCGAGGGCGTGGCCCCGGCGGCGGACGACCTGGCGGGAGCACAGCAGCCCGATGGCGATACCGGTGAAGGCACAGGTGAGTTGGGCTTCGAGGCCCACCACCAGGTCGGCGGGGACGAGGGTGTGCGTTCCGAGCAGCAGCGGCAGCCACAGGCCGGCTACCGCGAGCAGCAGGCACCAGAGCAGGGCCGCGCCGATGGAGCCGAGCAGCACCCGTAGCGAACCGCCCGCGCTGACCGTGAGCACCGCCCGATGCGGGTGGTCCTCCAGCCCCATCACCGCGATGGTCAGCCAGGTGGAACACACCAGCATGGCGCCGGCCGCCGCACCGTAGCTGGACGCCAGCGGCCCGGAGTCGTCGCTGACCAGTACCACCAGCAGGCCCACGAACAGCAGCAGGGACGCGAGGTAGCGCTGGGACAGCAGCATGCTGGTGACCAGGTAGCGGACCAGCGCGATCACCCCGCCGCCCTCCTGGCGCCGGCTCCGAAGGCACGCCGGCCGTCGGTGATCCGCTCCAGCCGCTCGACCGACCACCGGTGCCGCAACGCCGTCAGCAGCACGGCGTCCGAGTGCTCCCGCCGCACCCGCAGCACGATCTCCGGTCCCCGGCGGGCGGCGTCCACCACACCCGGCACCGCGTACCAGTCCTGTTCGGCCGGCGCCGCCCCGCCCGCCGGGGCGCGCAGCACGAGCCGGACCGTCACCGGGTCCCCGGCGGCTTCGGGCCCGCCCCGCCACGTCACCCGCCCGTCGCTGATGAGATACGTGCCGGTGGCGTGTGCCTCGGTGACCGACTCGCGGTGGTCGGTGAACACCACCGCCCCGCCCCTGGCGGCCACTTCGCCGATGACGTCGCCCAGGACCGCGTGCGCCGCGGTGTCCAGACCGGACCACGGCTCGTCCAGAACCAGCAGATCCGGCTCGACGAGCAGCGCCTGGGCGAGCGCCACCTTCTGCGCGTTGCCCTTCGACAAGGTGCGCAAGGGAGCCTCCGGACCGCCCGCCAGGGCCAGCCGGTCGATCAGCAGATTCGCCCGGTCGTGGGCCGCGGCGGAGGACAGGCCCCGGATACGGCCCATGTGGCCGAGATAGGAGAGCGCCGACATCCGGTCGTCGGCGGTGAAGCGGTCCGGCACGTAACCGGTGTGCGGCGACCGCCCCGACACCGTCCCCGATGTCGGGCGGGACGACCCGGCCAGGATTCTCAGCAGCGTCGACTTGCCCGAACCGTTGTCGCCGACCACCGCCAGGACGTCGCCGGGGCAGACGTCCATGTCGACGTCGCGGAGGATCCACCGCCCCCTGCCGTACCGCTTGCCCACCGCCTCGCACCGCAGCAACTCGGCTCCTCCGCACCCCGCGTCCGGCCCAGGGTACGACGGTCCCCTCAGTCGTTGGTGAGTTGGGGTTCGCGGGTGAACTGGTTGCGCGGGACCGGCAGGCCGAGGTTGCCGCGCAGGGTGTCGGCCTCGTACGCGGTGCGGAACAGGCCGCGCTTTTGCAGGACCGGGACCACACCGTCGATGAAGGCCGCCACGTCGTCGTCGGTGCGGAAGGCGAGGTTGATGCCGTCGAGGGTGCGGGCGTTGAACCACTCCTCGATGCTGTCGGCGACGGTCTGCGGCGCACCGACGAACGGCGAGCGGCGAAACTCCCTGAGCGAGTCGGCAACTTGACGGAGGGTCAGATGTTCAGCTGCTGCCCGCGCGATGATCCGCGCCGCGCCGGTCCGGCCGCTCTTCTCGGCCAGGTGCGCCACGTCCGGGAAGGGCGCGTCCAGGTCGTGGCGGCTGAAGTCGTAGGCGCCGAAGGAACGGCCGAGCAGCGCGAGGTTGCGGTCGAAGTCGTCGTCCTCCTCGAAGATCTCCCGCTCGCGGCGCCGCGCGGCCTCGTCGGTCGCGGCGACGACCGGGCTGCCGTGGATGAAGATCTTGATGTGTTCGGGGTCGCGGCCGTAGGACGCGGTGCGCTTCTTGATGTCGGCGTAGTACTCCTGGGCCTGCTGCAGTGACCCGCCCGGGGCGTAGATGCCCTCGGCGACCCGCGCGGCCAGGTCGCGGCCCTCCTCGGAGACGCCGGCCTGGAAGATGACCGGCTGGCCCTGCGGGGAACGGGACAGGTTGAGCGGGCCGGCGACCTTGAGGTGTTCGCCCACGTGGTTGAGGGCGTGCAGCTTGGTCGGATCGAGGAAGACATTGCGCTCCACGTCGGCCGGGAACGCGTCGTCCTCGTAGGAGTCCCACAGGCCGCGCGCCACCTGGACGAATTCCAGGGCGCGGCCGTAGCGGGTCGGGTAGTCGAGGTGCTCGTCGAGCCCGAAGTTTCTCGAAGCGCCGCTGTCGAAGCTGGTCACCACGTTCCATCCGGCGCGGCCGCCGCTGATGTGGTCGAGCGAGGCGAACCTGCGGGCCAGGTTGAACGGCGAGTTGTACGTCGAACTCGCCGTGCCCACCAGACCGATGTGCCGGGTGTGGGTGGCGACCGCCGACAACAGGGTGAGCGGCTCCAGCCGGTTGAGGTAGTGCGCCGGGTAAGTGGCGTTGATGAACTGGCTGTCGACGACGAACAGGGCGTCGAACAGGGCGTGTTCGGCGGCCTGCGCCTGCCGGATGTAGTAGTTGATGTCGATGCTGGCGTTCTTCGCGATCCGCGGGTCCTTCCACAGGCCGTGCTGGCCCGGGCCGCCGACACCGTAGGGGTGCAGGGCGAGGTGGATCTTGCGGGACATGGCTTCTCCCTCGGTGCGGTGCGGTGCGGTGCGGTGCGTTCGGGCGGGTCCGCGGGGCGCGGGAATGCGGGACGGGGCGCCGCGTCGGCCACGGAGGAGGGGAGCAGGCGACAGCTCTCCGGCGCGCGCCACGCGCATACCGCGCATACCGCGCATCCCGCGCACACCGTGCTCACCGCAGGACGCGGCCGGGCGTGCGCGGTGACGGACCCGAGGGGCCGATGGGGTGGCGAGGGGACAGACGCACCTGCCGCCCGGGGCGGTCAGACGCCGGTGGGTCGCGCGCGGCGGGTGGTCAGCAACAAAGAGCGCTGCAGGTGCGCCGCAGGTCCACGTAGCGGCACACCACACCGGGATGCGTCGAGAACATGGGGCACATCCTGGTGGCAACGCCAACCGGGTGTCAATGGACACCAATTGGTGTCTCATGCGGCGAGACGGCTCTGACCAGCGTCGACGCCATTCGATGCCGCCGGGAGGGGGCCGGCTGTAACGTTTTCCGGTCCTCGTCGCGTCGAAGGAGTGGGAGCCGACGACGAGGGGGCCCGGGTGCGCACGGCGCAGACACAGGCTTATCTGGAGTTTTCCGCCGCACGGGCCGGGCATCTCTTCCGCTCGGCCTGCCTGCTGGCCAGCGGTGACACCCATCTTGCCGAGGACCTCGTACAGGAGACCCTCGGGCGGATGTACGTGGTGTGGGGCCGGATCGCGAAGGTCGACAATCCGGCGGCGTACGCGCAGACCGTGCTGGTGCGCGCGTTCCTCACCCATCGGCGGCGCAGCAGCAGCCGGGAGTCGCCCAGCGCGGAGCTGCCCGACCGGCTGGCCGGCGCGGGCGGTGACACCCTCCTGCGCGTCACGCTGCTCACGGCCCTGGCCGAACTGGGCCCGAAGGACCGGGCGGTGCTGGTGCTGCGCTACTGGGAGGACCGGAGCATCGAGGAGACCGCCGAGGTGCTCCAGACCAGCGCGGGCGCGGTGCGCACCCGGTCGGTGCGTGCGCTGAGCCGGCTGCGCGCCGAACTCGGCGGCTCCCTGCGCGATCTTGCCGGACAGTGACGCCCCCGCTCTGCCCCTGCCCCTGACCGTTCCGGCCCGTTTGCCTCTGACCTTCCGATCCCTCGGCCCCTGGCCTTCCGACCCCGGCGGGGATCCTGCTCGGCACGCGACGTGACGTCCCCTCCGACCTACCCCACCATGACCCACCGACCCGCGAGAGGGTGGTTTTCCATGCCCATCGAGACCGACGACGGCAATTCCTCCGAACCCCTGGACCTCTTCGGCGATCAGTTCGGCCGGGCCCTGCGCCACACCGCCGATGCCTTCCAGCCCGACGGCCGCCCGCTGGTGGCCGGTGGGCACACCCGTGGCCGCAGGCTGCGCCGCCGCCGGACCGCCGTCGTCACGGCCGGCGTCGCGGTGGTCGCCCTGGCCGGAGCCGGCGGCGGACTGGCCGCCGGGATCGGCGGGACCGCGCACGGGCAGCACCGCAGCCAGGTCGCCGCGCCCCCCGCACCGGTCCACCGCCCCAGCGCCAGCCCCACCCCGACCGGCAAGCCCGCACTCACCGGTCAGCAGGTGGCCGGCATCTTCCTCTCGCTGCTGCCCAAGGCCAAGATCTCGGGTGTGGTCAGCCGCGGCACCGAGGACGGCATTCCGTACGTCCACGTGGTCTACGACGACGGCCTCGGTCCGGCGGCGGTGGAGGTCTCCATCGGCATGCAGGAGGCGGAGCAGTGCCCGGCGCACCCGGCGCCCGGGACCTCCTGCGGCGTGATCCACACGCGGGGCGGCGACGTGACGGTCCTGAAGGGATACGAGTACCCCGACCACCGGGCGGACACCAAGGACTGGGTCGCCTCCTACCCCAGGCCGAACGGCGCCGTCGTCGAGATCAGCGAGTGGAACGCCCCGCAGGAGAAGGACGCCCCGGTCACCCGGCCGACCCCGCCCCTGTCGGCCAAGCAGTTGGCCTCGATCGTGACGAGCCCGCGGTGGCAGCGGGTGATCGACGCGTTGCCGCAGTGACGCGGTCGGTCGGCACGACCGGACCGGCCGGCCCGCGGCCGGTCAACCCACGGGTTGACGGCCGCGGCCAACCCCGCGGTCAACCCTGGAGCCGACGCCGCGAGCCGGCGCGCCGGGCAAGCTCAGGGGCGTGACGACAACTGATTACCTCATCTCCGCAGCCCTGGTCCTCCTGGTCGTCCCGCAGATCCGCGGGACGCGCCAGACCCTGCACAACGCGCTGTTTCCGGTGGTCGCCGTGGTCGCCGCTGCCGCGTACTACCTCACCTCCTTTCCCACCCAGGGCCACGACGTAGGGCTCGACGTCATCGGTGTCGTCGCCGGCGCCGTACTGGGCGTGGCCTGCGGCGCGGCCACCCGGCTGAGCCGGGCGTCGGACGGCGTCGCGGTGGCGAAGGCGGGAGTGCTCGCCGCGGGCCTGTGGATCGTCGGCATGGCCTCGCGTACCGGGTTCGAGTACTGGGCCACGCACAGCGGCTCGCACGCCGTCGCCCGGTTCAGCCGCGACAACCTGATCACCGGTTCCGACGCGTGGACCACCGGGCTGCTGCTGATGGCCCTGGCCCAGGTCCTGTGCCGGCTCGCGGTGGTGCGCGTCCGGGCCCACCAGGTCTCCGCGACCGGCCCCGTGCCGGCCCGTGCCTGACCCGGTGGGAGCGGCCGGACCGCGCGGGCGGCGCGCGGTCCGCCCACCGGTTCCCGCACCGGTCCGTGCACTGCTGCGCGCACCGTCCCGGAGCCGGAGCGCCGGACCCGGGACGGGACCCGTTGGCCCGGCCTCGCTCCACCCTCCTATCCTTCAGCACATGACGGACGCCGCGGACGGCCCATCCATCCCGGTCAGCCCGCGGGTGGCCACGGCGCTGGCGCACGCCCGGGACCGGCGCGAGCGCAGGGCCCGACGGCTGCTGCCCGTGCTGTGGGGCGTGCTGGCCGCCGTCGCCGCCCAGTCCCTGACCTCCCACCCCGCACCCGGCGCGAGCGGGGTACACCTGGCGGTCGCCCTGGTGCTCGCCGGCTGCCTGCTGCCGCTGGCCGTTGTCGCCTCGGGCCGGTGGCAGCTGACCGCGCCCCTGCCCTGCGTCGTCTACTGCCTGCTGGTCGGCGGTTTCGGCCTGGCGCTCGGCATCCTGCAACCCGGCACCATGTCCACCCTGCCGCCCGCGGTGGGGGTGATGACGGCCTTCCTCGTCCTGCGCCCGCCGCCGGCCTTCGCGCTCAGCGGCGTCCTGACCGGCGCGCTGGTCGTCACCGCCGTGGCCGGCACGGACGGCGGCTTCGTCAACGTGGCCAGCCAGCTGCTGTTCTGCGCGGTCCTGGCCCTCATGGCCGTCAGCATCCGGCAGGCCGGGGACAACGAGATCCGCGCGGAGCTGCTCCTCGCCCAGCTGGAGGACGCCCGGGAGGCGGAGGCGCTGGCCGCGGCGCTGGCCGAGCGCACCCGCATCGCGCAGGACCTGCACGACGTCCTCGCCCAGACGCTGTCCGGACTGGCCATCCAGGTGCAGGCCGCCCGCCTGATGGCCCGGCGCCAGGAGGCCGGCCAGGACCTGCGCGAGCTGCTGGACCGGGCCGCGAAACTGGTCAAGGACGGCCTGGGCGAGGCGCGCCGGGCGGTGGGAGTGCTGCGCGGGGACAAGCTGCCCTCCCTGGAGCGCCTGCCCGAGCTGGTCGAGCGCTACCGCACCGACATGGAACTCGACGTCCGCATGATCGTCAGCGGGACCCGGCGCGCGCTGCCCGCCGACGCGGGCCAGGCGCTGTACCGCGGCGCGCAGGAGGCGCTGACCAACGTCGCACGCTACGCACGCGGCGCCCGTACCACCGTGACCCTCTGCTACGCACCGCAGGCCACCACCTTGACCGTCGAGGACCTGCGCGAGGGCCCCGGCCCCGCCCCGGCAGCCCTCGCCGTCGGCTCGGGCCTGGGCCTGACCGGCATGCGCGAGCGGCTGAACGCGGTCGGCGGCAACGCCAGCGCCGGGCCGACCGAACGCGGATGGACGGTACGGATGGTGCTGCCGGTATGACGCCGCCCGAACCGGCGAGTCCGGACGGCACGAGGATCAGGGTCCTGATCGCGGACGACCAGCGCGTCGTACGCGACGGACTGGTGCTGCTGATCGGCATGCTGGACGGCATCGAGGTCGTCGGCGCGGCCAGCAACGGGTCCGAAGCGGTGGAACTCGCCGAGCGGTTGCGCCCCGACGTGGTGCTGATGGACCTGAACATGCCCGTCCTGGACGGCGTCGCGGCGACCGCGCTCCTGCGCGAACGGCTCCCGGACCTGCCGGTCCTGGTGCTGACCACCTACGCCGACGACGACTCGGTCTTCCCCGCGCTGCGGGCCGGCGCGCGCGGCTATCTGACCAAGGACGCGGACGACGAGCAGGTGGAGACCGCGATCCACAACCTGCACCGCGGCCGCACCTGGCTCGACCCGGTCGTCCAGGCCCGCCTCGTGGCCACCATCCAGCCCGGCGGCACCGCCCCGGCGGGCGCGTCCCGCCCCCAGGAGGCCGGGGAGCGGGCCAGCGGTCCGGGGCCCGACGACCTGACCCCGCGCGAGGCCGAAGTGCTCACCCTCATCGCCGAGGGCCTGTCCAACGCCCAGATCTGCGCCCGGCTCGTGGTCAGCCCGGCCACCGTCAAGACGCACATCAACCGGATCTTCGCGAAGATCGGCGTCAACGACCGCGCCCAGGCCGTGCGCTACGCCTACCGCAACCACCTGACCGACCCGTCCTGAACCACGCGCGGACCGCGGGTCCACCCGGCCCGACGCACGCCGGGAACCGCGGTCGGTTCCGGACACGTGTACCCGGTCGGCAGGACGTTCCCGCGAGCTCGCGGGCGCCGCACCAAGGGGGAGAGCACAGTGGCACGAGGACCGATCTTTTCGCCGAGCAGACGCAGACACGCGGCCGACCGAAGCGGTACGGGTACGCCGGAAACAGCCCGGACGGCCCGTACGGCCCGGACGACCCGTACGGTCCGGACCGGGCGCACCGTCCGCGGGCGCCGGACGCCCGGCGCCACCCGCCGCACCCTCCGTACCCGGCTCGCCGCCGGCGCCATGGCGCTGCTGGGCACCATGGGCCTGGCCCTGGCCGGCGCGGCCCCGGCGCACGCCGGCCTCGACGGACCCCTGTCCACCGCCAGTGACCAGCACTGCGTGACCGATGTCGCGCACGCGGGGGGCTTCACCCTGCTCGAACCGACCGACCGCGTGACGGTCAGCGTGGAAGCGGCCGGGCACGACCCGGCGGACCACTGGGTCTGGCTCGAGTACAGCGTGCCCGGCTCCGTCAACCCCACCAAGGTCGTGGGCCACTTCGACCCCGACCGGCACAATGTCTTCTTCACCTTCGACATCCCGTACCCGGCCACCGGCAGCGACCTGGTCTACACCTCGAACGTGATCTACGCCGACGGCACCAGCTTCAGCGACCACTTCGACGACCCGCTGCTCAACTGCACCCAGAGCCCCGCGCCCCAGCCGGACTTCAGCGTATGGAGCAACTTCGAGGCGACCTCGTTCGCCCAGACCTGCGGCGTCACCCGGCCGACGATCATCAAGGGCATGCTGATCCACCCCGGGGTGCCGTACGACCTGGTGACGGTGAATGTGGCGGCCGGCGCGCCGTACGACTGGAGCACGGTGGCCAACGACACGTTCTGGACGGGCTACTGGATCCGCGGCAGCGACCCGAACGACCCGGCACCCACCTACATCCCCGGCACCACCGGTGCCTTCGGCCCGATCGGCGCCCCCGTCACGGTGAGCTTCACCATCCTCGACCCGCCGCACACCGGTGAGCTCAACATCCTGACCAGCACCCGCAGTTCCGACGGCTGGAACCGCACCGAGCCCTCCCAGAGCTGGGCCGCCATGGCCTGCTGAGCCGCGGCCGGCGGAGCACGGTGCGCGCCGGAGGCTCCGGACTCAGCCGCCGGCGCTGCCGGCCGAGGGGAGCACAGCGGCGCCGCCGTGGGCCAGCAGTTCCGGCCAGGGGCCACCGCAACGGGTTCGGGCGTGGATACGCAGCCGGTTGCCGACCGACTGCCGCAGGACGGAGTGGATGTCCTGGCGCTGCGCCAGTTCCTGGAACCACGCGGGCGGATCCGACAGGGAGGACTCCAGCAGCTGGGCGAACACCTCCACCGCCCGCCGGGCGATCGCGACGTCGGCGGTGACCAAGTCCGTCATCAGGTCTCTGCGGCCGGTCGGACCGAGTCGCTCCAGCAGGGTCCGCAGGGGCGCCCCCCAGCGATTGGCGATCTCCCGTTTCGGCTTCAGCACCCGCGGGTCGTAGGCGTGCAGCGCCCGGGAGATCCGCAGCACCAGACGGGCGGCGTCCGGCGGGTCGACCAGAGCCGTCCTTTCGATCAGCCGTCCCAGTTCACGAATGTCCTCGGTCACCAGCGGGCCCTCGTCGGCGGTGGCGGGCACGACGAGCGGGACGAGAAGGTCGGCGGTGGCCCGCCGCCCGGCGGGGTCTTCGACAGCGGAGAGCCGGCACAGCGCGACGGTCAGGACGGAGCGGGCGAAGGCGGACGAGTCCTCTGCCTTCTCCGCGGCCGGACCGGCTGCGTCTGCTGAACGAGGGGTGTCCGCCAGGTCGGACAGGATCTCGACCAGCGGTCCCGCGTCAACCATGCTCCAGCGGTCCGCGATGATCGCCGAGCGGACCAGTTCGAGGAGCGCGATCCGCAGCGGATACCCGGGCCCGGCGCGCAGTTCGTCGACAACGTCCGCGATCCGCGGCGCCGGCCAGCCGGTGCGGTCGATCATGGCGCGGATCAACCGGTAGCCCTGCCTGCGGCGTTCGGCTGCCCCGCTGACCAATCGGTCGGCCAGGCCGCGCAGTCCGGCGTCGTGGGAAGGCGGCAGAACGTGCCCGCACGCGGCGGCGGCCTCCAGCGCCGCGACCAGGAAGTCGGTCTCCTCGGTGAGCACCGCCTCCTCGGCGAAATACTCCAACATCTCGGGGTGATCCGCGAGGTGATCGAAAAAGGCGTCGCGGAACGATCCCTGCACCCTTTTCTCCGTGGCGGCATGCGTTGGTCCGTCATTCGCCCACCGGTGCAGCGCCTGTCGCGCCCCGGGATGTCCCGCCGCGACCGCGGCCACCGTCAGCCGGGCGAGTCCGTCGGCGCTCAGCCATGCCTCCGGCCCGGAATCGTCCGGGAGCAGCGCCAGCAGCCGGCCGGCCTGCGGGCGGGCTCGGACGACACCTTCCAGGAACCACGCGGGCCGGGTCCGGCGGCCGTCCTCGTACGCGGGTGCGGGCAGCCGGCCCAGCGCCTCCCGGCAGGCGGTGTCCAGCAACCTGGCGAAGGGTGAAGCATCCGGGTCGGCAGCCCGGCCTTCGTTCTCGTAGGCACCGGCCATGACCGGGACGACCACCATGTCCAGCGCGGCGCTCTGCGGGCCCGGCAGAGCCAAGGCGAACAGCGACTCGACGACCTGTTCGGCGGGTCCTTGTTCAAGGGTGCCGGCGAGCACACCGGCGCCGTAGAGCCGGGCCAGGGCCGCCGGGCTGTCCGTCGCGCCGGAGACGGCACCGAGTACCAGGGACAGGCGCCGCTCCGGCGGGCACCCGGTCAGCGTGCTGGCCCACAGGCTGCCGAATGCGTGTTCCAGCGGTACGAGTTTCTTGTCCCGCCCGCTGCCGCGCTTATCCAGCAGAGCCCCGAACCGGGCAGCCGCCAGCGAGCGCGCCCGGGCCGCTGCCACCGGGTCGTCGATGCGGGCTGCCTCCTCGGACGCCGCCCGTACCAGGTCGGCCAGGCCGGCGTGCACCCTGGCGGCACTGAACAGTGCCCAGAACCGCTCCATCCGGTCCAAGGCCCAGGTGACGTCGTGCCGGAACAGGACGCGCAGGATCCGCAGGTAGAGATGGTCGTGGGCGCGCAGGTCCTGCGGCAGCCAGGTCAGCAGCCAGCCCACGCAGTCCAGGTCGTCGGACAGGTGGAGGGCCGCGCTGGGATCGTGGTGTGCCAGACGGCACAAGGACTCCAGGAGTTGGACACGGACCGGCCGTTCGCCCGGATCCGCCTCGGCGCCGCGCCGCCAGACCTCCGTCAGATCCTCGGTCCAGCGCCGTGCGTCGCGGTGCCGGCGGCCGGGGAGGACCACAAGGAAGCGCTTGACCGGCTCGGCGGACAGCGTCCGCAGCCGGTCCCGGGCGGGGCCGACGGCCGGTCCCGGGGCGCGGAGCTGCGCGTACAGCTCCAGCCCGAGCGCCTCCGTGCGGTCGTCGCGCAGAAGCGGCAGCAGCAGCTCGTCCGCCCTGCCGGGTGCCTCCCGGGGCACCAACTGGCCGGCCACCGCGGCCAGTACCAGGTCGGTCGGATGTGCCAGGATGCGCTCGATCAATTCGCCGCCCCGGCCGCTCGTACGCAGCCAGTCGGCGGCCATGTACTCGAAGAAGGTCTGGTGGAAGAACCGGACCCGGGTGGTGCCGGGGATGGTGGCGGTGACCCCGCGGCGTTCGAGCTCCCGCAGATCCCCGAGCACACTCTTCCAGGACCGGTCGGGCAGCAGCTCCTCCAGATGGTGCTCGGCGGCGGGCAGGTCCATTTCCAGTTCGTTGGCGGCGAGCATGTAGCGGGCCAGCGCCTGGGCGACCGGTCGCAGGTCGCGGGCGGCCGGCGACCCGGCCGGGGGATCTTCCTGCTCGGCCCGCGCGTCCTGCTCGACGCGCCTGCGCCTGACCCGGTCGTACAGTGACGCGACGTCGATGTCCCGTACCGGCGGATCGGGGGTGTAGACGTCGAACAGCAGCCGCAAGGTCAGCGGGGAGTCGCACACCTCACGCAGCGGCAGATCCTGGTAGACGGCCCCCATGATGCGGGCCTCCAGAGCCTGCGCCGCACCGGGCCCGTCGACGGCCCTGCGGCAGTAGACCCCGCTGTGTCCGGCGACCGCCTTGGCGCGCTCGCCGTCGCTGTACGCACCCAGGCGCAGCGCGGAGCGCATGTAGGCGTCGCCGGCCCCTGTTTCGCCCGGGTCGGCGTCCTCGAGGGGCAACAGCCCGGCCTCGCCCGGCCGGCAGGACATGACCACCGACGCCTTCGCGCCGCGCGCCGTCTCGATGAGCCGCGCGACCAGCGCTGCCCCGTCGGGACTGTGCATCAGCAAGTCCAGGGTGTCCACCAGCAGCACCGGGATCGTGCCCGCATCGCCGCACCGGGCAAGGGCCGCGGCGACATCGGGCACCTTCACAGCGGTGGACGGCAGGGGTTCGGGGCGCTGGGCGTCGAGCAGGAAGGACGCCTTGACGAACAGCGGCTCCACACCGTCCTGCGCGGCCAGCGTTCGGTAGAGGCTCCACAACAACGTGGTCTTGCCGTATCCCGGTTCGCCGACGACGAGTTGGGCGCAGCGCTCCGGCACCCGGCGCAGCACCACGGCCTCGAGTTCCCGCGGTACGTGCAGCTCCGACAACGTGATGCCCCGCGGGAAAAGGGCGTTGGGCGGCATGAGCAGCCCCGCGTCCGCCACCGCCTGGGCGCCGAGCCGCCGCAGCCGGTCCAGTTCCCGCGCCCCCGCTTCAGCGGTGTCGGCCGTCGCGAGTTCGCCCGGCTGCGGCGCCGTGAACGCCACTCCTGCCGCGGGTGGCCGGTGACCGTAGCGCTCCAGCAGTTCGGCGCCCGCGTGGGCCGCCAGCCGGAAGTACCACCAGCGGCCCTTGTCACCCGAGTCGTCGTACGTCGTGAACCGCAGGGCCGCGGCCTGCAGGCAGAGCAGGAACTGGTTGTTCCAGATGTCCCGCCAGCCGTCCTTGACGAGGCCGGCGCAGGTGTCCAGTACCGCGTCGACGAGCTCCAGCAGTTCGGGGACGATCCGATCCCGGTCCTCCTCGCTCGGCGCCACCAGGTAGCGCAGCAGGGCGAGTTCCTGGCCGGGCGGGAGCCCTTGCCGTAACCAGTCCGCGACGACCGACAGCAGCAGCATGGCGACGTCCCGGCCCAGCGGCGCGTCCGCGGTGTATGTCGTCAGGTCGATCAACTGGAAGGCGTCGGGCTGCGGCCGCCCTTTGCGGCGTGGGACGAGGACGTTGTCGAGGTGCAGATCTCCGTGGGCGTGACCCCGCACGACAAGGACTTCGGGATCCGGCAGCCCGGGCCTGCCGGCCACCATGGCCAGCGGGTTCGGCAGCACGGCGCCGTCGACCTCGATCCAGTCGGCGTCCGGCCCCGGCGCGCGGACCCGGTCACCGTAGGCCAGGACCGAGCCGCCCGCTGCGACCAGTGCGTCCAGTTCCCCGGCCAGCAGCCGGGACGCGGCGACGGGCACCGCCTCCGCGTTCTCCATCCCCTGGTTCCACCCGGTGAGCAGCCACGTCACGACACACGTGCAGGCCGCGGAGAGCTCCTGGCTCCTCAGCTGCGCGAGCGCGACCACGGAGCGCAGGCTGCCGCCGGCCGGGGTCTGGAAGGTGAGCAGCCGGCCGTCGGCCAGCGGCCATGGGGCGAAGGCCTGCTTCGCCACCTTGCCGGCGGCGGTACGTTCGGCCCGCGCGTGGGCCGTTGCTTCGCGGCGCAGCTCGGGCGGGCAGACCTTGACCACGACATCACCGGGTCCGGGCGTCACCGTGACCGCGCCCAGCAGGGCATCGGTGCCGCTGGCGGCCAACGGAAGCCATCGCGGCGAGACCGGCCGGACGGTACCGCCGTGCCCACCGTCCCGTGCCCACTCGACCAGCGCGTCACCAGCCGCCCGGTCACGGCCGAACACCGCTGCCAGATCGGCGGCCGCTTTCGCGTCGGCGGCGGCCTCGGCCGCCGGGCCGATGGGGTCGATCACCGGACGACCTCCATTTTCTCCGCGGCAACCGCTCGGACGCTACGGCACCGATGAGCCGCGCATCGCGGCGCGCGGCCGCCGGCTGGCGATGCCGTGCGCCCAGCGTAGACCAGCCGTCGCGCGGGGCGCTTTCGCCGGCCGGTGGCGGATGCCGCTCCGCGGCCCTACCGGTCGTCCGCCGCCCCGGGACGGCCGATGGCGTCGACCAGCAGCAGCACGGGCTCCGGCAGCGGCGGCTCCGGGACGGTGTCCGGCACCTCGCCCAGCCGGCGCAGGAGCGGCAGGTACTCCCAGCCCGCGGGCCGGGACGCGAGCGCCAGCGCCTCCCTTCGGTGCCGCCGCGCCGTTTCCTCGCCGTTTCCTCGCCGCTTCCTCAGCTGTGCCCGGCGGCGGGCGACGGCGAGGCCGCCAGTCCGGCGAGTTCGTCCATGTCCGCCGCGAAGTCCGCCCGGTCGGCCTCCAGGAACCTGTTGAAGAACCAGTCGGGGACCCGGGCTTGCGTCAGCCGGGTTTGCAGCAGGACGTCCTGCACCTGACGCGCCAGGGACAACACCTCCGGCATTTCCGCCGGGGGCGCGCCGGCCCGGGCGTACTCCTCGATCCGGGAACGCAGCGCCCACCTGGCGTGCTCCCGTGCCGCCTTGGTGTCCAGCTGGGACTTGTAGGTGTCGACGCCCAGCAGCAGCAACCCGAGCGAGGGGACATACCAGTGGATCAACACGGAAGTCAGGGTCATCTGGGTCAGGATGCCGGCCACCGCCCCCGCGGCGAGCCAGACGAAGAGCCCGGTCTGGACCGCGGTGGCGTAGCGGCTGCGGATGCGCGCACCCCAGCCGAGGTTTTGCAGTTGGCAGGCGACGACATCGAACGGGCGGGGGAGGTCCCGGATCTCGTAGTAGTCGCGCAGTTTGCCGGGCGCTCCCCGGTAACGGCGCGCGTTGCGGCTTGTCTCGTCCGCCGAGGGCCCGGCCCGGCCAGTACATGGTTCCAGGGGAGCCCGAACAGGCCGGTGTCGAAGGTCTCCTGGAACAGAGCCGCCCTGCGGAACTCGGTCCTGGTCCATGCGCTCGCCCCGACGGCGTACACGACTGCCCACAGCAGGCCGAGGAGGGTCAGGGGCGTCTGCACCGAGGGCACGAACACGCCGGCCACCGCTCCGGCGGCGAGGGCCGCGGACACGGCGACGTGACCGGAGGCGAAGCGTTGCGCGCGGGCGTGGGACGCGGCGGCGGCACGCAGGAGCTGAAGCATCTCCGGAT
Organism: Streptomyces sp. DvalAA-14; assembly: GCF_900091855.1. Lineage (GTDB taxonomy): Bacteria > Actinomycetota > Actinomycetes > Streptomycetales > Streptomycetaceae > Actinacidiphila. The sequence continues at coordinate 18,869 of NZ_FMCH01000475.1, forward strand.
CGTTCTGGCGCTGGACGATCGGCACCGACGCCTGTGAACTCACGCCGCCCCCATGTCAGTTCCCCATCCCCGAATGTCCGGGGTGTCCGGACTCCGTGGACATGCCCAATGCCTGTCCGGGCTACTCCTGCCAGGATCGGCCGTGCCACCTTACGCCGCGTCAGGTACGCCGTCCCCGGGGCGCCGGCGCAGTCGGCTCGTTCGAGCAGCCGGGCCAGACACGGAATTGAGGGGGCCGTTGTTCAACGGGCGCCCTGTCGGTCTTCTCACAACACGCGTATCGCCGCACCACTCGTGCAACAGAAAGGCCGCTGCGCAGAATCGGAGACAGCCCGGCCGCGGGGGATATGCGGCCCCCGCCGGTGGCTGCCGTGCGCGCATACGCGCGGTGGAAGGTGCCGGGCCCCCGTTCGCTGCCTCATGACACCTGAGGAGTCATCGTGCGCACCACGAGGAAGAAGCAGTACCGCCGGCTCGCGGCCGGCGGCTTGGGGCTTGCCGCGGCCACCGCCCTGGTCCTGCTGGGCGGTCAGCCGGCCACGGCCACTGCCACCAACGCGGCCGGGACCGCGGGGAGCGGCCTCGCCGCCCAGGCGCGGCACAACCTGCTCGCCCTCAACTCCCCTGCGGACCGGGCGCGGTTGATGTCCCCCCGGTCGGCGCCGGAGTCGAAGGGCGGCGGCGGCAAGGGCGGCGGCACCCCGTCGCCGACTGCCACCCCGGCCCCCGGCGGTGCCTGGCGGTCGCTGGCCGCCTTCCCGACCCGGATCTCCGACAATGTCGTCGGCAGCAACAACGGCACCGTCTATTCGGTGACCGGTTGGACCGGCGCGGCCTCCACCGCGGACCTGTACGCCCTGGCGCCCGGGGCCGGCAGCTGGAAGAGGCTCACCGCCTCGCCCGTGGTCCGCAGCACCGCCTCCGGCGCCTTCATCGACGGGAAGTTCTACCTGACCGGCGGCTGGGGCACCGACGACCGGCCCGTCGCCGAGACCGACGTGTACGACCCCGCCACCAACCGGTGGACGCGGCTGGCGCCGCTGCCCGAACCGGTCGCCGCCGCCGCGGCCACCGTGCTGGACGGCAAGCTCTATCTGGTCGGCGGGTGCGACGCGGAGCAGTGCGGCTCGGTCGCCGACGTCCAGGTGTACGACCCGGCCGCCAACACCTGGTCGCGGACTGCCTCCTACCCGACCCCCGTGGACTTCGCCGCCTGCGGGGCCATCAGCGGCAAGATCTACTGCGCCGGGGGCTCCGACCTGGCCGGAGTGGTCGAGACGCTCACCGCCGCGTACGTCTACGACCCGGCCACCGACGGCTGGTCCCGGATCGCCGACCTCCCCGAGGACGCCTTCGGCGCCGCCTACACCGTCGCGAACGGAAAGCTGCTGGTCCAGGACGGCGCTGTCGACGACGCGTTGCTGGAGACGAACCAGGGCTTCGCCTACGATCCGGCGGCCAACAGCTGGAGCCCACTGCCGGATTCGCTGTTCGGCGAGCTGCGCGGCGGTTCGGCCCCGGGCTTCTTCGAGATCGGCGGCGACCCGGGCCAGGGCCCCGAGAACGTGCTGACCTCGACCCAGGTGCTCCCCGGCTTCACCGGCTGACCCGCCGCCGATGCCGAATCCCCGGCCACCGCGCCGGGGTTCGGTCGTCCGCCGAGGCCGCCCTGCCGTCGCCCGGCGTGAACTCCGTCATCTCGCCCCGTTCGCTGGAAAGAGTGAAAAAAGGTGTGGTCCGTCGTCAACGCGAACGTATCTGGGCAAGTGCCCTGTAACGGGCGCTCGTTGCACTCGGGGGCCCGTTCGTTGGCGGCGGTCGCCGCGCAACGCCGCTAGGGCCGCCCGGGATCGGGCGGCCGCCAGGTTGGAGGAAAGATGTCCGTCCAGACCATCACTCGCACCCGCGCGGTGCTCGCCGGATCGGCCGAGCGTGCCGCGGTCCACTCGCTGATCTCCGAACCGGAGGCATCGGTCAGCGGCGCGCCGGTGTTCGCGCCGGAGGCCTCCCAGCTCCTGCTGGCCCTGATCCTGCTGTCGCCCAAGGAGCCGGCCGAGCCCCGCGGGAAGTAGGCGCCGAAGGTGACGCAGGCATCCCCGACGGCGCACAGAGAAAGGCGGGTCGCCGATGTCGCACGCGGGCTTCGCGCCGTCGGCTGACTATGCGGCGGCCGTGGACAGTCTGGCCGGACACGTTCTGGCTGCTTTGCGGAGCGCGCAGGACCCGCCGGGCCTGGCTGCCCACGTCGCGCAAGCGGCGGACACGCGAGCGGCGTTGGCGGCGGTGCGGGTGCTGGGACCTGATGTCTTCGCACCCGCACTGCTCGCCGGAGCACCCTTCGGGCCGGCGGACCGCGAGGTGGTGGCCGAGGCGCTGCGCGTCTTCCCGCTCTCCGCGGGTGATCCGCCCGAGGCCGTCCGGCTCGGCCGGGCGACCGCCGCGCTGCTCGCCCGGTGCGGCGGAGACGCCCCCGTGCCCGGCCCGAGCGCCGCCGGGCCCGACCCTGGTGCCGCCGGGCCCGACCCGAATGCCGCCGGGCCCGACCTGTCGGCGGCCGCGACCACGGGGGACTGGCAGACCTGGGTGCGGTGGATGGCGCGGCTGTCCCCGCTCGCGCTGCCCGGCCTGAACGGACCGGTCCGCGAGCAGGCGGCCCGCCGGACGCTGGATCTGAGCCGGGGGCTCGCCCGCTCGATGCTGCGCCGCGACCACCCCACCGCCGCGCGGCTCGCCCGCTGGGTCGCCCTGGCCCCCCGATCCGTCGCCGTGCCCGGCATGGACATCGCCGCGGTGGTGACCCACCTGGAGCTGTGCGGCGCGACCGGCGCCAGGACCGTGATGAACACCGCCGTCGCACGCCTGCTCCTGGCCGGCGACCGGGAGCCGAAGGAGCACGGCCCATGACCACGGCGTCCAGCGGAGCGCCGGTGCCCGCCCGGCAGGTCGCGCACCTGGTGGCGGCCCGCGCACTGGACTGGTTGCACCACAACGCCGGCCGCGCCGCGGTGCCGCCCGACACCACGGCCGAACTCGCCGACCCCGACAGCGTCTACAAGCCACTGGGCGAATCGGCGCTGGCCGCCTCCCTGGTGCTGCGGGAAGGGATGGCCTCCTCGGGCGGCCGGCGGGCGGCCCGGGATCTGCTCGACTTCGCCTGGACCCAGCTGGGCCGCGGCGATCTGCTCTACGAGCGGCAGTTGCGCTACCCGACGGCAACCGACCCGATGGAGCTCTACGCCCACTTCGCGCGCGGCGGCCACCGGCACGAGCGCCTGGAGACACTCGTCGCCCACCTCGGCGGCCTGGCCTCGCAGCGCGGCGCGGAGCAACTGCCCAACCGCCGGCTGGCGGTGGCGAACGCAGCCCGGATCGCCGGGGTGGGCCCCCGCGCCGACTGGCGGGCGCTGCTCGACGCCACGTGGCTGGGGCACACCCCCGAGCCGTGGATGATCGACTGGATGACGGCCTACTGCATGACGCACACCGTCTTCCACGTCACCGACTGGGGGGCGCGGCCGGACGCGCTGCCGCCCCGGGTGGCCGCATACCTGGCCGCCTGGCTGCCGGTGTGGATGGAGGTCTGGCTGGAGATCCAGGAGTGGGACCTCGTCGCCGAACTGCTCATCGTGGACGGCTGCCTTCCCCGGCCGGGGCGCGCACCGGGCGTGTGGGAGCGGATCGCCGCGGTCCAGCGCCCGGACGGCCTGCTGCCCCGCGACGGGCAGCCGGTGGACGAGAACCCGGACATCGCGTTCCGGGACCACCGCCATACGGCGGTCGTGGCGACCGTCGCCGGGACCCTGGCGTCCTCCCGCTACGGCGATGCCGCCCGCGCGTGACCGCGCCCGGCTGCCGCCCGGGCGGCTGGAAACGGTCGCGCGGGCCGCGGGCCGCCGGGCCGGCCTGGTGGTCGCGGCATACGCGGCCGGCGAATCCACCACGCTCTGCCGGGGTTTCACCGACCGCGGCGGAACGCTTCCCGTCACCGACCGGACCCGTTTCGAACTCGGGTCGGTCACCAAGACGTTCACCTCGCTGCTGCTCGCCGACCTGGCGGCGCGAGGCCCGGTATGCCTCGACGAGCCGCTCGGCGCCCTGATCCCGCGCCGGTCGCTGCCCCGGAGCCCCCTGGCCGCGGACATCACCCTGGAGCAGCTGGCGACGCACACCTCCGGGCTGCCGCGGCTCCCCCCGGGTCTGCTGCGGACCGCGGCGCCCTCGTGGACCACCAACCCGTACCAGGCGTTCCCGCCGGAGGCGCTGCTGGATTCCCTGGCCGTCAGCCGGCTGGGGCATCCGCCCGGCACCCGGGTGCACTACTCCAACTTCGGTGTCGGCCTGCTCGGCGCGCTGCTCACCGAGCAGGCCGGCACCGGCTACGACGCGCTGCTGCGGGCACACGTGCTGGAGCCGCTGGCCCTGACCGACACCACCGCCGACCCCGCCGGACCCCAGGCCACCGGCCACTGGCACGGCCGCCCGCGACCACCCTTCCTCATCCCCTCGATGCCGGCCGCCGGCGCGCTGCGCTCCAGCGCCCGGGACCTGCTGCGCTACCTGCGCGGTCTCATCGCCCCGCACACCGTCACACCCCCCGGGCAGCCGCTGCACCTGGCGCTGCACGAGGTGACCCGCCCCCGCCGCCGTGCCCTCGCCGGCCCGGAACTCGCCCTCGCCTGGACCCGGCGCGTGCGCCCCGCGCCCGCCCCCGCGCTGTACTTCCACTCCGGCGCCACCCGCGGTTTCACCGCCTTCGCCGGCTTCAGCCGTGACCCGGCCGTCGCCGTGGTGGCGCTGACGAACACCGCCCCCGGCCTGCACAGCCGATTCGTCCAGACCGCCTACCAACTCCTCTGCGACCTCGCCCGCGAACCGGGCGGCCGGCCCCGCTGAACGCGCCGACGCCGGCACGCTCCCGTCCGGCGTCCGGCGTCCGGCGTCGGGTATCGCGCGTCGGGCTTCCGGCCGACGATCAGCCGCACCGCTCCGTGGAAATGGGGCCGGGTGCGGTGGAATCCGTACCGCTCGTCCCAGGCCCCCGACGCCAGGTCGGCGGCCAGTGCCCGCACCGCCCGTTCCTCGACGCCCGGTTCGAGGAAGCCCCACGCGGACTGCGCCCGCCGCACCGCCGGGTCCAGCAGTGCTTCCGGGCGGCCGTAGAAGGCCTCGGTGAAGCCGTCGACGCAGTCGAGCGGGATCGGTACCTCGTGGATCGCGGTGTCCGCGCCGAGTTCGGCGGCGATGGTGCCGATCGCCGGATAACGGCTCGCCTCGACCCGCCGCAATTCGGGTACGTAGTCCATCAGCCACAGCCGGCCCAGCTCGTCGCCGTCGAAGGTCAGCACGAGGACCGGGCCGCGGGCGACCCGGCGCATCTCGCGCAGCCCGGCGACGGGGTCCGGCCACTGATGGACGGTGATCATCGCCATGGCGGCGTCCACCGAGTCGTCGTCGAGCGGCAGCGCCTGCGCGACGCCCCGGACGGCCGGTGCGAGGTGGGGCGGGCGCAGGGCGCGCATGGTGGAGGAGGGTTCGACGGGCAGCACGTGGCGGTCGGCGGGTTCGTACGAGCCGGCGCCCGCGCCGACGTTGACGACCGTCCGCGCGTCGCCCAGGGCGGCGTGGACCAGCGCGGCGATCCGGGGGTCGGTGCGGCGGACGCGGGCGTAGCCGTCGCCGACCGAGCCGTAATCGGTGTCGCCCATGCCTTCGGCCGCTGTCATCTCGTAGGTCCTTTCCGGGGGTGCGGGGACAGGGCAGTCACCTGGCCGCGGCGGTCGCGGCGGCCAGCTGGAGGGTCTGCTCGACGGCTCGCGGGAGGTCGTCGACGGGGAACAGCGCGTGCCGTACGGTCCGCTCCGGGTCGATCACGAGGACGAGGCGTTTGAGGTGCAGCCGGCCCGCGGCCCGGAAGACCGGCAGGCGCAGGGCGGCGGCCAGCCGTTGGCCGGCGTCGGAGAGCAGCGGATACGGCACGGACTCCGCGCGGGCCAAGGCCGCCTGTTCGTGCGGGAGTTGGCTGCTGACGCCGTGCACGGCCACTGCGGCGCCGCGGAAGTCGGGCCAGGCGTCGCGGAAGAGCCGGTTCTCCCCGCCGGCCCCGGCGACCCGGGCGATCCCGGCAGCCCCCGCAGCCCCGGTAGCCCCCGCAGCCCCAACGGCCCGTGCGCCCCCGGGAGTCCGGTCCCCGTCCCGGTCCGGCTCGCTGCCGGGGTAGGTGAACAGCACGGTGGCTGCCGCATCCGGCGCGACGACCGGGCGGTCGGCGCCGTCGGCGGCGGGCAGCTGGAGGTCCGCGGGCAGCCGGGCGCCGACCAGGGCCTGGACGCGGGCGTGCTCCGCGCTGTCCGCCGCGGCCGTCGCGGTGGCGCTTCCGTCGCCGAGCACCCACCGGTCGCCCCACTCCTGCAGGGCCATCAGCAGGGGCAGCAGGGCCAGTCCGGAGTCGGTGAGCAGGTATTCGTAACGGACCGGGCGCCGCTGGTAGAGGACCCGCCGCAGCACGCCGCGGGCGACGAGCCGGCCGAGCCGCTCGGTGAGGACCTTGCGGGACAGGCCGAGTTCGGCGGCGAGGGTGTCGAAGCGGACGTGGCCGCGCGCGATCTCCCGCAGGACCAGCACGTTCCACCAGTCGCCCATCACGGTGGCCGCCTGGGCGATTCCGCAGTCCTCGTCGGCGTTGTGCATCCTCATCCGCACAGAGTACATTCCCTTTCGGAACTCACTTTGTTTTTCGGGGGAACATACTCCCTCGGCAGGGACCGGACGTGAGGAGAGCGCCATGGCCGCCATGACCGCCATCACCCGTATCGCCGCGCGCGAGATCATCGACAGCCGGGGCCACCCGACCGTCGAGGTCGACGTCGAACTGGCCGACGGCTCGACCGGACGGGCCGCGGTGCCCTCCGGGGCGTCCACCGGCGCCCGGGAAGCGGTGGAACTGCGCGACGAGGACCCGGCCCGCTTCCACGGCAAGGGAGTCCGGCGGGCCGTGGACGCCGTCAACGAGTCGATCGCCGACGCCGTCGTGGGCCTGGCCGCGGAGGACCAGGCCGCGGTGGACACCGCGCTGATCGAGCTGGACGGCACCCCTGACAAGGCCAGGCTCGGGGCGAACGCGATCCTGGGCGTCTCCCTGGCCACCGCCAAGGCCGGCGCGCTCGCCCACCGGCTGCCGCTCAACCGCTACGTCGGCGGCGTGGACGCCCGGCTGCTGCCGGTGCCGATGATGAACATCATCAACGGCGGTGCGCACGCCGACAATCCCCTGGACTTCCAGGAGTTCATGATCGCGCCGATCGGCGCGGCCACCTTCGCCGAAGCGGTACGGATGGGCTCGGAGGTCTTCCACACCCTGCGCGCCGACCTGCTGGCCGCCGGCCACAGCACCGCGGTCGGCGACGAGGGCGGCTTCGCGCCGGATCTGCGCACCGCCGAGGAGGCGCTGGACTTCCTCGTCCGCGCCGTCGAGCGGACCGGCTACCAGCCCGGCGTTGACATCACCGTCGTCATGGACCCGGCCACGTCGGAGTTCTACCGCGACGGGGTGTACGACTACGCCGGCGAGGGCGTACGCCGCAGCGCGGCCGAGCACGCCGACTACCTGGCCTCACTCGTGGACCGCTACCCGGTGGCCGCCATCGAGGACCCGATGGCCGAGGACGACCGCGACGGCTGGCGTCTGCTCACCGCGCGGCTCGGCGAACGCTGCCAGCTCACCGGTGACGACGTCTTCTGCACCAACCAGACGCTGCTGGGCGAGGGAATCCGCGACGGCGTCGCCAACTCCGTGCTGGTGAAGGTCAATCAGATCGGCACCCTCACCGAGACCCTCGCCACGGTCGCCACCGCGCACCGCGCCGGCTACACCGTCGTGATGTCCCACCGTTCCGGCGAGACCGAGGACACCACCATCGCCGACCTCGCCGTCGCGACCGGCTGCGGGCAGATCAAGACGGGTTCGCTCTCCCGCTCCGACCGCACCGCCAAGTACAACCAGCTCATCCGCATCGAGGAGGAACTGGGCACCCAGGCGCGCTACGCCGGCCGGCGGGCCCTCGCGCTGCGCCGCCGACCCTGACGCGGGCCCCGCCGGGCCATCCGTCGGCCATCCGTCGCCCATCCGTCGCCCATCAGTCGGCCCGCCCGGCGCACAGGGCGCCCGCGCGCGTCCTTCTCGCATTCGCCGGGCCGGTGCGGGAGACTGCGTCAGCAATGACCGTGCGAACAAGCGGTACGCCCGTTGTCCGATCCTCCAGGCCCCGGCCGGTGTTTCTGTGCGGTGAACCAGTCGTCGCGACCGGCTCCGGGTTGTTTGACTGAGCCATGGACCTGAACACGGTGCTGGAGGTACGGGACGCCCGCGACCCCGTCGCGTGGCGTCCGGGTGACGCCTGGCTGGCCGGCGGCACCTATCTCTTCTCCGAGCCGCAGCCCCGGCTGCGGCGGCTGCTCGATCTGAGCCGGATGGGCTGGGAGCCCGTGGTCCTGCTGCCGGACGGCTCGCTGGAGATCGCGGCCACCTGCACCATCGCGCAGCTGTCCCGCTTCGGCAGGAGCCTGCCGGCCGCGGCCGCACCCGTGATCGAGCAGTGCTGCCGGGCCTTCCTGGCCTCGTTCAAGATCTGGAACATGGCGACCGTCGGCGGGAACCTGTGCAACGCCCTGCCCGCCGGTCCGATGATCTCGCTGACCGCCGCCCTCGACGGGAGCTGCCTGCTGCGCTCCCAGGACGGCGCGGCGCGCCGGATCCCCGTCGCGGACTTCGTCACCGGCGCCGGCCGCAACGACCTCGCCGACGGCGAACTGCTGCGCTCGGTGACGCTGCCCGCCCGGGCCCTGGCCCGCCGGACCGCCTTCCGGCAGGCGTCGCTGCACGGGCTGGGCCGGTCGGGCGTCCTGGTCGTCGGAACCCTGGACCCGCTCGACCGCTCGGTGCGGATCACCGTCACGGCCGCGACCGTGCGGCCGGTGCGGCTGTCGTTCCCGCTGCCGCCGTCGGCGGCCGGGCTGCGCGCCGCCATCACCCGCGCGGTCGCCGACGACGCCTGGTTCGACGACATCCACGGGCTGCCGCCGTGGCGGCGGCACATGACCCTGCGGCTGGCGGAGGAGATCCGCGCCGAGCTGAGCCAGGACGGTGCGCGATGACCTTCTCGGTACGGATCAACGGCCGGCCCTTCGACGCCGAGCCGCGTCCCGGGCAGTGCCTGCGCACGTATCTGCGCGAGCGCGGCTGGTTCGGGGTGAAGAAGGGCTGCGACGCCGGCGACTGCGGGGCCTGCACCGTCCATGTGGACGGCGAGCCCGTGCACAGCTGCCTGTATCCGGCCTTCCGCGCGGCCGGCCGCACGGTCACCACCGTCGAGGGCCTGGCTTCCGGCCAGGGCGAACTGCACCCCGTACAACAGCAGTTCCTCGACGCGCAGGGCTTCCAGTGCGGCTTTTGCACGGCCGGCCTGCTGATGACCGCGGCCGCCCTGGACGACGAGCAGCTCGACGACCTGCCGCGCGCGTTGAAGGGCAACTTGTGCCGCTGCACCGGCTACCGGGCCATCGAGGACGCGATCCGCGGCGTCAAGCACGCCGAGGCGCCCGGCGCGGGGCAGTCCGTGGGCCGCAACCTGCCCGCGCCGGCCGGACCGCAGGTGGTCACCGGGACCGCCCGTTTCACCTTCGACGTCGAGGTGCCGGGCCTGCTGCACATGAAGCTGCTGCGCTCGCCGCACGCCCACGCGCGGATCACCGCCGTCGACACCGCCGCCGCCCTGGCGGTGCCGGGCGTGCACGCCGTCCTCACCCATCACGACGCGCCCGAGCGGCACTTCTCCACCGCCCGGCACGAGCACCCCGAGGAGGACCCGGAGGACACGCGCGTGCTGGACGACACCGTCCGGTACATCGGCCAGCGGGTCGCGGCGGTGGTCGCCGACAGCGAGGCCGCCGCCGAGGAGGGCTGCCGTCGCGTCGCGATCAGCTATGAGGTGCTGCCGGCCGTCCTCGACCCCGAGGAGGCGATGCGGCCGGGCGCCCCCGTCGTGCACGCGAAGGACGCGGTGCGGGCCAGGATCTCCCGCCCCCGCGACAACGTGGCCGGCGAGACGCACGGCGAGGTCGGCGACGTCCGGGCGGCCTTCGCGGCGGCCGACGCGGTCTACGAGCAGACCTTCCGCACCCAGCGCGTCCAGCACGCCAGCCTGGAGACGCACGGCGCGGTCGGCTGGATCGACGACGACGGCCGGCTGACGGTGCGCAGCAGCACCCAGACACCGTTCCTGACCAGGCGCGCGCTGTGCGCGCTCTACGACCTGCCCCCGGAGCAGGTGCGGGTGGTGGCCGGCCGGGTCGGCGGCGGCTTCGGCGGCAAGCAGGAGATGCTGGTCGAGGACATCGTCGCGCTCGCGGTGCTGCGCCTGCGCCGGCCGGTGAAACTGGAGTACACCCGCGCCGAGCAGTTCCACGGCGCCACCACCCGGCACCCCTTCACCGTCCGGGTGAAGGCCGGCGCGCGCGCGGACGGCACGCTGACCGCCCTCGAACTGCGGGTGGTGTCCAACACGGGCGCGTACGGCAACCACGGGCCGGCGGTGATGTTCCACGCGTGCAGCGAGTCGCTGGCGGTCTACCGCTGCCCGAACAAGAAGGCCGATGGATACGCGGTCTACACCCACACCGTCCCGGCCGGGGCCTACCGCGGCTACGGCCTCGGGCAGGTCATGTTCGCCGTGGAGTCGGCGCTGGACGAGCTGGCGCGCCGGCTCGGCATGGACCCGCTCGACTTCAAGGCGAGGAACATCATCGGACCCGGCGAGCCCATGGTCACCGCGAGCGGCGAGGAGGAGGACCTGCACATCGCCAGCTACGGCCTGGACCAGTGCCTGGCCGTGCTCCGGCGCGCCCGGGCCGAGCCCGCCGCCCCCGCCCCCGACGGCTGGCTCACCGGCGAGGGAACGGCGCTGGCCATGATCGCCACCGGGCCGCCCGGCGGCCACATCGCCGACGCCCGCGCCGCGCTGCTGCCCGACGGAACCTTCGACCTGGCCGTCGGCACCGCCGAGTTCGGCAACGGCACCACCACGGTCCACCGGCAGATCGCGGCGGGCGAACTCGCCACCACCGTCGACCGGATCACCGTCCGCCAGTCCGACACCGACGTCGTCCGGCACGACACCGGCGCCTTCGCCTCCACCGGCGTCGTCGTCGCCGGCAAGGCCACCCTGCGCGCCGCCCGCGCCCTGGCCGACGAACTCCTGGACTTCGCCGCCGCCCACCTGGGCGTGCCCCGCTCGTCCTGCCGGCTGTCCGAGGACGCCGTCGAGTACGGCAGCCAGGGCGGCAGGATCCCGCTGGCGGACCTGCACGCGGCGGCCCGCGCGGCCGGGGTCGATCCGGCCGCGGACGGCCACTTCGGCGGCACCCCGCGCTCGGTCGCCTTCAACGCCCAGTGGTTCCGTCTCGCCGTCGACCCCGGCACCGGCGAGGTCCGCGTGCTGCGCAGCGTGCACGCCGCCGACGCCGGCCGGGTGATGAACCCCATGCAGTGCCGCGGCCAGATCGAGGGCGGTGTCGCCCAGGCCCTGGGCGCCACCCTCTTCGAGGACGTACGCCTCGACGAGCACGGTGCGGTGACCACGGCGGCCTTCCGCAGCTACCGGCTCCCGCAGTACGCCGACATCCCGCGCACCGAGGTGCACTTCACCGCGACCGACGACGCCATCGGCCCGCTGGGCGCCAAGTCCATGAGCGAAAGCCCCTTCAACCCCGTCGCCCCGGCCTACGCGAACGCGCTGCGCGACGCCACCGGCGTCCGGTTCACCGAACTCCCGCTCACCCGCGACCGGGTATGGCTCGGCCTCGGAGCCGATGTCACCCGGCCATGATCCGGGCCAGTTCGGCCGGGTGGGCCAGGTGCGGGAAGTGGCCGCCCCCCGGCAGGACCGTGACGGCGGCCGCCGGCAGGACCGACTCCAGCCACTGCCGGTAGGCCGCAGGCACCTCGCCGCCGCTCACGTAGTGATAGGGCACGCCGGCTTGGCCGATCGTGCGCAGATCGCGGACCCTGGCCTCCCGGTGGGTCCGCTCGGGCACCGACATCAGCTCCTGCCAGTAGCCGAGCAGCAGGTCCTGCCGGGGCGAGGTGGCGGTCTCCACCAACTCCCGTGCGGCCGGCGGCAGCAGCTCGATGTGCATGCCGGCGAGCAGCGAGTTCCAGACGCTTTCCCAGTCCGGACCGCGCAGCACCGGCTCGGCCTTGCGCAACAGCTCCCCGAAGCCGCCGACCAGCAGCGGCTGGTCGATGTTGACGACACCGCGGGTCGGATACCTGCCGGCGTAGATCGTCGCCAGCGCGCCGCCCAGCGAGTGCCCGACGATCACCGGCGCGCCGAGGCCGGCCTCGGTCACCGCCCGGTGCAGCGCCGTGACGATCTCCTCGCCGCGGTAGGTGTCCCGCCGCGGCGAGTCCCCGTGCCCGGGCAGATCCAGCGCGACCACCCGGCGGCCCGGGTCGATGACGGCCAGCTCCCGCAGCACGGGCGCCCACTGGCGGCGGTCGTAGGTCAGGCCGTGCAGAAGCACCAGCGGCGGGCGCTCGTCGTCGGCGCCGTAGCTGCCGGCGGCCAGCCCGCCGAAGAACGCTGTGGTGGAAGTGTCGCGCATGTCCGTGTCCCGTCTCGAGGTTCCGCCCAGGACGGCGTAACCCCGCGCGGCACATCGTGTTCGTGACGTGGGTCACCCGCGCCGCCCGCGCCGCCCGGGCCGCTCCGGAGCGCTCCGTCAGGCGCGCACGCTCCACCGGGCCGGGCCGCCCGGCGCGGGCTGGTAGCGGAAGAAGCGGCCGGTGCGCAGCGACGCCCGCAGGTGGGCCCCGGCCAGCGGCGCGGCCGACTCCACCCGTTTGACCGTCGTCCACAGCGCCCGGGTGGCGTTGACGCGGGCCCGTTCGGTCTCGCCGGCCTGGGCACGGGGCCGCCCGCCGAGCCCGGTGGCCCGCCGGAGCTCGGCCAGCAGCGCGGTCCGCTCCGCCTGGGCGGACCGCGCGCGGTCGAGGTCGCCGGCCCGGTCGGCCGCGTCGAGCTGCCGCGCCAACTCGGCCAGCCGCCGCCGGTAGGACGAGCGGGCGGTCTCGTCCAGCACCGGGTCCGGGTCGGGCACCCGAAGGCCCGCCCCGCCGGCCACCAGGTCCAGGGCGGCGATCTCCTGCCCCGGCGCGGCCAGCAGCGCCGCCAGATACCGCACCCCCCGCCCGTCGCGCAGCCGGGCGGACTCGCTGTCCGCCGCGAGCAGCCAGTCGTCGCCGTCCCGGGTCAGCCGCCACCCGCCGGCCAGCGGGTCGAGGGCGGCGAGCAGACCGCTCATGCCGAGCTGCCCGGCGATCGCCCGGGCCCGGCCGAGATCCGTCCCGGCGCGGGCCCGGTCCGGGCCGTGGTCGCGGGCGGACCGGGCCCCGGCCAGGGCGGCCAGGGTGTGCGCCTGCCAGGGCAGGGCGCCGATCCGCCGGGCCAGTTCGGCGGCGCTGTCGAGATGGGAGACGGCGTCGTCGAGCCTGCCCAGCCGGGTGGCCAGCAGGCCCAGGTAGTGGTCGACCGGTCCGGTGATGGTGTTGGCGCCGCCCCAGACCACCAGGCGCCCCGCGTAGGGCGCGAGCGCGTCGTACAGGGCCTGGGCGGCGGCCGGCTCGCCGGTCCGGGACGCCACCACCGCCAGGTCGGCCATCACCCCCAGCCAGCGCGGACCGGATCCGGCCAGCGCGGACGGCAGCAGCCGCTGCAGCTCCAGCCCCGCCTGACCGGTGCGTCCCGACTCCACCAGTACCCGGGCGGCGGCCGCCTCGAAGAAGTGACCCGGCAGCCGCCGGGCCAGCGCACGCCAGGGCTCCACCAGGATCTCCACGTCGCCGCGCAGCGCGGCCCGGCTGCCGCGCAACGTGCCGACCAGGCGCTCGGTGTCGGCCAGGCCTGCCCGGCGGCCCCGCACCGCCACCTGCTCCGCGAGCTCCTCCCCCTCCTCGAAACGGCCGCGGATCGTCGCCAGCATCGACTGCCGGGCCAGCACCACCACCGCCGCCTCCGGGTCGCCGGCCTGTTCCCCCGCCCGGGCGTACGCGGTGAGCGCCGCCTCGGCGGACCCCAGGTCGCCCAGTTCCGCCAGGGCGGTGAAGCGCCAGAACAACCCGCGCCGCTCGGTCGCCGCGTCCCCGGCCCGCCGGGCCTGCGCCACGATCTCCGAGGCCGTGGTGAGGCGTTCACCGGCGGCCGCCGGATCCCACAGCGCGTGCAGCCGGGAATCCAGGACTTGGGCGACGACGCCGGGATCACCGGTGGCCCGGGCCAGCGCCACCGCCTCGTCGATCAGTGCGCGCCGGCGCGCACCCGCGGACGGGTCCCCCAGCAGCTGCCGGGCGAGGCGTGCCAGCACCCGGGCCCGGTCGGCGGGCGCGATCGGATGTTCCGCGGCGGCCTCCAGAAGCCGGATCAGTCCGGTGTCGAGGTCGAGGAACGCTGCTTTCGACGGCGCGTTCAGCGCCAAGTGGGTCAGGGCGTCGGCGGCGGGGTCCAGACCGGCCAGCTCGCGGGCGAGCGCGAGGGCGGCCCCGGGCAGCCCGGCCGAGGCCAGCCACACCGCGTGCACCGCCCGCGGTGGCAGGCCCGTCAGGGCGGCCAGCTCCGCTTCGGCCAGGCCGGTCAGCCGCAATTCGGCCGCGGCGCCGAGCGGATCGACCGCCGTGGCGAACAGGGCGGTCGTGCCGGACTCGAGACCGGACGCGAGGCGGGCCAGGAAGGAGACGGCCGCGGGGCCGGCCCGGTCGACGTCGTCCACCAGGAGCAGGCGGGGCCCACCACGGCTGAGCGCCCGCGCCAGACGAGCGAGGCGGTC
>NZ_FMCH01000474.1 GCF_900091855.1 Streptomyces sp. DvalAA-14
GAAGCCGCCCGCGCCGCTGTCCGCGCCGCCCGGGCCGTCGTCGCGGACCAGCAGCCGCAGGGCCGCCGCGTCCCCGGTCACCCGGACGGTGATCCGGGGGGCGGGCGGGCCGGCGTGCCGGACCGCGTTGGTCAGCGACTCCTGGACGATCCGGTAGGCCGCCGCGCCCACCGCGGGCGGGACCGGACCCGGGGCGTCCACCGTCAGCTCGACCCTGGCCCCGGCGGCCTGCGCCGCCCGGGCCAGCGTCGGCAGGCCGGCCAGCCCCGGCAGCGGCCCGTCGCCGTCGGCCCGCAGCACCCGCAAGGTGGTGCGCAGTTCGGCGCGGGCCTCCCGGCAGGTGTCCGCGATGGCGTCCAGCGCGCCGGCCACCGCGGTACGGTCCAGCCGCTCCGGGTCGGCGACCAGGACGTGGGCGGCCACCGATGTCTGCACCCCGATCAGGGTGATGCTGTGCGCCAGCAGGTCGTGCAGGTCCCGGGCGATCCGCAGCCGCTCCTCGGCGACCCGGCGGGCGGCCTCCTCCTCGCGGGTCCGTTCGGCCCGCTCGGCGCGTTCGGTGATCGCGGCGACGTACTTCCGCTGGATCCGCACCACCTCGCCGATGACCGCGACCGCCACGATCCAGCCGGCGCTGCGCAGCGTGTCCGTGAAGCCGTCGGGTTTGCCGAGGCTGCCCAGTTCGAACGCCATGGTGGCGACCACGACGGGCACCACCACCAGCGTCCGCGCCCGCGGGCCGGCCACGGCCAGCGCGTACAGGGCGACGCCGCTGCACAGGATCGGCGCCTCCTGGATGTTCTCCAGGTAGTGGTACGGCGCCACGGCGGCCACCATCCCGAGCAGGCACGCCATCGGCGCCCGCCGCCGCCACACCAGCGCCACCGCCCCCAGCACCAGCAGCGCCCACCCGAGCGCGTCGGGCCGATGACTCGCGAACCCCACCGGCAGCAGCGCCGCCAGCACGACCTGCGCCACCAGCACCAGCGCGGCGAGCGCGACATCGCCCACCGCCACCGGCGGGCCGCCCACGACGGGCCTCGAGAACGGGCGCCGGGGCGCCGAGAAAGGGGTCACGCTGCCATCCTCCGCGAAGAACGCTCCCCGCGGGGGACCCCGCGGAGCACAAGCCGGCCCCCCACCGGCCGGCGGCCGGCAACCCACACCGACTGCCCCTCCGGGCCGGTGACGGACTGCAAGTCCAACGTGGCCGTTCGCGCAGTTCCCCGCGCCCCCACCGGGGCGCATTGCCCCCAGCGGCACCCCACGGGCACGCAACCCGCCGCCGGACG
>NZ_FMCH01000471.1 GCF_900091855.1 Streptomyces sp. DvalAA-14
TCCCCGGCCTCGATGTCAGCGGCTGGCAGGGGACGGTCGACTGGCCCGCGGTCCGCAGCGCGGGCGCCACCTTCGCCTACGTCAAGGCGACCGAGGGGACGGACTACGTCAGCCCCGACTTCAGCGACCAGTACACCGGGTCGGCCAACGCCGGTCTGATCCGGGGCGCCTACCACTTCGCGGTGCCCGACAACTCCTCCGGCGCGGCCCAGGCCGACTACTTCGTCAGCCACGGCGGCGGCTGGTCGGCCGACGGCAAGACCCTGCCGCCCGCCCTCGACATCGAGTACAACCCCTACGGGGCCACCTGCTACGGCCTCAGCCAGAGCGCGATGGTGTCCTGGATCAGGAGCTTCAGCGACGAGGTGCACGCCAGGACCGGGCGCTACCCGACGATCTACACCACCACCGACTGGTGGACCACCTGCACCGGCAACAACGCCGGCTTCGGCGCCACCAACCCGCTGTGGGTGGCCCGTTACTCCAGCGGCCCGGGAACGCTGCCAGCCGGCTGGTCGGCGCAGACGATCTGGCAGTACGCCGACTCCGGCACCTTCCCCGGCGACCAGGACAGCTTCAACGGCAGTGCCGCCGCCCTCCAGGCGTTCGCCGGCGGCACCGGGGGCACACCGCCTCCTCCCCCGCCGTCCGCCGGCTGGCCGGTGGTGCAGCAGGGCCAGACCAGTGAAGCGGTACGGGCGGTTCAGTACCTGCTCAACGCGCACGGATCCGCGCTCACCGTGGACGGCGCCTTCGGGCCGGCCACCAATACGGCGGTCCGCTCCTACCAGTCCGCGCACGGCCTGACCGTCGACGGCATCGTCGGCCCCGCCACCTGGGGGTCGCTGATCGTCACCGTCCAGCAGGGCAGCAGCGGATCCGCCGTCTCCGCGGTGCAGCACGAACTCGACGCGCACGGCGCGGCCCTGACCGTCGACGGCGCCTTCGGGCCCGCCACCGACAGCGCGGTCCGCTCCTACCAGTCCGCGCACGGCCTCACCGTCGACGGCATCGTCGGCCCCGCCACCTGGGAGGCGCTGGTGGGCTCCTAGGCCGTGTCTGACAAATAGCGCCGTCCGCCCGCAGGGCGGGGCCCCGCGGCGTCTGGTGCGTGCGATCGCAAGGCGGTGGGGGCACCTCCCAGCGATAGCTGGGGGAGGTCGTCCTCGTAGTGGGCTACTCGGACGACCCCGACAACGCAGCGAGCGCGCGTGCCAGGCGTCGCGGGGCAGGCGGGATTTGTCAGACACGGCCCAGCACGGCCCGCTGCCCCGCGCCGGCCGTCCCGGCGAACGGGTCCGGCCCCTCGGCTGCCCGTGCCGCCGGCCGTCGGCTCCGTCCGCTCAGCGGACCGTGCGGAAGAACTCCGTCAGGTCGGCGGCGAGGAGTTCGGGCTCCTCGTGGGCGGCGAAGTGGCCGCCGCGGGGCATGCGGGTGTACCGGGTGACGTGGTAGGTGCGCTCGGCCCAGCTGCGGGGCGGTTGCACGAGGTCGGCGGGGAACACCGCGACGGCGGTGGGCACCTGCACCCGTCGGGAGCGGGCGGGCACGTCCACCCGCTCCAGGCGCAGGCCGCGGCCCCGGTCGTACTCGTAGTACGGCCGGAACGAGGTCGCGATGGTGCGGGTGAACCAGTAGAGGGATGCCTGGGTCAGGACGAAGTCGTCACTGAAGCGGCTGGACAGATCGCCTCCGCTGTCGCTCCAGGCGCGGTACTTCTCGACGATCCAGGCGAGCAGTCCGGCCGGGGAGTCGGACAGGCCGTAGCTGAGGGTCAACGGCCGGGTCTGCTGCTGGTGCATGTAGCCGCCCTCGTCGGCGGACCAGGCGGCGAGGGCATCGAGGTACATCTGCTCCTGCGGGGTGATGCTCGTCGCGTCGTATCCGGTGGGGTTGGCGATCGCCAGCAGGTGGATGCCCGCCAGCGCCTCGGGGTGGCCGCCGCGAGCCGGGAGGTGATGCCGGAGCCGAGGTCGCCGCCGTGGGCCCCGTACCGCTCGAAGCCGAGGTGGTCGTGCAGGAGCCGGTGCCAGATCTCGTGCGTCGGCAGGCCGTCCAGCACGGGCCGCTGCGGCGAGAACGCGAATCCCGGCACGGACGGGACGATGACCGTGAAGGCGTCCTCGGCGGCGCCCCCGAACTGCGAGGGGGTGGCCAGCCTGCGTGCGAGACCGGCCAGTTCGAGGACGGAACTGGGCCAGCCGTGGGTCAGCACGATCGGCAGGGCGCCCGGGCTCTCCCCGTCGAAGCGCAGGTAGTGGACCGGTGTCCCGTCGATGTCCGCGAAATGGGAGGGCAGGGCGTTGACGGCGGCTTCGTGCGTACGCCAGTCGTAGCCGTCGGCCCAGTACGCGACGAGGCGCCGCAGTTCGCCGGGCTCGGTGCCGGCCGCCCACCCCTCGGTGGGCCACGCGGTCGGCCAGCGGGTGTTCCGCAGGCGCGAGCGCAAGTCGTCGAGCTCGGCGTCGGTGACGTTCATCAGGGGCGGGCTGTCGGTCATCGCTGCTCCGTGGGGCCTGGTGCGGTGCTGGCAGTGCTGGCGGTGCTGCCCGGGGCGGCCCCGGAACGGCGGTAGGACGGTCACAGGGCCGGGCCCAAGGTCCGGTCGATCGCCGCGCGTATGGTGTCCCGCGGCTCCGGCTCCGTGGCGAGCAAGGCGTTCATGATCATGCCTTCGAGCAGCGCGTCGAGCCGAGCGGCGTTGTCCGGGTCGGTGAAACGGGCCAGGACCGCACGGCTCCGCGCGGTCCACCGCTCGGTGAGCGCGCGCAGCTCCGGATGACGCAGCGCCGCCAGGTGGAGCTCGAAACCGAGGACCGCGCTCCGGCGCCGGGCCGGGCCCTCCCGCACCAGGTCGGTCAGCACCTCGACCAGCTCCTCCCGCGTCCGTATCGACGCGAACAGGTCGCTGAAGTCCGCGGAGCGCCCCTCGACGTAGCGCGCGAATGCCTGTGCCTGGAGGTCGGTCAGGCTGGCGAAGTGATAGGTGACCGAGCCGAGCGGGACATCGGCCCGGGCGGCGATGCGCCGGTGCGTGGTGCCGGCGACGCCGTCCTCCGCGAGGACGTCGAGGGCGGCGTCGAGGATCCGCTCCTTGCGGTCGGGATCCTTCCGGCGCGGGCGGCGGCCGGTTCCCGCCCCGGTCCCGGAGCGGAGGGGAGGCGGTTCGGCGTGCGGCATGTGTACAAATGTACACCCGTGGTGCGTACAGATGTACACCCCTGGTGATCCGCCAGCGGCCCGGTGCGGTGGACGCGACCGTCCGGCCCCGTACGGCCGGCAGGAGGGAGGCGACGGAGGCGCCCGGTGGGCCCGGAAAAGCGGCCACATCACGCAATTCCGGTGTTACACCGAGCGACAGCGGGGGCGCCCGCTTGTGATTCCATCCATAGGACGTGCATCACATACAGGGCTGCTTAGTATGTGCCGCCCGCACCGCAGAGCGCGATGCGCGGAGTATTCGACTGCCTTCCGGGTCCCGCTACGAATCACATTCGTAGCCGGGGTCTTTGACCGGTGAATTCGAAACAACTAAGAATTCACGGGTCGCCAACGGAAGAGGTAAGTCTCGTATGCAGCTCCCCACGATCCCGAACAAGCTCCCCACGTTCTCCAAGTTCAACCGGCTGTCGAAGAAGCAGAAGATGACGACGGCCGGCGCACTCGCCGCCACCGCCCTCGTGCTGTCAGTCACCGGACTGGAAGCGACCGCGGGCGCGGGTTCGGCGAGCGCGGCGAGTGCCCCGACCGGGTTCTCGGTCTCCACGGGCCAGCATGTCAAGAGTCTCGACGCGCGGTCCGGTATGGCGTCGCAGAGTGCCATCCACACCGCTGACGCCAAGAAGCAGGCCGCGGCCGACCCCGCCATCAAGGACGCGGCGGTTGCCACGGCCAAGAAGCCGGCGGCGCACACGGCCGCCGCAAAGCCCGCGGCCACCAAGCCGGCCGCGCCCAAGCCCGCTCCAGCCAAGCCCGCCCCGGTCAAGCCGGCCCCGAAGGCCGCAGCCCACGCGGTCCCCGTACAGGTCAAGAAGGTCCACGCCGCGCCGCCCCGGCCGGCCGTGAAGACCTACCCGAACAACCTGGACGGCTGGATCCGGCAGTCGCTGGACATCATGCACGCCAAGGGAATACCCGGTAGCTACAGCGGAATTCACCGCAACATCATCCGTGAGTCGAGCGGCAACCCGAACGCGATCAACCTGTGGGACATCAACGCCAGGAACGGAATTCCGTCCAAGGGCCTGCTCCAGGTGATCAACCCGACCTTCAGCCGCTACCACGTGACCGGAACGTCGTGGAACATCTACAACCCGGTCGCCAACATCACCGCCGCGTGCAACTACGCCGCCGCCCGGTACGGCTCGATGGACAACGTGAACTCCGCGTACTGATCGAACGCAGCTGACCGACCCATCCGACCGGCACAGCCGGTCACCGCCGGAGAAAAGGGCGGCGGGACCTTTCGAGGTCCCGCCGCCCTTTTCCGTTCACGGGGCGGCGATCGGCGGCTGGCAGGTCGTGCACGCGACCGCCCAGCCGTGCTTGACGAAATGGGCGGCGGCCTCCGCAGTGGTCGGGGTGAGCCGGCCGGTGGCTCCCCAGCATCCGGCCACATGCAGTTCCAGGGCGCGCCGATCCGGCGCGTCGTGCCGGAGGGGCCGGAACACCAACTGCGGCGCGGCGGGCTCCCGCGGCACACTCGCGTAGTCCTCGTCCGCGATCTGCACGACCACCCCGGCGGGGATCTGAATGACCACCTGCGCCCACCACTGCCCGGCGGGTGCCTGCCGCCAGCGGATCAGCTTCCCCGGGACCTGTGTGCCGCCGGGGAGCGTGACGCGGACGCGGGGCGGATCAGCATTATCGGACACACGTTCGATACTAGTCAGTCCGGCGGACCGGGCGGAAGGCGCCACGGTCGGACGACCCACCGCAGCAGGTGGAATGCGAAGCCGGCCGGTCTCAGGGCTCTTGCCGGGAGCGCCGGCGAGCTCTAGAGTTTGAGCGGTTGCTCAATCCGATCGCTCAGTGGAGAAGGTGCGGCGTGGCCCGAGCAGGTGGCAAGCGGTCGGTCGGGCCGTCCGGGAGCGCCAGTTCGGCGCAGACCCGTGCGGCGCTGGTCCAAGGAGCTGTCGCGGCCCTGCGCGAGGTGGGTTTCGCCGGGGCCAGCGCGCGGGAGATCGCCCGGCGGGCCGGCTGCAATCAGGCGCTGGTCTTCTACCATTTCGGCTCGGTGGCCAAGCTGCACCTGGAGGCCCTGGACGCGGTCAGCGCTGCTCGCGACGCGCGCTACCGGGCCGTGGTCGCGGAGTCCAAGAACGTCAGGGATCTGGTCCGGGCCGCCAGGACGGTCTTCGACGAGGACCTGGACCAGGGGCACGTGACGGTGCTGGTCGAGATGATCGCCGCCGCCCAGTTCACCCCCGAACTCCGCCCGGAGGTCGCCGCCCGGATCCGGCCGTGGCGCACCTTCGCCGCCGACAGCGTCCGCGACGCACTGGCGGGTTCCCCCGCCGCCCGGCTGCTGCCGCCCGAGGAAGCCGCCCACGCCATCGTGGCCCTCTACCTGGGCCTGGAGATGCTGGCCAACCTCGAAGAGGAACGCGAGCCCGCGCTGGCCCTGTTCGACCGCGCCGGAAAGATCGCCTCCCTGCTCGACATCTTCAAGCGAAAGAAGAAACCATGACGGGCAACAGACGCGACTGGCTGCTCTTCGCCGGATGGCTGCTGGCCGGCGCCACTTACGGGGTCGCCCTGCTGACCGCACTGACGATCGGGCCCTTCATCCTGCCGATCCCGCTGGCCGGCACGGTCGTGCTCGCCACCCGCCGGGACACCCAGCGGGGCATGCCGGGGCTGCTGTCCGCCGTGAGCCTGCCGCTGTTCCTCCTCACGTATGTCAATCGGCACGGGCCGGGGACCTACTGCGATGTCTCAAGGAATGGGGAGACGTGCACCGGGGGCCTGCTCAACCCGTGGATTCTGCTGGCTGCCGGCCTCGTCCTGTTCGGCGCCGGAGTCGCGTTGTTCCTCAGGAATCGGCGGCTGCCGGTGATCAGCCCCGCCGCACCGTGGCCGTCCCGGGGGATGTGACGCCGACCGCACCGCGCGGCCGGACCGTCTGCGTTTCTCCGAGTTTGACTGATATCTCGGAGACGAGACCTGGCGGGACCCGGCCCGCCGTCGCCGTGCCGGGAGCCGGCGAAGCCGCCAAAACCCACGGTGACAATCCGGTGCCGGCGAGCATTGAACCCAGCGGGACCGCCGAAACCGGCAACCGGAGTCGATCATTCGCAAGGCATTGACTTAGGTAAAATCCTGACGCAACATCAGCATCTGCCGGGAGTCTGCGTCAAGAGTTCCGGTCAAATCTGGCCATATGCGCGTTCAAGCTCACTGAGTCAGGAGAGACGCTGCCAGCCGACGGCGGCTGCCGGCGGGAACAGCCAGGACGGCGATGGCGACAACGGCGTCGTGCAGGAGGGCGCCGGTGCCCCGACTCGCGAACCCCACACCGATGGAGTCAAGGTGGCAAACCGAAATATCCGGCGCGCGTCCGTCCTACTGGCGGCCTGCGCGACTGTCCTGTTAGGCGTCAGCGTTCCGGCGCATACCGCCCCCCTTCCCGCGGCCGCCCCCGCGGCGAGCTCGCAGCCGATCTACCTGAACACCGCCTACAGCTTCTCGGAGCGGGCCGCGGACCTGGTCTCGCGGATGACGCTGCCGGAGAAGGTCGCGCAGTTGAACACCAACAGCGCGCCGCCGATCCCGCGCCTGGGCGTCCAGGGCTACACCTACTGGAGCGAGGGGCAGCACGGGATCAACACCCTCGGCGCCGACAGCAACAACGGCGGTGTCACCGGCGGAGTGCACGCCACCAGTTTCCCCAGCAACTTCGCCTCCTCCATGTCCTGGGACAAGTCGCTGACGTACCAGGAGACCACCGCGATATCCGACGAGGTGCGCGGTGAGCTCGACAAGTCACTGTGGGGCACCGGGCAGAACAATCTCGGCGCCTCGGCGAGCGACTACGGCTCGCTGACGTTCTGGGCACCCACCGTCAACCTGGACCGGGACCCGCGGTGGGGCCGCACCGACGAGGCCTTCGGCGAGGACCCGTACCTCGTCGGGCAGATGGCGGGCGCCTTCGTCAACGGCTACGAGGGCAACTCCCCCACCGGGCAGTCCTCCACCGGCTACCTCAAGGTCGCCGCCACCGCCAAGCACTACGCGCTCAACAACGTCGAGAACCAGCGCACCGGCATCAGTTCCAACGCGTCGGACACCGACATCCGCCAGTACTACACCGCCCAGTTCAAGAGCCTGATCGAGAACGCGCATGTGTCGGGCCTGATGACGTCGTACAACGCGATCAACGGGACGCCGGCGGTCGCCGACACCTACACCGTCAACCAACTCGCCCAGCGCACCTACGGGTTCGGCGGCTACATCACCTCCGACTGCGGCGCGGTCGGCACCACGTACCAAAATCCCCCGAGCGGCCACGCGTGGGCCCCGCCGGGCTGGAGCACCGACAAGCAGGGCGGCAGCGCCACCTGGACCAACACGGCCACCGGGGCGAAGATCTCCGGGCAGGCCGGCGGCCAGGCCTACGCGTTGCGCGCCGGCACCGCGCTGAACTGCGCGGGATTCGACAACACCGCGCCGAACATCCAGGCGGCCATCGACGCCGGGATCCTGAGCGAGGGCGTCATCGACACCGCGCTGACCAAGGTGTTCACCGTCCGGATGGAGACCGGTGAGTTCGACCCGGCGGGCAAGGTCGGGTACACGACCTTGACCAAGGCGCAGATCCAGAGTCCGGCGCACCAGGCCCTGGCCACCACCGTGGCCGACAACTCGCTGGTCCTGCTGAAGAACTCGGCCCTCACCTCGACCGGCGCCCCCCTGCTGCCGGCCAACGCCTCGAAGCTGAAGAACGTGGTCGTCCTCGGCGACATGGCCAACACCGTCACCCTCGGCAGCTACTCCGGCGAACCCAGCCTGCAGGTCAACGCCGTCCAGGGGCTCACCACCGCGATCAAGGCGGCGAATCCGAGCGCCAACGTCGTCTTCGACGCTGCCGGCACCTCCAGCACCGCGACCTCGCCCGCCGTGCTCAGCGCCGCGACGCAGGCCGCGGTCAAGAACGCCGACCTGGTGATCCTCTTCGTCGGCACCAACTTGACCAACGGCTCCGAGGGGACCGACCGCGCGAGCCTGGCCATGCCGGGCAACTACGACTCCCTGATCAACCAGGCGACCGCGCTCGGCAATCCCAACACCGCGCTCGTCATCCAGTCCGACGGCCCGGTGAAGATCGACGATGTCCAGGGCAAGGTCCCCGCCGTCCTGTTCAGCGGCTACAACGGCGAAAGCCAGGGCACCGCCCTCGCGGACGTGGTGCTGGGCAAGCAGAACCCCAGCGGCCACCTCAACTTCACCTGGTACCAGGACGATTCGCAGCTTCCCGCGATGACCGACTACGGACTGACCCCCGCCGACACCTCGGGACTGGGCCGCACCTACCAGTACTTCACCGGGACGCCCACCTACCCCTTCGGCTACGGGCTGAGCTACACCTCGTTCGCCTACTCGCCGGCGACGGTCGACCACTCCACCACGACCGCCGACGGCACGGTGAACGTCAGCTTCACCGTGACCAACACCGGCTCCACCGCGGGTGCGTCCGTCGCGCAGCTCTATGCCGCGACCCCGTTCACCGTCTCCGGCGTGCAACTGCCGAAGAAGCGGCTCGAAGGCTTCGCGAAGACCACTGTGCTCGCCCCGGGCGCCTCACAGCAGATCACCTTGCCGGTCAAGATCAGCGACCTGTCGTTCTGGAACGCGACCACCATGAAGTCGGTGGTCTACGACGGTACTTACCAGTTCCAGGTCGGCTCCAGCGCCGCCACCACCGCCAGCAGCGTCAACGTGGCCGTGACGGGCGCGATCACCCCGCAGGTCCAGTACGTCACGGTGCAGCCGCCGGCCGTGGTCTACAACGCCGGCGACACCATTGACCTGACGGGCAAGAACCCGTGGATCAAGGACGACACCACCGGTACGGGTTCGGTCCCCCAGGGGCGCGACATGAGCGTGACCGCGGACAACATCGTCGAGGCCGCCGACAACGACGAGTCGTTCGCCAACCTGTCCACCGCCCAGGTCAGTTATGCCACCAGTGACCCCTCCGTCGCGACGGTCAGCAGCGCCGGCCTGGTCAAGGCGGTCGGCGACGGAACCGCCACCATCACGGTGACGGTGAACGGGGTGAGCGGATCCGCCCCGATCGTGGTGCGGCACGCGCTCACCCTCGCCGCTCCGGTGCTGATCACCGCGGGCGGCACCGTGACCGCGACCACCTCGTTCGTCAACGGCGGCACCACGGCGGAGAGCAACGTCAACCTCGCGATCACCGCCCCGAGCGGCTGGACCGCGCAGGCGACGACCGCGACCTCCTTCGCCACGGTCGCCGGCGGCCAGACCGTCCGTACCACCTGGCACCTGACCGCACCGTCCGGGGCGGCTCCCGGCGGCTTCCCGCTGTCCGCGCAGGCGACGCTCACCGGCGCCGGACCCTACACGGACAGCGGCACGATCAACATCGCCTACCCGTCGTTCAACGCCGCGTTCGACAACACCGGGATCAGCAGCGACACCAACCCGTCCGCCGGAAACTTCGACGGCGGCGGCGCCGGCTACTCCGCGCAGGCCCTCGCGGCGGCCGGACTGAGTCCCGGGGCGGTGTTCCACCACGACGGGGCCGCCATCACCTGGCCGAACGTCGCGGCCGGCACACCCGACAACATCGTGGCCGGCGGCCAGACCGTCCCGCTGTCCGGGTCCGGCAGCACACTGTCGGTGCTGGGCTCGGCCGCGTACGGCACGGCTTCGGGCAGCGGCACGATCATCTACACCGACGGCACCACGCAGACCTACGCGCTGGCGTTCTCCGACTGGTGGTCCACCTCGCCGACGCAGGGCACCGATGTCGCCGCCGGGCTCCCGTATCTCAACAACTCCGGCGGCAAGCAGACCCAGGCCGTCAACATGTACTACGCCTCCGCGCCACTCCAGCCGGGCAAGACCGTGCAGGCCGTGGTGCTGCCCAACGTCAGTCCGAACGCGGCGCAGAACACCATCGCCCTGCACATCTTCGCGATGGGCGTCTCCACGCCGTCGGCCTCCACGGTGATCAGTCTGCGCGCGCACGCCAACAACGACATCGTCACCGCGGACAACGCGGGGGCCTCGCCGCTGATCGCCAACCGGACCTCGATCGGCCCGTGGGAGAGTTCGACCTGATCTCCAACTCCGACGGCAGCGTGTCCTTCCGCTCCCACGCCAACAGCGACATCGTCACCGCGGACAACACCGGCACCTCACCCCTGATCGCCAACCGCACCTCGATCGGCCTCTGGGAGGAATTCGACCTGATCTTCGACTGACGTGCCCGGGGCGGCGCCGCCCCACCTTCCGGCGGATGCGGGGCGAGCCGGCCCGCATCCGCCGGGACCGGTCGCGGCGCGGCGGTCCGGGACCGGCGGGCGGCCGGCTGTCCGATCAAGGTGATTGACTGTGCGCCAGCACCGCCGCACCGCACGCGGACGGTCTTTCCTGCCAACACCCCCGCCTTGCCGCGCGGCGGGGGCCGTGCCCGGGGGGGCGAACATCGTGGACCCGTCGACGCCGTCGATGAACAGAAGTGCCGTCACCGCGGTGAAGTGGGCCTGGGTGCCGGGGGTCGGGATCCTCGCCGGGCGCCGGGCGCTGCGCGAGATCAAGTGGAGCGGGGAAACGGGACGGACGAAGGCCCGGCTGGGAATCGCGGTGAACACCGTCGTCACCGTCGCGGTGGTCGGCGGACTGATCGCCGCCTCCGTGTTCGACGGCCCCGGCGGCAACGCCGCCGAGCTGCAGGCCCGGCAGTGCTTCACCACCGGCGGCTCGGTGGTGGATCTCAGCGGCGGCGGCATTGTAGCCAAGGCGCGGACGGTGGGCTGCGGACGGCCGCACAAGGGCGAGGTCACCGGGCGCTGGGACTCCTCGCCGACCTGGAAGACCTATCCGGGCGCGGCGGTCATGGAGCGGCGGGCCGGTACCGAGTGCGCGCGGCTGCTCGCGGCCTACGCGCCGGACTCCTGGCGTCTGCCCGGCGACGCGAGGTCGCGGTACTACGTGCCGACCGCATCCGGCTGGACGTCGGGCGCGGTCCGCACGGTGGTCTGCTTCGTCCAGCGGGGTCAGTCCACCGCGACGGTCGGATCGATCCACCAGGACACCTCCGCCCTGACACCGGATCAGGCCGCGTATCTCGCGGCCGAGAACGCCTACTACCTGACCGAACTCCAAAAGCCCGACAGTGTCCGTCCCACCACCGACCTGGCGGCCTGGCGGCGGTACGCCTCCGTGATGGCCGCCGCGGGGCTCGCCCGGGAGCACGCCCTGCGCGCCCGCTCCTGGCCGCCGGCGTCGGCGGGACCGGTGGCCCGGCTCGAAGCCGGCGTGGACCAGGCCGCGGCGGACTGGCGCAAGGCCGCGCTGGCCCCGGACCCGGAGGGAACCGACCGGTATGTGGCGGCCGCCGGAGTCGTCGGAACCGGTGCGGAGGCGGAGGCGGCCGCCGTCCGCCGCGGTCTCGGCCTGGCCGACGCCAACGGCGACCCGCACCTGTCCGTCTGATCCGGCCGAGCACCGGCGCCACCCGCCCGTCCACCCGGCCGCCCGTCCTCGGCCGGTGATCCCACCGCCAGCACGGCGCCGTGTTCGCCCATGACCGCACGGGTGGCCGGCGCCGCCCCCAGACCGGCCGCCGCGACGAGGTGGTGCCCGCAGGGGTGTCCCGGCTCCGGCAGCGCGTCGTACTCCCGCAGGAACGCCACGGTCGGCCGGCGGCCGGCGCCGCCCCGGCCCAGGAAGGCCGTGGGCATCCCGGCGACGCCCGGGGTGATCTCGAAGCCGCCGGCCCGAAGCTTGTCGGACAGCAACCGGGCGACTCGTGCTCGGCCTGGCGGATCAGCGTCTGCGCAGCGCCCGTCATACGGCCCCCGGGATCTCCGGGACACCCGGGCCCGCCGGACCGCCGGGACTTCCGCTCCGGGAAAGGCGGCGGCGCCCGTTCCCCGGCTGCTGCCGCACCGGGGTCCCGCCCGGGCTGAACGGGAGCGGCCGGCCTGGCCGGCCTTCGGTGCGCTTCGGTGGGCTCGAGGTGCGCCCGGGGTGGCGGGAACGCCCGCGGTGGCTCGTCGGGGTGAAATTCCGGTCCGGATGGCCCCGGGGACGGCGGCCTGCCGGGGCCGGCCGGGTATCGGGCGAGCGCGGGCCCAGCGACACGCCGCCCGCGTCCTGGCCGCGACTGTGCCCCCGCAGTTCTCTCGCATCGAAGGATCGGAACCGAAGTGACGGAGAAGAAGAATCCCGTGGCTGCCGCCGCCGACAAAGTCGCCGAGACGGTGGAGGGAGCCCTGCGGCGGCCCGGTGTGATCCCGGGCGCGCCCGGCTCGGAGGCACCCCAGGTCGACGAGCCGACCGATCCGCGCGGCCCGCTGCCGCCCAAGCCCGACCAGCGCGGGCCGGAAACGCACAGTCCGACCGGGCAGCCGACCCGTACTCCGCAGAAGGAGGTCGCGCAGGGCGGGAAATGGCTCACCACCGCCCAGGGCGCCCGGCTCTACGACACCGACCACTCGCTGAAGGCCGGCCCCCGGGGGCCGGTGCTGCTCCAGGACCACCACCTGCGGGAGAAGATCACCCACTTCGACCACGAGCGCATCCCCGAGCGGGTCGTGCACGCCCGCGGGGCCGCCGCCCACGGCGTGTTCACCGGCTACGGCACCGCCGGGCAGATCAGCATGGCCTCCTTCCTCGGCAAGGACGTCGAGACCCCGGTCTTCGTGCGCTTCTCCACCGTGCTCGGTTCGCGCGGCTCCGCCGACACCGTGCGCGACACCCGGGGCTTCGCGACGAAGTTCTACACGTCCGAGGGCGTCTTCGACCTGGTCGGCAACAACATCCCGGTGTTCTTCATCCAGGACGCCATCAAGTTCCCCGACGTCATCCACGCCGGCAAGCCGCATCCGGACCGGGAGATCCCGCAGGCCCAGAGCGCCCACGACACCTTCTGGGACTTCGTCACCCTGCACACCGAGGCCACCCACCACACGCTGTGGAACATGTCCGACCGGGGCATCCCGCGGTCCTTCCGGATGATGGAAGGCTTCGGCATCCACACCTTCCGGCTGGTCAACGCCGACGGCGCCACCACGCTGGTGAAGTTCCACTGGAAGCCGAAGCTCGGCGTGCACTCCCTGGTGTGGGAGGAGGCCCAGATCACCAGCGGCATGGACCCGGACTTCCACCGCCGCGACCTGGCCGACGCCATCGAAACCGGCGCCTTCCCGCAGTGGGAACTGGGCGTGCAGACCTTCCCCGACACCGACGACCAGATGTTCGAGGGCATCGATCTGCTCGACCCGACCAAGATCGTGCCGGAGGAGCTGGCCCGGGTCCAGCCGATCGGCCTGATGACGCTCAACGCCAACCCGTCGAACTACTTCGCCGAGACCGAGCAGGTCGCCTTCCACGTCGGCCACCTCGTGCCCGGCATCGACCTCACCAACGACCCGCTGCTGCAGGGCCGGCTCTTCTCGTACCTCGACACGCAGATCAGCCGGCTGGGCGGCCCCAACTTCGGCCAGCTGCCCATCAACCGCACGCACACCCCCGTCAACGACATGCTCCGCGACGGCATGCACCAGACCGCCGTGCACCGGGGTGTGGCCCCCTACCACCCCAACTCCCTCGACGGCGGCTGCCCGTTCCTCGCCGGCGCCGACACCGGCGCGTACATCGAGGTACCGGCCGAAGTCCAGGCCGGCCGCAAGGTCCGCGAGGCCGCGGCCTCGTTCGACGACCACTTCAGCCAGGCCCGGCTGTTCTGGCTGAGCATGACGCCCGTCGAGCGCGAGCACATCGTCGCCGCCTACACCTTCGAGCTCGGCAAGTGCTACGAGAAGGCAGTCAAGGAACGGGCGCTGCAGGTGCTCGCCAACATCGACGCCGGGCTGTGCGCGCATGTGGCCGAAGGACTCGGCCTGCCCGCTCCGCAGGCCACCGTCACGCCGGCCGCGGTCGCGGCGAGCCCTGCGCTGTCGCAGCTCGGCGGGACCTGGCCGGTGGCCGGCCGGACCATCGGCATCGTGACCGACGGCACCGGCGAACTGGACAGCGTACGGGCGGTACGGCAGGCCGTCCTGGACGCGGACATGGTTCCCCTGGTGATCGCCCCCACCGGGGGTGAACTCGGCCCCGACGGGGAGCCGTTGGTGGTGCAGCGCACCTTCGCCACCGCCAGGTCCACCGAGTTCGACGCGATCCTCGTCACGGCGGCGCCGGTCCCGGGCGCGGATGCGTACAGCGCGCGTGACGCCAAGGTCGACGACAACCTCGCCACCGGGGCCGGCCTCGATCCGCGGGTCCTGCTGATGGTCACCGAGGCGTACCGGCACGGCAAGCCGCTGGGCGCGTGGGCCGGCGGGGTCCAGGTCCTGGAAGCGGCCGGCATCCCCACCGACGCCCCCGGCGTGGTCTCCGGCGCGGATCCCGACGCGACGCGGCAGGCCGTCACCGAGCTGCTGACCCACCACCGGGCCTGGGAACGCTTCACCCAGGCCGTCTGACGCCCGCTCGGCGGGCTGAGCCGGACCGCCGCCGGGAGGGGTGCGGGGCGCGGGCGGGTGTTGCCCTGGAGCGGGGCGGCCCCCGCTACTGCTGCCAGGACAGGACGCCGTCCCGCACCCGCGGCAGGGTCGGGGCGCGTTGCGGGCGGCGGCGCGTCGCCGGAGCGACGGGCGCGTGGCGCGGGTCTCCTGCACGGCGCCGGCCACGTCGTCGGCGAACTCCGCCGGGGTGGGCCATCGCCCGGTCGTGGATCGCGGCGCCCGGCGAGGGGCCCCGCGTCCAACCCCGCGAGGCGGACAAGCTCCGGCCGTTCTGCGCGGTGCGACCGAGACGGACGCTGGGCCGGTCGGTGCCGTGGTTTCCCGTTTCCGGGTCGGGTGATCTTCCTGGTCATCCGGCCGGAAGGGGGGCCCGCGCCCGCATTCCGCTTTCGTGCGGTGCGAGCCGACTTGCGTGCTCGGGTCGCCTCTGCGTCGGTTGCGGACGGCATGGCGCGGCCCTCGGCGGGCACGCGAGCCAGCATCGCGGCACCGCGTCAACCGCCTTGCGGGACAGGGGGCTTGATGGGGGTGCGGCGCCGGAGCACCCGATGAGGAGTGGGGACATGGGATTGACGCAGCGCAGGACGGGAACGACTTCGAGGTCCGTCGCCCTGGCGGGCGGGGGTGTCGCGGTGGCGGCGGTGCTGGCGTTGGCCGGATGCGGGTCCTCGTCGTCCGACGGAGGCAGCGCGGCGCCTGCGTCACCCTCTCCGTCGTCGGCGGCCCCGTCGACCGCGGCACCGTCCCCGAGCGGCCAGGCCGGCGGCGACGGGACCGCGTTGCAGACGGCCCTGACCACCACCGCGCACGCCGAGTCGGCCCGCATGGTGCTGGACGAGACGCTCCAGGCGGGCGGCAAGGACGTGACGGTGCACGGAAGCGGGGTGACCTCTCTGGACGACTCGGCCTCGCAGGCCCGCGGGGAGTTCACGGTCGTCGCTGCCGGGCAGCAGGTCGAGATGCGGGTGCTGGGCAGCACGCTGTACGAGAAGCTGCCGCCGTCGGCCGGCACCAAGCAGCTCAGTGGCGGCAAGCCGTGGATCAAGGTCGACACCACGAAGATCCCGCACACGGTGGGTGACACGTCCAACCAGGCGCCGAGCGCTTCCGCGCAGCTCGCCTACCTCGACCATCCGCAGCGGGTCACCAAGGTCGGCTCGGAGCGCGTCGGCGGAGTGGACACCACCCATTACCGCGTGTCCGTCTCCCCGAAGATCCTCGCCACCTCCGGGGTGGACACCAGCAAGCCGATCCCGGTCGACGTCTGGATCGACGCCCAGCACCGGGTCCGTCAGGAGAAGCTGTCGGCGGCGGTGACCCTGGGCGGTTCCGCGGCGACGTCCTCCGGCACCTCGCAGAAGTCACTCAGCATGAACATGACCTTGCAGCTGGGGGACTTCGGCACCGCGGTGCACGTGTCTGCCCCGCCCGCCGGCCAGGTCACCGATGCCACCCAGCGCATCGTCAGCGCGGCCAAGGGGGGCGCCGCCACCACGAGCTGAACCGGCGCTCACCGTCCGGGCCGGCCGCGGGTCTCCAGCCCCGCCACCATCTCCGGCAGCTCCCGGCTGTGGATGACCCCGAGGCTCTTCGTCGCCCGCGTGAGAGCCACATAGAGGTCGTTCACGCCGCGGGGGTGGGCGGCGACGATCTCGGCGGGCTCCATGACGAGGACGGCGTCGAACTCGAGGCCCTTGGCCTGGGCGGCGGTCATCAGCACCACGGGTGAGTCCAGGGCCGACGGGCCGTCGGCGACGGTGACGCCGTCCAACCGGGCCAGGGCGTCGATCAGTTCGGCCGGCCACCCGGGGGCGTGGATGATCGCCGTCCTGCCGCCGTCCAGCGCCGAGATCTCCTTCTCGACGGCGGCAAGCAGCGCCGGGACCGGGTCGCTGTCGGGGATGCGCAGACTCCAGGGACGGACGCCGCCGCTGCGGACGGCGGTCGGGGCGGTCAGCGCGGGGTCGACCGCCCGCAGGACGCCCCCGGCCACACGCATGATCTCGGCCGGGGTGCGGTAGTTGACGGTGAGTTCCACCGAACGCCAGCGTCCGGCGGTGTACTCGTCGAGCGCCTCGCCCCAGGAACCCAGTCCGGCCGGCGCGCCGGTCTGCGCCAGGTCGCCCACAATCGTCATGGAGCGGCCGGGGCAACGGCGGGTCAGCAGCCGCCAGTCCATGGGGGACAGTTCCTGCGCCTCGTCCACGATCACATGGCCGAAGCCCCAGGTGCGGTCCTCGGCCGCGCGCTCGGCCAGCGGGCGGAGCGAGGCGTCGCCGTGGTACTGGCGCACCAGCATCTCCGCGTCGATCTCGATCAGCCCCTCGCCGAAGTCCTCCAGCACGGCCGCCGCCCGTTCCCGCTCCTCGGCCTCGGCGGCGGCTTCGGCCCGGTGCGAGGCGGTGCTGCCGGGGAGCGGGCCGAGCAGTTCGGCAGCCTCGTCGAGCAGCGGGATGTCCTCGGTGGTCCAGGCGGCGGCCTGCCGCCCCGGGGTCCGGTCGCGGTTCGGGTTCTCGTCGGGGTCCCGGGTCAGGTCCTCGTTCGGGTCCCGGCTCGGGTCCGCGCGCAGCAGGGCGGCGCGTTGGGCCGCGGAGAAGCCGGGCGCGGCCCTCGCCAGCATCTCGGGGGAGCCGAACAGGCCGCCGAGCAACTGCTCCGGGCTCAGCAGCGGCCACAGCTTCTGCGCCAGTGCCTGCACGTCGGGCTCCTCGACCAGCGCGTCGGCGAGGTTCGCCACGTCGTCCAGGTCCATGTTCCCGCCCCGCTCCTTGGCGATCCGCAGGGCCAGCTCCGAGGACAGCCGCTCGACCAGGGCGGACCGGGCGGCGTTGTGGGGTTCGCCGGATCTCCGCGCGGCGGCCTGGGCCCGCTCGCACAGCGCCCGTCCGACCTCGATCTCCTCATGGCGGGACGTCCTCCTCCCCACGGTGATGGTCCAGGATGTGGCCGGCAGCTGCCGGAGCCCGTCCAAAGCGGCGGCGAGTACCCCGGCCATCCGTGCGTCGCCCTTGACGGCGGCCGCCTCCGGCGTGTCCGGACCGCTGGGCGTCACGCCCGGATAGAGCGCGCCGATGCTGCTCAGCACGACCTCGCTCTCGCCGAGCGCGGGGAGCACCTGGTCGATGTAGCGCAGGAAGGTGGTGTTGGGCCCGATGACCAGCACACCGCGTTTGGCCAGCCGGTCGCGGTGGGTGTAGAGCAGGTAGGCGGCGCGGTGCAGGGCGACGACGGTCTTTCCGGTCCCCGGACCGCCCTGCACGACCAGTACCCCGCCGAGCTGGGACCGGATGATGCGGTCCTGCTCGGCCTGGATGGTGCTGACGATGTCGCCCATCCGCCCGGTCCGGGCCGCCGTCAGCGAGGCGAGCAGGGCGGCCTCGCCGCTGAGCTCGGAGCTGTCCCGGCCCTCCCGGGCGGTCACGCCGAAGGGGTCGTCGTCGAAGTCGACCACCGTACGGCCCTTGCTGCGCAGGTGCCGGCGCCCCGTCACGCCGCCGGGGGCGGCGGGCGTGGCCCGGTAGAACGGCTCGGCGGCCGCGGCCCGCCAGTCGGTGAGCAGCGGCTCGTGCTCCTCGTCCGCCAGGGCGATCCGGCCGATGTACCGGCGCTCGCCGCCGGCACTGTCGATCCGTCCGAAGCACAGCCCGGATTCGGCGGCGTGCAGTTCCGCCAGCCGGCGCGTGTGGTGGATCTCCAGTGTGTCGCGCTCCATCCGGGACTGCGCCGTGCCGCCCCGGTCCTGGAGGTGGATCTCGCGCAACCGGGCGGTGGCCAGCTCGCGCTGGGCTTCGAAGCGGTCGTACAGCCTGCCGACGTACGCGTTCTCCGCCCGCAGCTCTCCGGTCCGCCAGCCGTCGGACGGCCGGGGGCTGTGGTCGTCCCGGATCGTCGCGTCGCCGGCGCCGCTCCGGGCGGCGGGATCGGGTTGCGATGAGGACGATGACGTGGGGACCAAGGCGCGCTCCATTGACTGAACAGGATGAATCGTGGGAAGCCGGTACTGCTGGTGACTGCTGGTGCACGCCGGCGTGTACGGACACGCCGGGCCGGGGTGCGGCCCGGCGCCGGGCGCTGCCGGACGCTCGGCGGCCCGGCTGACGTACGCCGATACTGGCAGTCCCCGGCCTCGGCCGACGATTCTGCGCCACGACCCGGGTCTTGCCGCAAGCCCCCCGGGCCGGTATACGTTGAGACTGGCAGGGAGTGGGTGTACCTCCTTCCCTTTTATCGCCCCCTCCCCCGTCGCGCGACCGACACGCGGGCCGACCGGAAGCGCGGAGCCGACCGGGGCAGCAGGCCGGGCGCGGCCCGTCGCGGAGCGCGGCGGCGTCTGCGGCAGCCCGCACCGGGACACGGCGGCCCGGCACACCTCGTCGGCGTTTTCGCCCGGTCACCGGCTTGCCCGCCGTCCGGACCCGGGACGGACCGGGCGGGGCGCTGCCCGCTGCTACCGACAGCGAGGGACGCGGTGCCCGACCGGTGTCCGGGACGCCGTGGCGTCCCGGACACCGGTCGAGCCGCTCACGCGCCGCAACCTACCGGCGCCGACGGGCTACGGCTGGTCGTAGCGGACCAGGCCGTGGACCAGCTGGGTGAACTCCTTCCCGCTGGTGGTCAAGTTGAGCTCCACGTCGATCTCCCACCGTCCCGCGGCGGGGCTCGCCGCGACGAGGTTCGCGGCGGCCGTGGTGGTGCCCGACGCGTCGGTGACCGGGGTGGCGGCGACCTGCTGCACGACGGTGCCGCTCGGGTTGAGCAGCCAGAACGTCATCGGGTTGTCCGGGCTCGCGTCGGGTGTCGTGAAGCTGACGTCCAGGCTCTGCTTGCCGGCCGGCACGTCGAGGTCGTACGTGCTGATCTGGCCGACCTGCCGTCCGACGCTGCTGGTGATCGTCGTGTCGAACGCGCCGCCCTGCGACGGGATCAGCGTGCGGCGGGCCACCGGCAGGGAGGTCCGGGCACCGTTGTCCGCGACGAACTGGACGGACTGCGGGTGGTCACCGGGCGCGGCGGGCATCAGCACCCGCAGCGGGACGGTGGCACTGGAGTGCGCCTTGATCCGCACGCCGTGCGCCGCCGGGGTGGTCACGTAGTGCTGGCCGGTGACCCGGAACGAGACGGTGCCGGTGTAGGTGCCCGGCACGTTCGGCGGCTCCTGCAGGTGGGCGCGGCCGTTGGCCCAGAGGATCTCGGCCGTCCAGGTGCCCGGCACCGGTGCGGCGACCTCCACGTGCTGGATGTTGGACACCGTGCCCAGCCGGCCCGCCCTGGTCGGCGGTGTGCCGTAGTCGTAGGAGATCTGCGTCAGGCGGCCCTTGGGGTCGATCAGCGTGTACGACAGGACCGTGGAGTTCGTCGGGTCCGGGATGATCATGTCGGCGTTGAGCCGGTCCAGGCCCTTGGGGACGTCGAATCTGATCGGTGCGGCGGCCGTGGCGCCCCGGGCCGGGACCGGCAGGCTCGGGTCGGGCGCGCTGACCTGCTCGGTGACGGTCCGGCCGATCTGCCGGGCCTGGCCCAGCGAGCGGTAGGCGGCGTTGACCCGGGTGTCGCTGCGGCTGGTGTTGAACAGCGTCACCGACTGCGCGCTCGGGCCCGCCTTGGCGGTGATGTCCAGCTGCGTCGGCGAACCGACGACCAGGCTGTCGGCGTCGGCGGGCTTGCCGTGGCCGTGGTCGGACAGCGTGCTGCCCGGTTCCTGCTGGGCGGCCTTGACGGCCGCGTCGATGTCGAGCAGGCCGGAGCCCTGCTGGTCGGCCGGTGCGCCGATGTCGGTCGCGGTGCTGGTCAGGATCTGCTTGACCAGGGCCGGGGTCGGCTTGGCGCCGGCGTGCGTGTCGGCGTACGCCTGGATGACGTCGGCGGCGGCGCCGGCCACGATCGGGCAGGACTGGCTGGTGCCGCCGAAGGCCTCGGTCTGGGTGTTGGTCGGGCAGTCGCTGCCGGTCGGGCTGCAGGCGGCCTCGCCGCCGTAGCCCGGGGCGGCCAGGTCGACGACGCGGTTGTTCGGTGTCGTGCCGCCCGAGGACAACGGGGTGATGTTGTTGTTGGTCCAGCGGGTGAAGCCGGTGGCCTGGGCGTTGAGGCGCAGCGTGTTGGTCGCGCCGACGGCGATGGCGAGCGGGTCGCTGGCCGGGGAGGACACGGTGCCGGAGTCGCCGCTGTCACCGGAGGAGACCACCACGGTCACGCCCGCGGCGATCGCGGCGTCGTTCGCGGCGTAGAAGACCGCGTACCGGCCCGGGCGCGGGGTGTACCCGTAGGACTCGGAGATGATGTCCGCGTGCTCGGTGACGACAGCGTTGTCGATGCCGGCCACGACCTCGGATTCGGACTGCTGCACGGCGCCGTCGGTGCCGCTGGGCGGGGTGTCGATCACCGAGCTGTCGACCAGCGAGGCGTCCGGCGCGACACCCTTGATGGTGAAGGTGCAGCCCTTCGGCAGGCCGGAGAACGGCAATTCCTGGGAGTAGTCGTAGACGACCGTGCCCTGGCCGGCGATCGACGAGGCGTCGCCGTAGAACTCGCCGTCGCTGTCGTCGGCGGTGGGATCGGGTGCGTCCAGCACGACGGGCGTGCCGTCCTTGCGGATGAAGTTCGGGTTGCCCGCGAGGTCGTTGATGCCCTCGTTGGCGACGATCACGCCCTTGCCGGTGGCGATGTCGTTCGCTTCGTCCTTGTCCCTGGGGTTGTCCGACGACGCGTGGACGACCGACAGTGCCTCGGGCTCGGTGAAGGGCTTGTTCGGGTCGGCCGGGCAGAGGGCCGGGCTCAGCTTGGCCGGCCGGGCGTGCGCCACGCTCGATCCGGGGTCGACGGTGATCGTGTCGTCGGGGACGATCTCGGCGACGGCCGGGTTGCCGCGCAGGCTCTTGACCTCGGCCGCGGACAGGTGGGCGGCGACGGCGTTGACGCTGACCAGTTGGCGGATGCCGGTGCCGCCGGCCGCCTTGATGTCCGCGACGATCGACCGCTGATCGGACCGGGTGGCCGAAGTACGGGCGGCGCCCTGGGCCTTCAGCTTGAGGTCGGCGTGCTGGTCGGTCAGCACCACGATGACCGGACCGCCGGCGTCGGCGCCGTACACGGCGGGGGCCAGGGACGAGGGAGCCGGCGGCGCGGCGTAGGCGCCGCTGCTCCCGATGAGGGCGAGCGACACGCTCGCGGTGAACGCCGTTGCCAAAGTGGCCAGTCGGGCTCGATGGCGAAGAGGTTGCAGGGCACGGGAATGGCGTATGTCGGTAATGACGACTCCCACGTGAAGGTCCGTATGGAGAGGCAAAGCCGTGCGGAAAGCGCTCAGGAAGCACCGCATGTAGTGTGCACGCCACGCGAAGACGGTGGGAACAGGTGACGGCTCTCTTTTAAACGGAGCTGGGAACACGGGGATTGGTTTCGGCGATCTTGTACCGTTTCATAACCCCGGTGCCGCCCGCCGGGCGGACCCGGGTCAGGAGACGAAGGTCCAGTTCTGGTCGTCGGTGTCGCTGCAGGTGTAGATGGTCAGTGCGGCATCGGGGCTCGTGCTGCGGTGTCCGGTCACGTCCAGGCACAGCTGGCTGCCCGCTGCCTGCCCACTGCCTGCCGGCCGCCGGTCCGCTGCCGGTCCGCCCCGGCACTCGGGGGCCGACCGGCTGACGCCCCGTCCGAGACATCCCCGCAGGCAGTCATGGTGCGCGCCGGACAGGACTCTTCGGGCCGGCGCGTCCGGAAATGCCTGGCGGCGACCCCGCGGAGCGCGGCTCGCCGGGTAACGCGGCTGGGCCGTGCGCAGGGCTTACGATGCGGAAAAGTGCACACCGCAGTCGACGAAGGGCCGAGGAGATGGCCGACCATGCCGGTGCGACGGTGCGCCCGGTCCGGGCGAGTGGGGCGGTACTGACCCTCGACAACGGCGGAGCGGTGCTGGCGTGGTCCGAGGGCGCGCAGGATCTCCTCGGCCATCGCGCCGACGACGTGGTGGGGCACGCGGTCGACACGCTGCTGACCACCCGCGGGAGCGCGGAACTGTCCGGCTGGTCGGTGCGTGCCCGGCCGAGGCGCTCGTGGTCCGGGACCGCGGAGTTCCGGCGCGGGGACGGGCGGAACGCCGACCTGGCGGTGCGGATCACCCCGCTGTCCGATGGCGGCCGCGGCGACGCCGGCTGGATCGTCACGGTCGACCTGATCCGCGGGAGCGCGGGGGAAGCCGTGGACGCCGCCGCACCGGAGTCCGCGTCACTGCCGCCGGTGCCGGAGCCGGCCGACCTGCTGCACCAGTCACCGATCGCGCTGTCGCTGTTCGACCGGGACGGGCGGCGCGTGTGGCTGAACGAGGCGGCCGGGCGGATGGATGCGGCCATGGGGGTGGACCGGCCCGGGCGCCGGGCGGCCGAGGTGTTCCCCGGTCCCGAGGGCCGGGCGCTGGAGGCCCTGGTCCAAGGGGTCTTCGATTCGGGGGAACCAGTGATCGACCGCGAGTACCGCTGCACCCTGCCCGACGGCGGGGAGTTGGTACTGGCGGGCACCTTCTTCCGCGTCGAAGGGCCGAACGGCGAACCGGTCGGTGTGTGTTCGACGGCCACCGACGTGACCGACTCCCGTATCAGGCAGCATTTCCTGCAGGTCAGCGAGGCCAGTCGGCACATCGGGACGGCTCTTGACGTCCAGCGGACCGCGCAGGAACTGGCCGATGCCGCCGTGCCGTTGCTGGCCGACTACGTCACGGTGGATCTGGCGGACTGGGTTTCGCTCGGCGAGGAGCCGGCCGAGCCGATAGGGGCCTCGGACACCGATTCCGCCGATCCCCGGATCCCGGTCTTCCGGCGGGCGGGTATCGCTTCCATCCACGCGGGCCTGCCCGAGGCGCTGTGGCAGATCGGCGAGGTGGTCGTCGTCCCACCGGATTCCCCTTTCACCCGCGCCCTGCTCTCGGGATTGACACACTTCGAGCCGGTGCTGGACACCTCGCCCGGCACCTGGCTCGACCAGGACCCCCAGCGGGCCCGGACGATCAAGGCGACCGGCATGCACTCGCTGATCATCGTCCCGCTGAAGGCCCGCGGCATGGTGCTGGGCGAGGCGGTGTTCGTCCGGACCGACAACCCGCTGCCGTTCTCGCGGGAGGATCTGCTGCTGATCGAACAGTTCGTGGAGCGGGCGGCGTTGAGCCTGGACAACGCGCGGCGCTACAGCCGGGAGCGGGCGGCTTCCCTGACTCTCCAGCGCAGTCTGCTGCCCGGCAAGATCTCGGGCGGCGCCGCGCTGGAGGTGGCGTCCCGGTATCTGCCGGCCGACACGCGCAAGGGTGTCGGCGGCGACTGGTTCGACGTGGTCCCACTGTCCGAGGGCCGGGTGGCCCTGGTCATCGGCGACGTGGTGGGGCACGGCATCAGCGCCGCCGCGCGGATGGGCCAGTACCGGACCGTCGTGCAGACCCTCGCCGACCTGGACCCGCCGCCCGAGGAGCTGCTGGCCCGGCTGGACCGGCTCGTCCTCCGGCTCAGCGACCAGGACACCGGGGGCGACAGCAGCTTCGCGGCCTCGGCGATGGGCGGCACCTGCTTGTACGCGGTCTACGACCCCGCCACCCGCGGCTGCACCATGGCCTCCGCCGGCCACCCGCCGCCGGCCGTGCGCAATCCCGACGGCAGCATCGGCTTCGTGGACCTGCCGGTCGGGCCGCCGATCGGGCTGGGCACGATGGCGTACCGGTCCGTCACGGTGGACCTGCCCGCCGGCAGCACCATCGCCCTCTATACGGACGGCCTGATCGAGAC
This sequence comes from Streptomyces sp. DvalAA-14, assembly GCF_900091855.1. Classification (GTDB taxonomy): domain Bacteria; phylum Actinomycetota; class Actinomycetes; order Streptomycetales; family Streptomycetaceae; genus Actinacidiphila. The sequence goes on from NZ_FMCH01000471.1 coordinate 24,485, forward strand.
CCGCACGGCCGACATCGACACCGGGATGGACCGGCTGCGCACCGCGCTGGCCGGTCCCTCGCTTCCGCTGGAGCAGTTCTGCCAGCGGGTGGTGACCGCGATGGCGCCGTACGGCATGGGAAGCGCCGAGCGAGGCCCGGCCGCCGCCTTCCCCGACGCCTTCCGCACGAAGCCGTCCCCCGACGACGTCACCCTGCTGGTGGCGCGCACCCGCGCCTGAGGGCTGTCCCGCTCCCGGAGCTGCGGCTCGCGAGCGCCGCGGCGGCGGGTTCGCCGGGGGCGGGCGGGGATGGTTCTTGTCCTTTCGATGTGCCGGGGGCCGGGCAGGGGGTGATCCGCCCGGGCCGGGGAGCGGTCCGGCGGCGGCGGACCGCTGGTCAGCGACCGGGCTGCCGCTCGGTGATCTCCTGCAGGAGGAAGCCGTTGCCGTCGGGGTCGCTGAAGGAGGCGAAGGCGCCGTACGAGGGCCTGCCGGGCAGGAAGCCGGGCACCCGCTTGCCGGTTCCGGCGTGGTGGAAGACGCCGTCCTCGTCGTGGAAGATCTCGCTCACCTCGACGCCGCGCCCGATCAGGTCCGCCCGGGCCTTCTCGATGTCGGCCACGATCAGATGCAGGTTCTGCACCGAGCCCGGCCGGGCGTCGCTGACCCCGGTGCCGACGATGATCGAGCACGCGGAACCCGGCGGGGTGACATGCACGACGCGGAAGTCCGCACCGCCGGCGTAGTCGAGGTCGGTCCGGAAGCCGATCCGCTCGTAGAACTCCTTGGCCCGGTCGACATCCGCCACCGGCAGGACGAGCACCTCGAGTTTGTACTCCACCGTGTCCATTCCAGCGTCCCTTCCCAGCGAGGTCCGGATGCCGTCCGGCATCCGGTTTCCTACGATCGCCGAGCGAGCGGGCGGTGGCCCCGGGCAGAGTCCCTGGTGTGACCCCCGGGGGTCACCGGTCGGGCAGCGCGGCGCGCAGTTCGCGGCGCGACCCGATGCCGAGCTTGATGAAGATCTTGCGCAGGTGCCACTCGACGGTGCGCGGGCTGATGAACATCACGGCGCCGATCTCGGGATTGGTCCGGCCCGCTCTGGCCAGCCGGGCGATCTGCAGCTCCTGCGGGGTGAGTTCCTCGGGCGCGCCGGGGCTCCGCTTGCGGACGCTCTCGCCGGTCGCGGCCAGCTCCCGGCCGGCCCGTTCGGCGAAGCCCTCCGCGCCCATCGCGGTGAACGCCTGGTGGGCGGTGTGCAGTTGGGTCCGGGCGTCGCCGCGTCGGTTCTCCCGGCGCAGCCACTCGCCGTAGAGCAGCCGCGCCCGCGCCAGGGGCAGCCCGAGGCGGCCGGCGGACAACCGCTCGACGGCGTCGCGGTAGTGCCGCTCGGCCTGTTCCGGCGGGCCGGCGAGCGCGTCGGCGACATCTTGGACGCCCAGGGCCCAGTCCGTACCGGCGGCCGCGGTCCGCTCCCGCAGCCGCTCCCGCGCCAGCGCGGCGACGGCCGGCTCCCCGGCGCGCGCCGCGGCCTCGACCAGTTCGCCGAGCGTCCAGTTGAACACGGCGAGGTCCTCGTACCCGGTGGCCTCGCGGGCGGCCTCCAACGCGGCCGAGTAGCGGCCCAGCCCGTTGAACAGCGCTGCCTTGGCGTAGCCGGCCAGGCCGAGCAGCCGGCCCTCGCCGCGTGCCTCGGCGTCCTTGACCGTCGCCTCGATGAGCTCCAGGGCCGGCAGTTCCCGGCCCCGGTAGGCGGCCAGCGTCAGCTGGGCGGAGGGGTGTGCGGCGAGGCCGGTGGCCCGCTCCAGGCTGTCGGCCTCGTCGAGCAGGTCCGACGCGTCGGCGAAGCGGCCGGCGAAGACCAGGGCCCCGGCGCGGAAGACCAGCGCGGTGGGCAGCAGCGACAGCGCCCCGGTGGAACGGGCGACGTCGATCGCCCGCTCGGTGAGCCGCAGCCAGGTCGCCTCCTGCCACACCTCGTGCGCCACGGGTCCGGCCAGCCACAGCAGGCCGGGGTCCTCGTTCGCGGTGAGCGCTTCCAGCGCCCGGCGCAGGACCGGTACGGACGGCGCGTAGCCCTCCAGGCTCCACCGCGTCAGACCGGTCAGCAGCAGGCCGACCGCGTCCTGCCCGGCCGGCACCGCCCGGGCGGCCTCGGCGGTCCGGCGCAGGTCGCCGCCGAGCCGGCCGGCGTGCACGGCGGCACCCAGCGCGGACAGATACGTCTCCCGGGCCATGGCGGCGTCCAGGCTCCGCAGCCGCAGGGCGGCGGCGAGCAGCGGCGGGCCGGCTCCCCGGCCGGGGTCGAGCGCGAGGGTGACCTGGGCCCGCAGCCGCTCCAGGCCGGCCCGCTGCAGGACGTCGAGCGGGCCCAGCTCGGCGGCGGCCAGCAGGTCCGGCACCAGCGCGGGGGACCCGGCCGCGAAGCGGGCATGGGCGGCGGCCAGGGCCAGCCCCGCCCGGCGTCCCGGGTCGGCGGTCAGCTCGGTGGCACGTTGCAGGAAGCTCGCCGCGGCGGACCGGCCGCCGCGGGCCATGGCCCGGTCGGCCGAGCGCTCGAGCTCGCCGGCGACCTCCTCGTCGGGTCCGACCGCGGCGTGCGCCCGGTGCCACGCCCGGCGGTCGGGATCCTTGCCGGCGTCGGTCACCTCCGCCAGCGCGGCATGGGCCTCGCGCAGTTGGGCCGCCCCGGCCGACCGCCACGCGGCCGAGCGCACCAGCGGGTGCCGGAAGCGGACCCGGGTCCCCAGTTCCATCAGCTCGGCGGCCTCGGCGGGGGCGACGGCCTCGGGGCCGATGCCCAGCCGGTCGAGCGCGCGCCACAGCAAGGTCACGTCACCGATCGGCTCGACGGCGGCGGTGAGCACCAGGCGGCGGGTGTCGGCGGGCAGCGCCGCGATGCGCCGCTGGAAGCCCTCCTCGACCCGGCCCATCAGCGGGGTGGCGCTCCGCGCGCCGAACCCGAAGGCCAGCTGGGTCGCGGTCAGGCCGCGCGGCAGCTCGATCAGGGCCAGCGGATTGCCCCGGGTCTCGGCGACGATCCGGTCGCGTACGCGGGCGTCGACCGGCCCGGTGAGCACCGTGTCCAGCAGAGCGCGCGCGTCGGCGTCGGGCAGCCCGTCGACGCGCAGCTCCGGCAGGCCGGCGAAGAGCTGCTCGTCGCCCGGGCTGCGGGCCGCCAGCACCAGCGCGACCGATTCGGCGTCCAGCCGGCGGGCGACGAAGGTGAGGACGACCTCGGACATCCGGTCGATCCACTGCGCGTCGTCCACCACACAGACCAGCGGTTGCCGCGCGGCGGCCTCGGCGAGCAGGCCGAGCACGGCCAGGCCGACGAGCAGCGCTCCCGGCGGATCGCCGGGGATCAGCCCGAAGGCGACGGACAGCGCGCCCCGCTGCGGCTCGGGCAGCCGCTCCAGGCGGTCCATCAGCGGCGCGCAGAGCTGCTGGAGCGCCGCATACGCGATCTCGGACTCCGGCTCGACCCCGGCCGTCCGGGTCACCCGGCCGCCCGGTGCGCGCTCGACCAGATAGTCGAGCAGGGCGGTCTTGCCGGCGCCCGGTTCACCGCGCAGCACCAGCACGCGGCTCCGCCCGTCGCGGACATCGCGCAGCAGGCGGTCGAGCGTGTCCTGTTCGCGTCGGCGCCCGCGCAGCTCGAAGCCGCCGGTCATCGTGTCCACCACGTGCGAGATCCTCTTCCCCCGGGCGAGCCCGCCGGCCGCCCGGCACAGCAGAGGATCCAGCGTAGATCAGGCCGACCGGTCGGGGTCGGCGGCGTCCGACGCCCCGGCCGTCGGCCGCGCGG